>CAVJGP010000012.1:0-37559 GCA_963648855.1 Alistipes onderdonkii | reverse complement strand
GCCCGGCTTCGACCTGGGCGAGGCCGCACCGGCGATCTCCCTCATCCGCCCATCACCGCAGGGTCTTTCAGCAGGAACCGCCATGCGGGGACGACCTCGATCGTGATACCGTCGGCCTCGATGGTCTCCTGCTCTTGCTTGGTCACGATGAGATAGCGGCGCATGTCGGGCTGCACGCGCGCAAGCCTGACGAGGCTCTCGACCTCGCGCACGCGAGCCTGTCCCTCAATCGAATACGCCACCTGAACGGCCAGGCCCTCTTCAGGCACATAGAAGTCGATGTCTATGCCGTTTTTGGCAGACTTGAGATAGAACAGTCCCTCGCCGAAGCGGTCGTGCAGCGCGACCGCAATCTCGTTCTCAAGCAGGGCTGTATCCTTGTCGCGCAGGAAAAGATTGAGCAGGCCGTTGTCGGAGAAGTAGTACTCCGGGCTGCCTTCGCGCTCGACGAACTTGGCGACGGCGTTGCGCACGTCAAAGATCAGGTAGGCTTCCTTGGCAAACCCGATATAGTCGACGACGGAGTCTTTGCTCGCCGACAAGCCCACGGCCTTGAGCATCCCATGCAGCGCGCTGAACGAAACCTCGCCGCGAACCGTCTCGGCGACCTTCTTCATGAGGATGCGCAGCGCTTGGACGTTGCGGACCCCTCTACGTGCGGCTATGTCGCCTAGGAGCACCTTCTGATAGACGCTCTCAACATAATCGCGCGCGCTGCGGTATCGCAGCGACTCGGGAAAGCCGCCGAGGCGGTAAAAGTCATCGAAGCGGCCCATAATCGCGCCGGCCACGGATGTGGTGCGAATTGACCTATCATCATGCGCCTGCCCCACCGCATCGAGGTACTCGTCGAAACGATAGGGGCTCACATGCTGGATGAGATATCTCCCGCCCAATGTCGTGGCGATTTCCCTGCTCAACATGGCCGCGTTGCTGCCGGTAATGTAGGCGCGCTTGCCCGAGTCGGCCAAGCGACGGGCGAATTTCTCCCATCCGTCGATATTCTGGACCTCGTCAAGGAAGAAAAAGCCCTCATCGCTCGACAGCTCCTTTTGGACGAGCAGGATGTCGTTGAAGTCCTTGCTCGTAAACTCGGCCAGGCGCTCGTCTTCGAAGTTGACGTAAATGATGCGCTCCCATGCGACGCCTGACGCGACGAGGTCTTGCACGACCGCATGCAGCAGGGTCGATTTGCCGGCGCGGCGCAGGCCCGTCACGGCATAGTTCGCGTTGGGGTCAAGCTTGTAGCGCCTCGGGACGATAGCCTCGCCTTGTATGACGTCCTGTTGATCGAAAATGACCTCTTTGAGCACGTCGTGATTCATTCGAACCTCGCTTGCGTAGCACTATGTCTTCTATAGTCGACAGATTAACACGAATTCTGTCTTCTATAGTCGACAGATTTACGTTCAAACTGTCTTCCATACTCGACGGATGGCCATGCGGCAGTGTGGGCAATCAGGGGATGGGGCTAAGACTCGCGCCGCCCGCTCCCGCGGTCGAGATAGGCCCATCACACCACCCGACAAGAGAGAGCCTCCCCGCCCACCGGTGGGCGGGGAGGCTCTCTCTTGCGTCAACGTAAATCCCGCAGGGTCGTGCTAGACGAGCGGGTGGTGGCACGCGCACATGTGCGCGCCGGCGGGCGATTCTGACAGGCAGCGCAGCTCGGGGCTTTGCGTGCGGCAGATGTCGTCGGCATAGGGGCAGCGCGGGTGGAAACGGCAGCCCGTGGGCAGGTTGATGGGGGAGGGGAGCTCGCCCAAAACGGCAGCCTTCTTGTCGTCGGTCTTGTTCTCCTCCATGGAGGGGGCGGCGGCGAGGAGCACCTTCGTGTAGGGGTGCGCGGGGGAGTCGTACAGGATCTCGGTCGGCGCGGTCTCCACCATGGCGCCCAGGTACATCACGGCCACGCGGTCGGAGATGTAGCGCACGACGCGCAGGTCGTGGCTGATGAAGAGGATGGAGAGGCCGAGCTTCTCCTGCAGGTCGCAGAGCAGGTTGATGATCTGCGCCTGGATGGAGACGTCCAGGGCCGAGACCGGCTCGTCGGCGATGATGAGCTTGGGCTCGACCGCGAGGGCTCGCGCGATGCCGATGCGCTGGCGCTGGCCGCCCGAGAAGGCGCTCGGCAGGCGGTCAGCCTGCTCCTCGGTGAGGCCCACGAGCTCAAGAAGCTCGAGGATACGACCCTCTACCTCGTCCTTTGCGCACATGTCGTGCTGCAGCAGCTCCTCGCGCAGCACCTGGCGCACGGTCATGCGCGGGTTGAGCGAGGAATACGGGTCCTGGAAGATCATCTGGATGTCTTTGCAGCTGCGGCGCAGCTCGCGCTTGGAGAGCTGCGAGAAGTCCGTGCCGGCGAAGACCACCTTGCCGCCCGTGGGGTTGTACAGGTTGATGACGGTACGCGCCAGGGTCGACTTGCCGCAGCCCGACTCGCCTACCAGGCCAAGCGTCTCGCCGGCGTTGAGGGTAAACGACACATGGTCGACGGCGGTGAGGTACTTGCGCTCCTTGTGGGCGATGGCCTCAAGCACGCCGTACTTGAGCGGGAAGCTCTTGCACAGGTCGGTTACCTGCAGCAGGGGCTCGGCGCTCGTGCCGCCCGGCTGCTGGGTTGCCGCGGCCTTCGCGTCTTTGCTCTGGTCTGCCATTACGCCTGCCCTCCCTTCGATTCCTTCAAGTCGGGCGTGAGGGCGTCGGCCGCGTCCTTGTCGGCGTTGGCTCCCTGCTCGCTGCCGCTCGCGATGAGCTCCTCGGCAAAGTCGCGGTCCTGGTCTGTCACGCGCGTGCGGTCGTAGGGGTCGGCGTGGTGGCAGCGCACGCGATGGCCGCCCACAAGCGTCTGCATGTTGGGGGCCTTGGTGCGGCACAGCTCGTCTGCGAAGGGGCAGCGCGGCGCAAAGGCGCAGCCCACAATCTCATGCGCGAGGTTGGGCGGCGCGCCGTGGATGGGCTCGAGGCGTGCGCGCGAGTCGTTCTCGGCGGGCAGCGAGTTGATGAGGCCCACGGTATAGGGGTGCTTGGGATGGTGGAGCAGGTTGCGCGTGTCGGCGATCTCCACGATGCGCCCGGCGTACATGACGCCCACGTGATGGCACATCTCGTTGACGACGCCCAGGTCGTGCGTCACGAGCAGGATGGACATGCCGAGCTTCTCGCGCAGGTCGTTGAGCAGGCAGATGATCTGGTCCTGGATGGTGACGTCGAGGGCCGTGGTGGGCTCGTCGGCCAGAAGCAGGCGCGGCTGGCTGGCCAGGGCGATGGCGATCATGACGCGCTGGCGCATGCCGCCCGACATCTCGTGCACGTAGTTGCCCAGGCGGTTCTCGGGCTCGGGGATGCCCACGAGGCGCAGCAGCTCGATGGCCCGCGCCTCCATCTCCTTCTTGCTCATGCCCTCGCGCTTGAGCGACTCGAAGAACTGCTTGCGCACGGTGGTCACCGGGTTGAGCGAGGTCATCGGGTCTTGGAAGATCATGCCGATTTCCTTGCCGCGCATGCCGCGGATCTCGCGGTCGCTCATCTTCGTGAGGTCCTTGCCCTTGTAGCGCACCGAGCCGCCCACGATCTTGCCCACGTCGGGCAGCAGGCGCACGAGCGAGCGCGCCGTGGTGGACTTGCCGCAACCCGACTCGCCCACCAGGCCGAACGTCTCGCCCTCGGCAATGGAGAAGGTGACCTTCTCCACGGCGCGCACGGTGGAGCTCTTGGTGATGTAGTGCATCGAGAGGTCGTCTACCTCGAGAATGTTTGCCATGTCTCAGACCCCCTTTCTAATCCTTGGTCCTGAGCAGGTCGTTGAGACCGTCGCCGAACAGCGAGAAGCCGAGCCCCACGATTGCCATGACGATGCCGGGCATGGAGGAGATCCACCAGTAGCCGCCGAGCAGGTAGCTCTTGCCGCTGGAGATGATGGAGCCCCACTCAAGCGTGGCTGCGTCCACGCCTAGGCCCAGGAAGCTCATGGAGGCCGCGGTCATGATGCACATCACGATGTCGGAGGCCGCATACACCACGGAGCTGGAGATGACGTTGGGCAGGATGTGGCGGAAGATGATCCTGACGTCGGAGTAGCCCAGCGTCTTGGCCGCCTGCACGTACTCGGAGTTCTTGGCGATGAGCACCTCGGAGCGCACGAGGCGCGTATAGGGGGGCCAGCTGACGATCCACATGGCGATGAGCAGGTTCATCACGCCGTTGCCCAGGATGGCGACGATGGCGATGGCCAGCACCATGAACGGGAACGCCACGAAGATGTCCAGGACGCGCATGACGACGGTGTCGAGCTTGCCGCCGTAGTAGCCGCACACAAGGCCCAGGAGCGTGCCCACCACAAACGGCAGGGCGACCGAGCCCAGGCCGATGAGCAGGTCGAGGCGGGTGGCGGCGATGACCATCGTGTAGATGTCGCGGCCGTAGTTGTCGGTGCCGAACCAGTGCTCGGCGCTTGGGGCCTGCAGCATCGCCGTGAAGTCCATGAGGCTGGTCACGGGCTGGTCGGCGTTGGGGGCAAACAGCGTGGGGCACGCCGCCACGAGGAAGGTGAGGGCGACGATGACGGCGCCGATGACGAGGCTCGGGCTGCGCCTCCAGATGGGGACTTTCTTGACTTTGGTGCGCTTGGGAGCGAGCGATGCGGTATCTGCCATTACTTCTCATCTCCCAACTTGATGCGGTGGTCAAGCACCGAGTAGAGGATGTCGGTCACGAGGTTGACGACGAGCGTGATGATGACGAACACCATGACGCAGGCCTGCACCGTGGCGTAGTCGCGGCCGGTGACGGCTTGGACGAGCAGGGCGCCGATGCCCGGCAGGCCAAAGATGTTCTCGATGATCACCGAGCCCGACAGCATGCCGATGATGCGCATCGACAGCAGCGTGGCGGTGGGGATGAGGGCGTTGCGCAGCACATAGCCGGTGGAGATCACCCAGTTGGACAGGCCCTTCGAGCGGCCGAAGTCCACGTAGTCGGCGTTGCGGACGTCCACCACGTTGTTGCGGACGTTGCGGATGACGACCGCGATGGAGGTGAAGGCCAGCGTGAAACCGGGCAGCACGAGCGCCTGCAGGTGCTCGGGCCAGGTCTTGCCCCAACCCGAGGTGGGGAAGATGCCCAGGTTGACGCCGAAGACGATGAGCAGCACCAGGCCCACCCAGAACGACGGGGCCGCCAGGCCGATGAGCGCGAAGATGCGCGTGAGGATGTCGGGGAGCTTGTCCTTCTTGACGCCGGCCAGATAGCCCAGGGGCAGGGCGACGATCACGGTGAAGAGCGTCGCGGTGAGGGCCAGGCACAGCGTGACCAGCATGCGGCTGCTGATGAGGTCGCTGACGGGCAGCTTGTAGATGGTCGAGGTGCCCAAGTCGCCCTGGACGAGGTTGCCCACGTAGACGGTGAACTGGGTCCAAAGCGATGCGTTCAGGCCCATCTGCTCCTTCAGGGCCTCATACACCTTGGGGTCGATCTTGTCGCCAAGCGTCGCGAGGGCCGCGTCGCCCGGCAGAAGGCGCATCAGCAAGAAGATTGCGATGATTGCAATGACAAACACCGGGATCATCTGCAGAACGCGTTTGACGATATACCGTAGCGTTTCCACGCCTCCCCCTCCTTTCCTTCCGATGACGGCGTGCGAACAAAAAAGTGCATATGCATGCCCCTCACATGCATGAAAGCGTAAGCATACAGGCTTTTCTGCTCGCACGGAACGTCGCTGTTACAGCAAATGGGACCGCGGCGGGCTTTTCCACCGCGGTCCCTCATGATTAGCGGGCGTTCTGCCTCATATGCACACCACCCGTGGCATATCGCAGGGCCTTGCTTAGGCCTCGCGAGCCAGGTCCTCGAAGCGGAAGTTGCCCAGAGGCGTCTGGACCCAGCCGGTGACGGCGGCGTTCATGGCGTTGCACCAGGGCGTGACCATGAGCGGGACGAAGATGGCCATCTCGCGCAGCTTCTGCTGAATCTGGGCGTACAGATCCTTGCGCTTCTCCTCGTCGAGCTCGACCAGGGCGTCGGAGTTGAGCTGCTGCATCTCGTCGTCGAACTGGACGCCGGAGTAGTAGCCCTGGGTCACGCTGTAGTCGAAGACGAACTGCATCATCTCGGCGGGGTCGGAGACGTCGTCGCTCCAACCGGAGATGATCAGGTCGAAGTTGGAGAGGTCCTTGCGAGCGGCGGAGTAGGCGGTGGACTCCAGCTGGTTGAGGTTGACGGTGATGCCAATCTCGGCCCACTGCTTCATGAGGATCATGCCGATCTGGTTGTAGGTCTCGTTGCCCTCGCGCACGAGCAGGTTGAGCTCGAGGGAGCCCACGCCGGCCTCCTCGAGAAGGGCCTTGGCCTTCTCGACGTCGCCGGAGGGCTGGTCGGAGGCGTAGTAGTACTCAGAGGAAGGCGACAGGATGGAGCAGGCGGGCGTGGCGTAGCCGAAGGTGATGGTGTCCACGAACTCCTGGGAGTTGGTGGCCAGGTAGAGGGCCTCGCGAACCTTGGCGTCGGCCAGCTTCTCGCTCGTGGTGTTCAGCGACAGCCAGTACACCATGGTGGAGGGGTCGGGCTGGACGGTGATGTTGGCGTCGCCCTCGAGCTGCATCATGCCGGAGAAGGACAGGTCGGTGGCGATGTCGATGTCGCCACCCTGCAGCTGGATGATACGGGCGGCGTCGTCGCTGACGACCTTGAACTCGACGGTCTTGGTGATGGGCTTGTCGGCGACGCGGTAGTTGGGGTTGGCCTCAAGCGTGAGGTACTCGCCCTTCTTCCACTCGGAGACGGTGTAGGGGCCGGTGCCGAGAATCGCGTTGTGGTACTCGTCCGCGCCGACCTTCTCGAAGTACGCCTTGCTCTGGACGCCCAGCGTGAAGATGCACAGGTTGGCCAGCGTGGCGGCGGC
The DNA here is from genome assembly GCA_963648855.1 of Alistipes onderdonkii. Taxonomy (GTDB): domain Bacteria; phylum Actinomycetota; class Coriobacteriia; order Coriobacteriales; family UMGS124; genus UMGS124. The sequence goes on along the minus strand of CAVJGP010000012.1, from coordinate 30,658 downwards.
CTCCTCCTTGGTGTAGACGATCACGGTCGTGTCGTCGGGGCACTCGACATGGTCGATGTTCTCGACGCACATATGCCAGTTGGAGTCCTCGTCCTCGATGGCGCGGGTGAAGGTCCACTCCCAGTCTTCGGCGGTGACGGGGGTGCCGTCGGAGAAGACCAGGCCCTCCTGCACGTGGAAGGTGTAGGTCTTGCCGTCCTCGGAGACCTCGGGCATGTCGGTGGCCAGGCAGGGCTCGATGGAGGAGCCGTCGTCGGAGGTCTTCAGCAGGCCGTCAAGCAGCAGGTTGAAGACGAAGATGTTGACGTTGCCGATGCAGGTGACGGGGTCGAGGTCGTCGGAGTCCACGGCGCGGCCGATGGTGATCTTCTCAACGGGGTCGGCCTTAGCGACGCCGGCGTTGATGCCGGCACCGGCGAAGGCGGCGAGCGTACCAAGCGCAGCGGAGCTAAGCAGGAAGTTGCGACGGCTGAGCTGACAATCCATGGGAATCCCCCTTTATCGTTCCCCAACCTCGTGGCGGTTGGGGGTGGTATGCGCCTCCCACGGCGCGAACAAGGGCATTGTTGCAACATTCAAGGTGGGCGGGGCCGCGAACGGCAACTTTTCCACGCATGGAAACAAAAGGGGCCCGACCGGCACACATTCCTGGGAGTGGTGGCGGTCGGGCCTTCAGATGAGATGCGAGTTTGGGTTTTGACGGCGGATATTAGAACTCGCCGGCAACCTCGGGGGTGAGCGAGGCGATGCTGGCAACGGCGACGCGGGCGGTGTTCATCACATCGTCGATGCTGGCAATGGCGCAGTTGGAGTGGATGTAGCGGCAGGGGACGCCCGCAACGACGCAGGGGATGCCGTTGTCCATGAGGTGGGCGATGCCGCCGTCGGTTCCGCCGCCCACGCGGACGGCACCCTGGGCGGGAAGGCCCGCCTGGGCGGCTGCGTCGAGCACGAAGCGCTGGTAGCGGGGGTTGGTGATCATGCAGCGATCGGCATAGCGAAACATCGGCCCCTGGTTGAGGCAGCACTGCGCGTCGGCGGGATGGCCGAAGGTGTCGTCGGCGGGCGCACCCTCAAACATGAAGCACACGCTCGGCTGGAAATGGCGCACCGCGCTTGCCACGCCGCGCTCGCCGACCTCCTCCTGGGCGCTCACGGAAGCCACCACGTCGAAGGGCAGGTCGAGCTTCGACAGCTCGCGCAGGGCCAGGAGCATGGCGGCCACGCCGGCGCGGCAGTCAAAGGCCTTGCCGAACATGACGCGCTGCTCGGGCTGATAGTGGAAGACGGTGGCGGGGCATACCGGCTCGCCCACGCCCATGTGGAACTTCTCGACGGCCTCCTGCTTGCTCGTGGCGCCCACGTCGATCTTGAGCTCCATGCCGGCAAGGCCGGCCTCGCGCTCGGCGGGGGTCATGAAGTGCGGCGGCTTCGCGCCCACGACGCCGCGCACCCAGGTGCCGAGCGTCGTGCGCACGAGGACCTCCATGCCGATGGCGCTGCCGTTGGAGAAGCCGCCCAGGTTGATGAAGGTGAGCGTGCCGTCCTCGTGGATGGACTTCACCATGAGGCCCACCTCGTCGCCGTGCGCGTCGAGCATGACGACGGGCTTGGTGCCCGAGAAGTTCTTGGGCTTGACAAAGCCGCACATGAGCGAGTTGCGCTCGAAGTCGGCAAAGGGAGCGCAGAACTCCTTCACGACCTCAAGGGTCTCCTCCTCAAAGCCCGAAGGGCTCTTGGCGCCGGACAGTTTGCCGACGAGCGCGACGACCTCGCCGTCCTCAAAGGCAATGCTCTTGGCATCGACAGTGCTGGTCATACTGGCAATTCCCCTTTCATGCATACATGCCTCGCCGCCTCCGCGCCGCCTTGGCGCGCGGTGAAGCCAGGTTGCAAACGGGGGCATCATACGCGCTTTGCGCAAGGGGTGCGCAGCAAGAAGCGCTTGGTTCAAAACGGGCACACCGTGAGGTGCATGGCGTGGGCGGTGCCGCATGCGACGCGGACGCGCTGGACAGAGTCGCTGCCTAAGGCGCAAGGCGCGACCGGCGCGGCACGCGGAGCGGATAGGCCAAGCGGGGCCACGCCGCGAGGTGTTAGGCGTGGCCGGCCACGTGGCGCGGACACGCCAAGCAGGGTCGCGCCCTAAGGCGCAAGGCGCGGCTGGCCACGTGCGCCGCCTCGAGTGGGCCCGAGTGTCCGCTCTGGGGAGACGTTCGCGCGAACCTCCTTGGGCTGGGGGCGCGGGCTAGAATGGCCGCGTTCGAAGGGCCGGCCGGCTAATGCCGGGCGTACACGCAAGGGGGTATCGCATGAGACTTTCGCGCATCACATGGCCTCAGTGCCAGGAATACTTCAACAACAACGACACCGTGCTCATCGGCGTGGGGTCTATCGAGTGCCACGGGCTGCACAACCCGCTCGGCACCGACACGATGGCGCCCGACTGCCTCATGGACCTGATCGAGGCCCGCGAGCCCGGCGTGCTCATCGCCCCGACGGTGCCCTACGGCGCCACCGACGACCTCATGGGCTTCCCCGGGACCGTCTCGCTGGGCGTGCAGGGCCTCATCGACGTGCTCGGGAGCATCACCGACTCGCTCTATGCCTATGGTGCGCGGCGCTTCGTCTTTGTGAACGGCCACGGCGGCAACGTGAAGTCCATCTCTACGGTGTGCTCCGAGCTCAACCAGGCCGGTTGCATCGCCGTGCTGATGAACTGGTGGAAGATGGCCCCCCAGATCAATCCCGCCTGGGGCGGAGGTCACGGCGACGGCATGGAGACGAGCGCCAACCTCGCGATTGACCCCGACAGCGTCGACCTTGGCGCCCTCGCTCCCGAGGGCCTGCGCGACGACTTCGGGCCGGCGCTCAAGACGACGGGCTGGATGAGCGTCGAGTGGGACGGGGTAGCCGTCGACATGCCGCGCCCGCTCGTGCGCATGGCCTCCAACGGCTGGGTGGCCGAGGGCCACGACAACCCGCCCGAGACGGCGAGCGCCGAGCTTGGCCGCGCCATGCTGGAGGGAACGGCCGACTACATCGCCCGCTTCGTGCGCAACCTGCGCGACGTGGCCCTGCCCGACCCAATCTGCTACGAGGACGAGACGGCGAAGTGCCTTGCGCACATTGAGAGTCTGAAGTAAATAGTTCGGCATCGAGTCCAGCATGTAATTCGGTTTCAGGCGTTGATGGTTGAGGGTTGAGGGTTTGTGACAACTCTCAAGTTTCGAGGTAATCGTCTTGTTTGAAAGGAAATCGATATGCGTCTTGAGCGTATGACGTACCCTCAAGTAGAGGCTTATCTTGAAGGTAGCGACACGGTTCTCATGCTCTTCGGCTCCACTGAGCAGCACGGCAAGCACAACCCGCTGGGCACCGACTCCTTCGCGCCCCAGAAGCTCTCCGAGCTCATCGAGAAGGACCTGCCGGGCCTTCTCATCGCGCCCATCCTGCCCTTTGGCTCCAGCCCGCGTTTCATCGAGTTCCCGGGTACGTTCAACCTGGGAGACCAGCTGTATCTTGCGGTGGTCTCCAAGCTCTGCGAGAACCTGTACGACCAGGGCTTCCGCCACTTCGTGTTCCTCAACGGCCACGGCGGCAACACCAAGGCCCTCACCGAGTGCCAGCTCGACCTTGCGAAGAAGGGCTGCCGCGGGGCGCTTCTCAACTGGTGGAGCATGGTGCGCGACTTCAACCCCGCATGGGCCGGCGGCCACGGCGGCGGCCAGGAGACAAGCGCCAACCTCTACATCGACCCCTCGCTGGTGGACCTCGACAGCGTCGAGGGGATGGAGCTCAAAAACGACCTGGGCGACGACATGCCGAGCACCCACTTCGACACGGTGGTGTACAAGGGCGTCAGCGTGACGGTACCCCGACCCACCAACTACTACTCGGACAACGGATGGATCGGGCCCGACGACCCCAAGGATGCCAGCGCCGAGTGGGGCCGCGAGATGCTCGAGACCGTCGCGGCATGGATGGTCGACTTCATCCGGGCGTTCTCCAAGACCCCGCTGCCCGAGCTTGAGGCCTAGGGTTTAAGGCCTGCTCGCGGGCCGAAGACGATAGAACACGGCGCGCGTCGTGGCTTATGACAGGCTAAGGTGCGCTCGCTTGTAGAAGACGATGCGGGTAGGGGATATCGCAGGGGCACAAATGGCACACTTGCGTTGGATGGCGTTCATCTTGCGGTAAACCCCTGCTTGCATCGTCGCCCGTGCGCCGATGTGCCTGCGCACCGGGGTCGCGCACGCATCCCGAAGGGCCATCGGGCGATTCGCGGATGCTCATCGCGGCTGGATTGCCTGCACGCTTCAATGTATGTAATGGGTGGCATCGTTTCGTCGCCCCTGCTGGGACGTTACGTTGCGGGCCTGCCTGGACTAGAATTGCCGCGTCATGCTAGGGGCCAATCTCGCAGCTCGGCGGCTGAGAGGGGCAATTGTCAAAGGGGGTTTGCGCATGCGCATCGAAACGTCAACCTGGCCTGCGGTGAAGAGGTACTTCGATGAAGGAAACGACCTGGTCATCCTTGCAATCGGCTCCACCGAGGAGCACGGTCGCCACAACCCACTGGGCGTGGACACCATCGCCCCGAACTACCTGCTCGACCTTATCGAGGCCAAGGACCCCGACGTCCTCATCGCCCCGACGTTGCCGTTTGGCGCCGCCGACGACCTTTTGGGCTATCCCGGCACGCTTTCAATCGGCTACGACCTGCTCTATCAGATCGCCAAACGCCTCACCGACCAGCTCTTTGATTACGGCGCGCGGCGCTTCGTCTTCCTCAACGGCCACGGCCCCAACATCAAGCCGCTCTCCCAGGTGGGCGAGGAGCTCGACCGTCGCGGGGCGCGGTGCGCGCTCATGAACTGGTGGCTCATGGCCGGCGAGATCAACCCCGAGTGGAAGGGCGGCCACGGCGCCGGCGAGGAAACCTCCGCCATGCTTGCCGTGAACCCTGAGCTTGTCGACATGAGCCAGCTCGAGGGGCAGGTCGGCGAGATGAACCTCGTCAACGACGTGAGCGACTCCATGCCCACGGACGGCTGGAGCAGCGTGCTGTACAAGGGCGTGCATGTGGGCATGCCGCGCGACGCCGTGCGCTACGCCTCCAACGGCTGGATCGGTCCCGACCACGCCAAGACCGCCAGCAAGGAGTGGGGCGACGCCATGATGGCCGGCACCGCTGACTATATCGTTGACTTCCTCAAGGAGTTCCGTCAGGTCCCCCTGCCCGAGCCCCTGCCCGTGCGCTGCGCAGGCAAGCCCGGAACCATCCAGTAAGGCACGCCGGAAGCCCGAAAGCCCGACGCACATCTCAACGCCCCCGGCATCGCCCGCAGCCGACTCCGCTCGCAGGCACCGTGCCGGGGGCTTTTTGCTGCTGGAACCCGCCTTCCTGCGCCGACGCCGACGCGCGGCACGCACGCGCTGACCACCGGCCTCGCGGCCGCTTCGGGGCGGCTTGCAGGGACGGTCGTCGGAACGGCGCCGCCGCGCGGCAAGATGCCCGGGATGTTGTAATCTCAGGGGACTCGGGGGGACTCGGGGGGCTCGGGAGTTCACTCGTGAATTGCCTGTTTGCTGCTCAGAGCCCCTGTCCCTGCCGTTATAATCCCCTGAGCAGCTAACGCGGGAGGGACGAGTGCTCACTATCCATTTTGGCGATATGGACGAGGTTGTGTATAACACCTCGGTCTACTTCAACAACACCTACTCCGGCGAATGGTTCAACGACCCCTTTGCCCAGAAGATAATCGCCTCTATCGATAAAGGCACCGTCCTCGGCCCCAACGCCATCGAGACAAAGATACTGGGCGTCATTCCGCCGGAGAAACTTTCCGGCGGCCTGAAAACTCTCCTGCTGATGTACTTCCTGCCCGAGCGTGTCTACAACGCATCCAACTGCGGCGACAATTGCGCGCGCTGGATTCTGGCTATTGCGAAAAGGCAGGACATCACCATCAACCTGTATCACCTGATGGATTTCGGCGAGAGGCTTTTTACCGCCAAGGTGGCCAACACAGGCGATATTGTGCACTCCATGGACGAGCTGGTGCTTATCGGCGCCAAATGCCTGAGGGAGGGTCGGCTGTGAGGGGCTCGCATCAGGTCGTTGTGCGCAACAACAAGGTGCAGATCAAGCTGGACATCCGACGCAACCTGACGGTTCTTCAGGGCAACAGCGCGACCGGCAAGACGACGCTTCTCGAGCTGATTAGCGCGTTTGACCAGCTGGGGCCTGACAGCGGCGTGCAGGTGAGCTGCGATGTGCCCTGCAAGGTCCTCTCCGGCCGAAACTGGCAGCGTGACCTGGCTTGTATCGAAAACAGCATCGTGTTCATCGACGAGGACAACGCCTTTATGAGGACGTATGACTTCGCCCACGCCGCGCGGCACAGCTCCAACTATTACGTGCTCGTCGCCCGTGAGGCGCTGCCACAGCTGCCTTATAGCGTCGATGAGATTTACGGCCTCAAGAACACCAACCGTGCCAGCTCGAAGTACCCGGCGTATTCCAGGGTGTATGCGTCCACCTACCGGATTTACACCGACGACACGTTCGCGGGAGAAAGGCCGCAGCTCGTCGTGGTCGAGGACAGCAATTCCGGCTTCGACTTCTTCTTGGCGCTTTGCAAGACAAGCGGCGTGTGCTGTGTAAGCGCGCATGGCAAGACGAACATATACGACGTGGTCCGCGAGGCCGACGAGCGGGACATTCTCGTCATCGCGGACGGCGCGGCGTTTGGGCCGGAGATGGCGTTTGTGTATTCGCTTCGCCGGTTCAAGTCCATCAAGCTGTTCTTGCCTGAGTCGTTCGAGTGGCTTGTCCTGCGCTCGGGCCTGTTCGCCGATGCGGAAGTGCGGCAGATGCTCTTGAATCCTGCCGACTATATCGAAAGCGGCACGTTCTTCAGTTGGGAGCAGTTCTTTACAGCCGAGCTTGTGGAACGTACCAAGGACACGTATCTTGCCTACGGCAAATCAAAGCTCAACGAGGCGTATCTCAGCGAGAAATCTGTGCAGGTCATCAAGAAAACCTTGCCTGAACTGGGAATTTAATCAGTGTTCGCTTCTATGCGTTGGCATCGGCCCTAAACGTGTCATCTTCGCTTGCGCCACGCTGAGATGAGCGTCCGGCGCACCTGTTCTGGGATTGCAGAGTGGACTAGCGTGTCGCACCAGGCGATGTCGGGCTTCGTGCGGCGCTGCGCGGCTAGAATACTCGCGAGGACCTGGCGGGCTGAGGCGCGCCGGGCGGGCAACGAAGGGGAGGGGGAGCCGCCTTGCTTTATGACTATCTGGACGAGTTCTGCTCGGTGGCTCGGGAGGGCACGCTCTCAGGCGCGGCGGCCAAGCTCGGCATCTCGCAGCCCTCGCTCGGCAGGCACCTGAGCGCGCTTGAGTGCGACCTGGGCGCGCGTCTGCTGGAGCGCGGCCCGCAGGGCGTGCGCCTCACCGAGGCGGGCCAGGCGGCGCTGCCCGTGGCCGAGCAGATCCGGGCGCTGCAGGCCGGCCTTGTCGAGCATTTCCGCGACCCCGAGCGCCGCGCCCGCGAGCGAGTGCTTGTCGTCGGCTGCTCCTACCTGGACGAATACATGCGCCGCCTTATGGACAAGACGTGCGAGCGCCTCAAGGGCGAGGGCTTCGCGGTGCGCCTTGAGATCTCGAAGCTCCCGGCAGACGAGAACCCCGAGCGCCTGCTGCTCGACCGCGACCTCGACGTCGTGGTGTGCCTCAAGGCCCAGGCGTCGGGCGAGGCGGATGGCCTGTGCCTTGAGGCCGACCTCGCTCCCATGCGCGGCGGTATCGTGGTGCAGGAGGTCTCGGAGCTTGTCGCGCAGGATGAGCTGCACCTCGACGATGTGCTCGACTGCGTGTTCGCACTGGGCCGCGAGCCGGGCCAGCATGCCCTGTGGGACGAGTTCCTGCGTGCGTGCGACCTGCGCGGCCTGCCTGTCCCGGCGCTGCGTGCCGCTCGGCGTGCGCGCGTCGCCCTCGCCCCCGGCGCTGTGGCTTCCCGCACGCGCGATGTGCGCCTCACGGTGTGCGACCCCCTCCACCCCGTGGGCCATGCGCCGGGCGAGGTGACGGTTGCCGTGTCTGACCTGCTCTTCGAAGTGGTCGTCCTCATCCGCGCCGACGACGAGGTGGCGTGCCGCGCCGCCCGGCTCGCACGTGAGGTGTCGCTGGGGGCCGGTGCGCCCAAGCCCGCAAGCCAGGCGAGCATGTACGTTGCCCTGCCCAAGTCTGACATGCGCGTGGGCTCCCTGAGCCTGGCCGAGCGGGGCCGCTGCCTGACGCAGGTCCTCGACGAGCCGCAGGTCACCCAAGACCTGCTCCTGCCCGACGGCACGGTGGTGGACAAGGTGTACGTCGCTCTGCGCAACCGCCTCAACCGCATCGGCGACGGTCTCTCGGGCGACCCGGTGAGCACGAGCTTCGAGGCCATCATGCGCCTGTGGAGCCCCGAGGAGGCCCGCGCCTACCTCGAGATGCCGATGCTCGAGTACTTCACCGCCTACGATTTCTCGGTGGAGTCGGGCCGCAGCCTGCAGGAGTGCGAGCGCATCTGCGAGGAGCTCTCGCGGCGCAACCTCATCTGCCGCGTGATGCGCGGTGGCGTCCCCCATTACTTCCTGCTCGCGTGGACCTACGGCATTTGGGAGTTCATGGTCAAGAGCTACGACACGGGCTTCCTCGACTGGGGCATCTACGGCAGCGACCTGGGCAGCGCCTCGCAGTTCCCCACCATGCGCGTGTGCCCGGTGGGCCCCGAGACGGTGCGCGGCGGCCGGCTCAGCCCCTACTGGGACTGGCGCTCGCTCATCGAGCGGCAAGACCTCATCTGCACCGCGCCCTGCCAGTGCCAGCTCTCAAGCGAGCTTGGCGGCGACGCGGCCCCCGGCGAGCAGCGGGGCCTGTGCCTCACCTTCGGCGACATGGCCCGCTACTGGCTGGAGAACGGCAACGGGGTGGAGATTGCCAAGCAGGAGTGCCTTGAGCAGGCGCGCGCCGCAGTCTACGAGCGCTCGTGCATCCCCCAGGTCATCTACAGCAAGAACCCCGAGGTCATGTGCTTCTGTGACGCGTCGTTCTGCCATGTCTTCGCGGGGGTGCGCTCCACGGCGGGCGAGGCTCCCTCCATGCCGCTCTCGAGCGCCTACCGCCTGCGCCTCGACCCCGCCGCCTGCATCGGCTGCGGCGCCTGCGTCCAGGCGTGCCCGATGGACGCGGTGAGCATGGCCGAAGACGGCGCCGTCGCGGTGGGCCCCACGTGCGTGGACTGCGGGCAGTGCGTGCGGGCGTGCCCCAGCGGCGCGCGCATTCTGGTGGAGAAGGAGCGCGGCCCGGAGTCGCGCCTGCCCGAGGACCTGCTTGAGGATTACCGCTGGCGTTCTGAGGACCGCATGGCGCGCGGCTACATCTCCGACTTCACGAGCCCCGTCATCGACGTGTGGGCGGGGATGTAGGATGGCCGGCGCAAAGGGGGAGGAACACTCGATGATTGGTGACTACCTGCATGAGTTCGTCGTGGTGGCACGAAAGCAGAACATGGCCCAAGCCGCGCTTGAGCTGGGGCTTTCCACCTCGTCGCTCGCGCGGCACATCGCAAGCCTTGAGGCCGAGCTCGGGGCGAACCTCGTGGAGCGCACAGCCGGCGGCGTGCGCCTCACCGAGGACGGCCGTTACGCGCTTGCTGTGGCCGAGAAGATGTGCGATCTGGGCGAGGGCCTGGCGGATCGCCTGCGAGCGGGGCAGTATTAGCGCGCGGTACGCGTTGCGCCAGACCGTGCCAGGGGAGAGCGCGCCCACAGGGGACAGTGCTAGCGCGCGACGCACGATGCGCGCCGACCCGAATCGCACCAGGGGAGAGCGCCTGCGATCGGAGCGGCGGGCGGCTCGGCATGCGCGAGCGCCTGCGATCGGAGCGGCGGGACGGCTCGGCATGCGCGAGCGCCTGCCTTTCTTGGCAGGCACGGGCTACCTTCCGCCAGTCGTGTATCTCGCGCTGCAAATCTGAATACCCCTGTTCGTTTTGCATATCCCCTGTTGCGCCGAATGAATCGCCCAATTCAAGTTTGCCCTATTTTACCTGCATAATTGATGCCGGCCTGCAAATCTGCGCAGGGTCTCTCGGCGCGGTCGGCGCGTATAGTCTGCCGTAGCGGGCAGCGCGGGGGATGTGCTGCCCTAAGGGAGAGAGGACCCACAATGGAAGACTTGACGCGTCGCGCGTTCGTAGGCACCGCCGCTGCCGCCGCCGCAGCAACCGCCCTGGGCATGGAGGTCGCGGCCCCCAAGGCCGCTCAGGCCGACCCCGCCTTCGAGGACGCCCCCTGGGGCGGCACCTCCGAGGACATCTACGCCCCCTCGGGCCGCATCGACCCGGTGAAGGCCATGACCGACCTCACCCGCGACGAGATTCAGGCCATGCTTCTCGACGAGGCCGAGGTCACCGAGGATGTCGTGTGTGACGACGGCACCGTCATCCCGGCCCTCTACGTGCGCCTGCGCAACCGCTTCAACCGCGTGGGCATCGGCGTGGGCTCGCAGATCACGAGCGAGACGGGCGCCGCTTGGGCCAGCGTCATGAACAACTGGAGCGAGGAGGAGGCCGAGGCGTACCTGGCCGCGCCGCTCTTCAAGCTCTTCACCGTGCAGGACTACGCCGCCCTCACCGGCAAGTCCTACGAGGACTCCGAGACAGTGCTCGACCAGATGGCCTCGCACTCCCTCATCAGCTGCTTTGCGCGCGCCGGCGTCAAGCAGTACTACGTGCTCGCGCCGCTGTGGGGCATGTGGGAGTTCAACATGGACATCTTCGACGGCGACTGGTGTAACGAATTCAACGCCAGCCTCGGCGCCGACTTTGCCCCCGCCGCCGTGCAGTCCATCCGCCCGCTGTGCCAGATCGTGCCCGTGGGCGAGGAGGTCGTCGACGGCGAGATGACGCCCTACTCCAGCTGGCGCGAGACGCTCGACAAGAACGAGGTCTTCGCCCTGTCGCCCTGCCAGTGCCGCCTGGAGAAGACGGTGACCGGCACCAACGTGTGCGACGACGCCCACAAGGACCGCACGGAGACCTGCATCTCCGTGGGCGAGATCGCGCAGTTCTTCATCGACCGCGGCATCGGGCGCGAGATCACCCGCGACGAGGCCGTCGAGACCATCGAGGCCTCCATCGACGCCGGCCTGGTGGTGGAGCAGCTGTTCTCCAAGCGCAGCGAGGTCATCTGCCAGTGCCACGGCGACTGCTGCAAGCTGCTCACCACCTACGTGGCCCTGGGCGGCGCGGGCAACATGATGGAGAACATCTCCAACTACAACCTCAACTACGACAAGGACGCGTGCGTGGGCTGCGGGGCGTGCGTGCAGCGCTGCCCGATGTTCGCCATCACCCTCACCGACGACGGCAAGTGCGAGATGAACCGCCAGTGCGTGCGCTGCGGCCAGTGCGCCCTCGTGTGCCCCGTCGAGGCCCGCTCGCTCGTGCCCAAGCCCACCGAGCAGCTCATCGAGCTGCCCGAGGACATGTTCGACGACTACAAGCAGTTCTCCGAGCTGCGCATGGCCGAGGGCTACATCGTGGACTACGTGGGCTAACGCGCCCGCCCGCCCACAGTTCTGGCCCGCCTGGGCGGGCCGTAAGAAATCGTTGTCACAACACCGGGGCCGCCCCGTACACACCCCCTGCTGCGGGGCCGCCCCGGTGTTCGACATAGGCACGCCGTGCCAAGGCAACAAAACCAGCCGTCCATCAAACCCAAGAGCATCGCGCCCGATATCGGCGCGCATCCAAGGCCCGCCTTGCTGGGCGGCTGCTTTGTGCCGAAAATCAGGGGACAAGGGGAAGGGGAAATCACGTGGCAGTGCAGAATATTCCCGAGGTGTACGTGAGGCTCCGGGAGCTTCTCGACCGTCAGGCCTTCGGTTTCGGTAAGACCGAGGAAGGCCACGAGTACGAGGTGCTCAAGCGTTTCTTCACCGAGGAAGAGGCGGCGCTTGTCCTTGAGATGGAGCCGGACAAGCTGTTCACGGCCGAGGAGTTTGCCCAGCGCACCGGGCGCAGCGAGGAGGAGGCTGCGGAGATTCTCGATGGCCTGGCGATGAAGGGCCTCATCTTCCGTCGCCGTGCCGAGGGCGAGCCCCTGCGGTATCGCGTCGTCCCGTTTGCCCACGGTGTCATCGAGTTCAGCATCGACGAGGTGCTCAAGGATATCGAGACAGGCAACACCGCATGGCTTGAGCATTATCTTGCCTGGTACACGCAGACTTGGGGCAAGCAGTGGTGGGGCTCTTCCGAGGTTCCGTTCTTCCGCTCGGTGCCTATCGGCAAGTCTGTGGTGGAGGGCGGCGAGCTGCTGCCTTACGACAGCGCCGAGGACATCATCCGTTCCAAGAAGCGCTGGGCCGTGGGCCTGTGCCTGTGCCGCGTGGAGACGGCGGCGACGGGCGGTTACGACGACCCACGCAAGGAGACCTGCATGGTCTTCGACGAGATGGCCAACTACTACCTCGACCGCGGCATCGCCCGCGAGATCACCATGCAGGAAGCGCTCGATCTCGTGCGTGAGAGCGTCGAGATGGGTTACATGATCCACGTCACCAACAGCCAGGAGTGCGAGGTGATGTGCAGCTGCGACACGCGCGTCTGCGGCCTGCTGCAGTCCATGAAGGCTTTCGGCGGCCCCGCCACCAAGAACGAGTCGCACTATTACGTCGTGATCGACAAGGAGAAGTGCCTGGGCGACGGCGGCTGTATCGAGAGCTGTCCGTGCGGGGCCATCTTCGTCGGGCAGGACGGCAAGTCGGACTACGACCCCAAGCTGTGCGTGGGCTGCGGCCAGTGCGTCAACGCCTGCCCTAAGGCCGCCCGCAAGCTCGTCATCAAGCCCGAGTCCGAGCTCCGCGAGCTTCAGCCGACCCTTTTCCAGGCCTACGAGGAGATGGAAGGCCTGCGCCACGAGGCCGGGCAGTTCTAATACGAAGCCTGCCGTTTGAGATACCAAGGCGACGAGCCGCCCCCTCTCCCGCCCCCGGCCCTTCTCCCAAGGGTCGGGGGTTTCGCGTGTCGCGGGCGCATGCATGGATGCGCGGGAACCACCCAACTTCTCGTCGTTGGCGAGAAGTTTGCGCACTCACCCCTTTGAGTGGCGGCTCGTCGTGCAGACGTCATTGGATACAAGCTCCGTTGCGAGCAGACTTCTCATGCTGCGTTGGAAGATATGCGCGAGGCTGTGACCTTGGGCGGACTTGACGAAATGGATTATGGCGCGTAGGGGAGCTGCGCCATGTTGCGCCGCGGCCGACCTTCTCGCGGCGTCGCCCTTACCCCTCCACGAACCAGAACACGTTCTTCTCGAAGTCGATGATGCCCTCGTTTTTCATGCGCGTGAGCTCGGTTGAGAGGGCGCTGCGGTCCACGCAGAGGTAGTCGGCGAGCTGCTGGCGCGAGTAGGGGACGCTGAAGGCGCCGCGCTCGTCACCGTGGCGCTCGCGCTGGGTGGAGAGGTAGCTCATGAGCCTGCCGCGGATGGTGCGGGGCGTGACGTCGGCTATCTTGCGGGAAAGGGCGAGGTTGCGCTGCGCGAGGGCGCCGAAGAGGTTGCGGATGAGCCGGGCGTGGTGGGCGCAGGTGGTGGGGCAGGTCTTCAAGACGCGCTCGAAGTCGATGAGCGCCACGGTGGAGTCGATGGCGGCCACGGCGTCAATGTCGCTTTCCGTGCCTGTGGCGGCGAAGGCCTCGGCGAAGACGTCGCCGGCTCCCACGCTGCCCAGGATGGAGCGGTTGCCCAGGGCGTCGGTGCGCTCGGTGATCACCTGCCCCTCCATGACAAAGCCCAGGCAGCGCACCTTGTCGCCGCGATGTACGATAATCTCGCCCTTGGCGTAACGGCGCGTTTGGGCCCCGAGGCACCCCAAGACCTTCTCGCACTCCTGCGGCGAGATGCCTCGGAAAAGCGCCCCGCGCTTGTACTGCTCGACGTGGTCGGGCAAAGAGTCCGAGATGCCGATAGATCCGCTCTGCGCCATACGCCCCTCTCCTCGCATACGATGTTCCCAGCGATGCTGGACTGTACTATATCGAGTAAGCATACAAAGTTGCAATTACAACATGGTAAACAAGCAGTGCGAGGATAGCGCACATATGGAAGAACTATCCATCTCAAGCGAAGTTGTATGTACAACAGACATGATATGACCTCGGGGCGTAGCCTGCCGGTATCGTCATTCAACCGGGACAGGGAGGTCCTCATGGGTTGCGAGATGTTTTGTTTTCAGTGCGAGCAGACTGCGGGCGGCAAGGGCTGCACGGGGTGCGCGGGCGTGTGCGGCAAGACCGCCGATGTCGCCGCCCTGCAAGACGAGCTGACCGGGGCCCTGGTGGGCCTGGGCCGCGCTTGGGTGGCCGCCGGCAAGGAGACTGTGTGCGACGAGGGCTCCAAGCTCGTGGAGCATGCCCTGTTCGCCACGCTCACCAACGTCGACTTCGACGAGGACGACCTGCGCGCCCTCATCGCCGCCGTGCGCGCCCATGGCGAGCATGCCGCCGGTGTCGGCAACGTGTGCGAGCTGGACATGGCCGCGTTCTGGGCCGCCCAGGAGGACGTGCGCTCGCTGAAGTCGCTGCTGCTCTTCGGCATGCGCGGCATCGCGGCCTACGCCTATCACGCCCGCGTGCTGGGCAAGTCCGCCAACGCCGAGGTTGACACCTTCCTCATGCGCGGCCTCAAGGCCCTGGGCGACGAGCTTTCCGTGCCCGAGCTGCTCGGTCTCGTGCTTGAGGCCGGCACGGTGAACACCACCTGCATGCGCCTGCTCGACGAGGGCAACGTCGGCACTTTCGGCACCCCCGCGCCCGCCCAGGTGGAGCTCTCCGTGGAGCCCGGCCCGTTCATCGTCATCTCCGGCCACGACCTGGCCGACCTCGACCAGCTTCTGGAGCAGACCGACGGCCGCGGCGTGAACGTCTACACCCACGGCGAGATGCTGCCCGCCCACGCCTACCCGCGCCTAAAGGCCCATCCCCAGCTCAAGGGCAACTTCGGCAGCGCCTGGCAGAACCAGAAGCGCGAGTTCGCCGAGATTCCCGCGCCTGTCGTCTTCACCACGAACTGTCTCATGCCCCCCAGCGCCAGCTACGCCGACCGCGTGTACACCACCGGCCCCGTCGCCTTCCCGGGCACGGCACGCATCGCCGAGACGCCCGAGGGCAAGAAGGACTTCTCCGCCGTCATCGAGCGCGCCCTCGAGCTGGGCGGCTACTCTGAGCGCCAGGAGCGCTGCGGCCTCAACGGCGGCAAGGTCGTGACCACGGGCTTCGGCCACGACTTCGTGATGAGCGTCGCCGGCGCCGTCATCGACGCCGTGAAGTCCGGCGCGGTCAAGCACATCTTCCTCGTGGGCGGCTGCGACGGCGCCCGTGCCGGCCGCAACTACTACACCGACTTCGTGAAGTCCGCGCCGGCCGACTCGCTCATCCTCACGCTGGCCTGCGGCAAGTACCGCTTCAACGACCTCGACCTGGGCACCATCGGCGGCCTGCCCCGCCTGCTCGACATGGGCCAGTGCAACGACGCCTACAGTGCCGTGGTCGTGGCACTTGCCCTGGCGGAGGCCTTCGAGTGCACGGTGAACGACCTGCCGCTAACCCTCGTGCTTTCCTGGTACGAGCAGAAGGCCGTCTCCATCCTGCTCAGCCTGCTGAGCCTGGGCATCAAGGGCATCTACCTGGGCCCGACGCTGCCGGCCTTCGTGAGCCCCGCCGTGCTCGACGTGCTGGTGAAGGAGTTCGACATCCATCCCACCACCACCCCCGAGGCCGACCTCAAGGCGATTCTGGGAGAGTAGGGCGAGTAGCGGGGTTTTACGCCTGCCCATTCGCTCGGTGCCGCGCTTGAGTCCCCAGGCTTGGGCGCGGCACCTGCCTATAAAGCCAAAGCAAACCGCCCGCAGGCGCATCGAGGCGCTTGCGGGCGGTTTGGTGTTTTACGGCCTTGCGCAGCGTGCGACAGCGGTTTTCCCGCAGAAAGCAACGCCCCAGCGCAGCCGTCCCGTGGCGCCGGCAGGCAGGACGCCTTCGTCATAACGTTTCTCGGCGATTTGCTCCAATGCCGTTTCTGCCAGGGCGTTGAGTTGCTTGGACATGTCTTGCGCATCCGCCGGGCCGTATTTCGCAAACTTGACCTCGATGGTGATGAGAGGCCGCTCTTTTGCGGCGTAGTAGGCCTGCGGTGCGTCGGGGGCGAGGTCGAGCGGTTCAAGGCGCAGATCGTAGTATCCCGTCCCGCCCTCGCGGTTTGAGATGGGATTGCCGTACCCGGCCACGCCGTACAGCAGGCCTGTGAGCAGCATGTGCACGCTGTTTTCGCTGATAAGGTCGCGCATGCTAGGGGTCTCCTGAAGGATGTGGCACAAGGCCTCGCTGAAGACGCTCTCATCGCCCGCCACAAGGGCGTCTTGCAGCTCGACAAGCCGGTCGTCGCCGCCGGCCTCATGCGTGAAGCGCTCGATGACCTCGTCGCGGAAGAT
The DNA here is from genome assembly GCA_963648855.1 of Alistipes onderdonkii. Lineage (GTDB taxonomy): Bacteria > Actinomycetota > Coriobacteriia > Coriobacteriales > UMGS124 > UMGS124. The sequence goes on along the minus strand of CAVJGP010000012.1, from coordinate 14,113 downwards.
CTGCGAGACCTCCTTGTTCGGGATGCGCAGGGGGCGACGCATGCGCTTGTCGTTGGGCAGGGCGGTGAGCTCGGTGGTCAGGTAGCCGGAAAGATAGAGCATCGACCAAAGCGTCCCCTCGCGCACGCCCACGTCGGGGAAGACGCACCCCGTCTCAAGCGGGGAGGAGATAGTGCCGCCCGGCTCAAGCAGGGAGTACAGTCGCTCGAGCGTTTTGCTGTTTGCGCGACGCACCGCATCGCCTACGACGGAGTTGCTCGACGTGTTGCCCCAGTAGACGTCGGCGGCGCAGTTGTTGGCGAAGTAGTTGAGCACGCTCCAGGGGTTGTAGACGTCCGTCTCGCCGAAACGGTAGCCGTCGTACCAGGCCCGCGCCTCAGCCATGCAATCGCCATGGCCGAGGTAGGCGGCAAGTGCGGCCACCTCGTCGTCGGTGAAGCCGAAGCGCTCGTCAAAGTCCAGGCTCAGCGGCGTGCTCACCGTGAGGTTGTTGAGGTCGGAGAAGACCGACTCCTTGGTGATGCGCTGCACGCCTGTCATGCAGGCAAAATCCAGCGACGCACCGCCGTCCTTGAGCGCTCCTGTGAGCCAGCCCTTGAGGAAATCCACGACCTCGCGGTAGTAGCCGTTCGTATAGCCGGCCATCACCGGGGCATCGTATTCGTCCATAAGCACCACGACGCCTCTGCCGTGATGGGCGCGCAGCATGCGACAGAGCATGGCGAGCGAACCGTAGAAGTCCGCGTCGCTGGCCGATCCGTCGATGATGCGTCGGTACAGCTCCCGGTCGAGCGAGCTGAGGGCCTGCGAGCCTTCGAGCTCTGTATGGCGGGCGAACTCTGCCGCGACCAAGTTGCGAATCTCCCCATAGCAGGCTTCCCATGTGAGCTTTTTGGCCGTGTTGAAGCTCATACAGACGACGGGGTATGCGCCCAGATGCTCGCGATAGCGCCCGTCTTGCGCATCCCAGATGGCCGTCCCCTCAAAGAGGGGTCTGGGGTCGATGGAGAGGGGACTGTCGGGGATGGGCTTTTCGAAGAAGGCCTTCATCATCGTCATGTTGAGCGTCTTGCCAAATCGGCGAGGCCGACAGAAGAGCGTCACGGCTCGCCCGCTGTCGAGCACATCGGCGATGAGCATGGTCTTGTCGATGACCACCGATCCCTGTATGGCGGGGACGAAACCGTCGCGGCCGATGGGCAGCATCTTGCGGCCTGTGCGGTCGATGATGCGCGCACCGGCGGCGCACCACACCCCGTTGTCGCGTTCCTCGAGCTTGAGAACGCCGGTCAATGCCGTGGAATCTGTCATATGCCCGCGCCCTGTCATGGCTTCTCCGCTCAGGTGGTCGAACTTGCTGGGAGAAGTATACCAAGCTGGCTTGATGGCCGTCGTATCAGGCGAAAAAGGCAAAGCCCGATGCTGTGTGCCTAATCGGGGGGCACAGCATCGGGCTGGTAGTTAGGCGTTCATGACGGAGCTGTTGAGCTGGACCTTTGCCTTACTTGCCCCAGTCGGCTTTGATGACCTCAAGCGGGCGCTGCAGGGTGACTTCGACCTCGGTGCCGGCGGGCAGGAAGGACTCCTCCAGGGGCAGGAAGAAGGTGGCGTCAGTGCGCGAGATGGTCTGGGGCACGCCTTCGTGGCGGCCGATCTCCTCGCCGCGCAGGCCGCCCTGGCCGTCGTCTACCAGGTGCATGCGCACGAGGCGCTCCATGGGCTTGGGCATCTTCACGTCGAAGCCCAGGGTGGCCTTCACGCGGGGCTTCTCGCACACGGGCATGCCCCACCACTGGGCCACGAGGCCGCGGATGAGCCAGTCCATGCAAAGCCACGTGCCGATGACGGGGCCGGGGACGTTCACCACGGGATGCCCCTCGATGAGGGCCATGCCCACAGGGCGACCCGGCACACAGCGCACGCCGTGGTGGAAGTAGGTGCTGCGGGCCTTGAGCATCTGCGAGTTGTAGTCCTCCGAGCCCTTCGAGGAGCCGGCGTTGACGATGACGATGTCGGCCGCCTCAAGGGCGCGGTCGAGCGCCGCCTCAAGGTCGGCCTTGTCGTCCTTCACGAGGGGGTAGCAGATGGCCTCGCCGCCCATCTCCTCCACCATGCCCGAGACGAGCAGGCTGTTGGCCTCGATGTTCTGGCCGCGCTTGGGGGCCGCGCCCCACTGCACGAGCTCCGTGCCCGTGGGGATGAAGGCCACGCGGGGCTTGGCATACACCTTGACCTGGGCGTATCCGCCCACCGCGGCGCCGGCCACGGCCTCGGCGGAGAGCTTGGTGTGGGCGGCGGCGATGAGCGTGCCCTTCTTGGCGAGCGAGCCGGAGGGGTTCACGTCCTGGCCGGGCTCCACGTGCTCGCAGGACTCGGGGTTGAACACGGGGTGGTCGGCCTCGTCGAAGGTGACCTCCTCGATGGCGATCACCGCGTCGAAGGCGTCGTCGAAGTCGTCGCCCGTGTCGGCGCGTACCCAGTCCACGCCCTGCACCCAGGCGGAGGTGTCGGGAGCGCCGTTGGCGAAGTCGGCCGAACGCACGGCCACGCCGTCCATGCGCGAGGAGCGCACCACGGGCAGGTCGTACTGCACGTGCAGGTCCTCGGCGAGCACGCGGCCCCGCGCCTGGGCGAGGCTCACGACCTCGATGCGCGGCTCGGGGCTCCACACCTGGCGGTAGTTCTCAAGTGCCTGGGTGCGGGTGAGCGACTCTTCGTAGTTGAAATCCATGCTGTGCTCCTAACGTTATATGTGCTGGTAGAGCAGGTGAATGAAGGACGTTGGTGCAATCGATGCTTGCTCGTGCGTGCCTGTTCGGCGGGCTTATGCGCATTCCGGCCGGCGCGGCTGAATGTGGCGTGCGCTGCCGGGCGCGCTTGCCGTGAGGGCGGGTGATAAGAGTCTGGAAGGGGGGGCAATGGGGCTTGTGCCTGTCAGCCGGCTCTTTCCAGACGCGCCATGATAGCCGATTCGACTGCCTCAAGGGCTGCGCGTCCGGCGAGCTGCCTTGCTTGCTCGGCGTACAGCGTGCTGGAGGTGGCCTCATGGGGAAGGGCGACAAGGGCGTTATCCGAGAAGCCCGGCAGGCTGGAGAAGAGGGGGTCGCCGATCCAGGCGAAGCCCGGGTGGGCACGGGCCCAAGCGATGAGCTCGGTCTCGCCGATGAGCGCGAGGTCACCGGGCTCGGAGAGGGAAGGTTCCGCGCTGAAGCGCGTGGCGACGGCGATGGCGGGCGCTTGCTGGGCAGAGGCGGCGAGCAAAACGCGGATATGGGAGCGTAACGAATTCATGGCGATTTGCTCGCCGATGATGAGGAGGGGGTGCGGAGAGGGCGAGCAGGGGAGCGGAGTGGGCGTGGCTGCTTCGCACGCGGAGCCGGAGGTTTGTGCTGGGGCAACGTCTTCGCATGCGGGGCCATGGGACTGTGCTGAGACAAGGTTGTCGCATGCGGGGTCGGGGGCTTGCGCAGAGGCAAGGTTGTTACATGCGAGGCCGGGGGTTTGCGCTAGGTCAAGGTTGTCGCATGCCAGGTCGGAATTTTGCACTGAGGCAGGGCTGTCGTATGCGGGGCCAAAGGCTTGCGTCGAAGTAAGGTTGTGACAGGCGGGGCCGGGGGCTTGGCCTGTGAGGAGGCTGTCGTGGGCGGTGCCATTGTCGCGCACGGTGCTGGTATTGCGCGCAGCACTGTCGTCGTGCGCGCCGGCGATATTGGCTCGCTGTTGTGCCTGGTCAAGAAGGGCGTGGGCATCCTCAACGCACCACGGGCGCCCCACGACGTACGGCACGCCGAAGCGTTCCTTGAGCAGGCGCGCCGCTTCAAGGCCCGACCATGCCACGACGACGCTCAGGTCGGCCGCGCCGGCGCGGGCCACATCGGCGAGCGTGTACTCGGAAGACGTTACGAAATCAACTACCGCGCCAGCATCCTCAAACCATCTGACACAAGCGTTCATGTCGTCTTCGCCGAGGAAGTCCTGCGGGCCCAGGCCGAGGATGTTGACGTGCGGGGCCTCGGGCGAGCGGGCGGGGTTCTGGTTGGCTTGCTGTCCGGCCGCATCGCACACGAAGCGTCCGAGCAGGGCCGTGAGCGCCTTTGATGCCCCGCGCTCGTAGGTCTCGAAACCGTTCGTCTCGATGCCGAGCGTGGGGACGCCTGCGACATCCTCCACCTCGCAGGCGATGCCCGCGAGGTCCATGCCCGTCACGGCCGGCACGGGGGTGCCCAGGAGCGCTATACAGGAGACGCCCAGCTCGCGGGCCATGTCGGCCGTCTGCTCGATGATGCGCGACTCGTCTCCCAGGGTAGCCTCAAGCGTGCGAAGCTGCGCCGAGAAGGCCGTCTTGCGCCGACGCTCCCAGCGAGGCTCGTCGTACTCGGTGTAGTTGCGCGTGCAACACCCGGCATCCACGAGCACCACCAGGCAGTCAAGGCCGAAGAGCACGCTTGCGGCACCGGAATAGTCGCCTGCCGCCGGGGGCAGGTACAGCGAGAGCCTTGCCATCACACATCCCACCTTTCGGTGCGCCCGAGGCAACCCATCATGGCGCGCATGAGGGCGCTCACGCCCTGGTAGCCGAAGAAGCCCTCGTCGTGGTACATATCAGGCGTGTGTTCGGCGCGCAGCAGGAAGGCTGCGTCGCGCCCCAGGCAGATGCAGCGTCGCGGGATGTTCAGGCCCTCCATCGCCTCGATGCCCTGCTTGGTCACCACGGTGACCTCTGGATGCTCGCGCATGAGCTGCTCGCGCGCGGCCTCGTCGTTGCCCTTGGAATGCAGGGCGAACACGGCGCGCACGTTGAAGCCGGCCTCGATGAGGGCGTCTGCCAGGGAGAAGGGCATCATCGAGGCGCTCGTGTCCACCACGAGGGGCGTGTCGCCCACGGCCTCAAGCGCCTCGCGCGAAGCGACCTCAGCGTCCTGACGCGCCTGGGCAAGGATGGCGCGGGCACGCCCGGCCTTCTCGCCGTCGCCGTCCAGCCCCAGTCGTGCGCCCAGCTCCTCGTAGCGGGCGGCGATCTGGTCGAGGTCGTAGCATGCGGGCCAGTACAGCCAGTCGATGCCCAGGCGCCCCTGCAGCTGGTCGCACACGCCTTGGGCTATCGAGGTCACGGCGATATCGAGCTGGCTGCGGGCCATGCGTGCGTACTGCTCGTATGTCTGCGATTCCACCAGGCTGCGGACCTCGCACACGCCGGCTGCCTGCAAAAACATCCGAATCTCGCTGTCGTGCGGCAACCCCACGAAGCCGCCGATGATGTTGGCGCCCGTGTCCCGCGCGTCCTCGCCGACCGACTCGAGCGCGTCGTAGTAGGCGGCGTGCATGCTGGCCGCCATGCTCTCGCGCATGTCGTTGGCCACCGGGTTGATGTGGGAGAGGAAGAAGCGCGTGTCGGGGTGCTCGCAGCGCAGCTCGTCGAGAAGCGACGCGCCGTCGGTGCCGATGAAGTCGTCGATGCAGTTGACGTAGAGCATGAGGACGCGCGGGCAGGGCTCCACGGCGTCGAGCACCTGGCTTACCGCGTCGTGCACCATGCCGATGTAGTCGCCCAGGGCGATGTCTGCCTGGGTAAAGGTGAGGAAGGACGCGTGGCCGGCCTGGCCGTTCTTGAGGGCGCGGATGCCCTGGCGTCGTCCGCAGGCCATGGGGCACAGATAGAGCGCGTGGCTCTCAGGGATGCGCAAGATGGTCTTCTTGCGGCCGTTGTCGGGAACCTGGTAAGCGAGCTGGGTCATCGCGCGCCTGCCCCGCACGTCAGCATCCCGGCGTCGCGCTCAACCTCGTCGGCCAGCGCTCGGTAGCAGGCGGCCTCCTCGGAGTCGGGGAAGGCGTCCACCACGCAGCGGCGCAGCTCCTCGGCCTGGCCCACCACGCGCGAGCGGGGGATCCGAGCGCGCACACGGGCGCCCTCCTCCTCGCAGAAGCGCGCGATCTTGGCGTCCTCGTCTTCCACGTTGCGCAGGTTGGCGATGAGCCCAGCGAAGCGTGCGTATCCGCGTTTCTGGAAGCCCTCCAAGGCATGCATGATGTTACCGGCGGCGTAGAGCGACATCATCTCGCCGCTCGTCACCACCATGGCGGCGTCGGAGTACTCGCCGCGCAGGGGCATCGCGAAGCCGCCGCACACCACGTCGCCCAGCACGTCGTACAGCACGTAGTCGGGCTTGTACACCTCGAAGGCCTTGAGCTGCTTGAGCAGGTCGAACGCCGCGATGATGCCGCGCCCCGCGCATCCCACGCCGGGGATGGGGCCGCCTGCCTCCACGCAGAGCACGCCGTCGTCGGAGACGCGAACGACCTCCTCCAGCGTGGGCGTACCGCCCTGGCGCATACGGTCGAGTACCGTGGGCATCGCCGTGCCTCCCGGGTGCAGCGCACACGAGTCCGACTTGGGGTCGCAGCCAACCTGCATCACGCGCCGCCCCCGCTGGGCCAGCGCCGCCGCCAGGTTGCACGCGGTGGTGGATTTGCCGATGCCGCCTTTCCCATACAACGCGAGCCTGTACATCGCGCTCCTCTCCCAAGGGGGCCGCTAACACGTGCTTCTTCGTTGGCATGATAGCCTTTGCGGCCATGCCTGCCCGCTGACGCGTCGGCCACCTGGCGCGATTCTTGGCAGCTGGGCGCATTCTGTACCAAAACACGTCACCGAGCCAAGAATCCGCCTGTTCTGCCGGAAATTTTGGCTTTCGGACGAATTCTTCTGCAGAACTCGTCGCAAAGCCAAAACGAGGGCCCGCGCAAGCCCTTGTCGGCACCTGCGCGGGCCCTCCTCGTCATCCCTTAGGCCTTCTCGCCGTAGTGAATGATGTTCTGCACCTCTTCGTCGGTCATGTCGTACACGAAGAAGTGGCTGTAGAAGTACTTGATGTCCTCAGCCAGCTCCTCCTCGGTGTACAGCTCGGGGTAGAGCTTGTTCATGGCCCACATCACCGTGAGGGGCTGCTCGACGGTGCGGTTGCCCCACACGTGGGCGACGGTGGGCACCACGTAGACCTTGCCCTCCTTCACGGCGTCGAGGTCGGCGATGTTGGCGTCGGCGTAGATGGCGTCGGTGTCGGTGCTCGAGGAGAAGATGACGGCCGGGTTCCAGTCGAGCAGCTCCTCCATGGTGTACTCGAGGGAGTTCTTCTCGTGGGTGTCCTTGGTCACGCTGCGGCCGCCGGCGGCCTCGATCCACCACTCGGAGATGATGTGGGGGTTGGTGAGGCTCTCGACGTCGCCGTAGATGCAGGCCACGCGGGCATCGTCGTCGGAGATGTCCTTGGTGCGGTCGGCTGCCTTGGCCACCATCTCGTCGAAGTAGGCGATGTAGTCGTCGGCCACGTCCTTGCAGTCGAGCACCTCGCCCATGAGCGAAACGGCGGTCTTGACGTCCTCGGTGTCCTTCCAGGCCAGCACGATGCAGGGGATGCCGTTCTGGTTGAGCTGCTCGGCGGTCTCGTTGGTCATCGTGATGCACAGGTCGGGGTTGAGCTGCATGGTGGCCTCAAGGTCCACGCCGTCGGCGGTCTCCACCACGGGGCCGTCAGCGATCTGCGGGGCGAACTTGTACTGCATGGCCCACTTGTCGTTCTTGGTGAAGTTCTGGGGCATCTGGTTCACGATGAGGTCGCCCTTGCCCATGCACTCCACGAAGGCGTTGAGCACGCCCACGGAGCCGAAGGTGGCCACGCTCGTGATCTCGGCGGGGATCTCCACCTCGTAGCCGGCCATGTCGGTGACCTTGCGCTTGCCGTCGCCTGCGTCCTCCACGCCGACGGTGAACTCCTTCTTGGCCTCGTCGGCCTGGGCGAGGTTGAGGCCGGCGGCGGCCAGGACGCCGGCAAAGGCAAGGCCCGCGCCTGCGACGACGAAGGAACGGCGGCTGAGCTGGTTAATCATACGTACCCTCCCAAGGGTGTCGTGTGCGCTTGCGCGCACGTGGATGGTCGCCTGCCGAGGTTGCCCGAAGGCTGCCTGCGGCAGGCATGCCGCACAAGGGGCGTGCGGCTATTCCGGCACGGCGGGGGCACTCGGTGCCCCGTCGAGCAAGGGAATACAGGTCTTGAACCACTCGTCTCCCACGCGGGCCTGCGTCACGCAGACGGGCGTGTCGTAGAGCGCCGTGAGGCTCTCGCTCGTCACCACGTCGTCGGGCCGGCCGAGCGCCTGGATGCGCCCGCCGCTCATGAGCGCAACGGTGGAGCAGGCCAAAAACGCGTGGTCGGGGTAGTGCGAGGTCATGAGGATACGCAGGCCCTCGCCGGCGAGGTGCTTGATGGCGGCGAGGATCTTCACCTGGTTGTGGTAGTCGAGGTTGGCGGTGGGCTCGTCCATGACGAGGGTCTTGGCCTGCTGGGCCAAGGCACGCGCCACGAGCACCATCTGCTTCTCGCCGCCCGACATCTCCTGGTAGAGGCGGTCGGCCAGGTGCGTCACCTGCAGGCGTTCGAGCGCCTCCTCCACGGCCTGCTCGTCGTCGGCATGGTGGCCCGACGCACCCGACAGGTGCGCCACGCGCCCCATGCGCACCACCTCGCGGCCCGTGTAGGGAAAGGCCAGGCTTGAGTACTGCGGCACGTAGGCCATGTGCAGCGCCCGCTGCTTGATGCTCAGGCGCGCCATGTCCAGGCCGTCCACCACGACGCTGCCGCTCTTGGGCTTCTCAAAGCCGAGCATGCAGCGCAGAAGCGTGGTCTTGCCGGTGCCGTTTGAGCCCAGCAGGCACAGAATCTCACCGTCGTCCAAGGTGAACGACACGCCTTGGAGCACCTCGCGGCTGCGGGGCCGATAGGAGTAATGGATGTCGGTTACCTCGAGCATCACTCCCACTCCTTCCTGGTGCGCACGAGCAGGAACACGAAGACCGGCGTGCCGATGAGGGCGGTGAGCACGCCCAGGGGCAGGTCGGAGAAGCAGCCGCGCACAAGGTCGTCGATGAGCAGCAGGAAGAAACCGCCGATGAGGAAGGAACTCGCGATGAGCTTGGGATAGGAGGCGCCGGTGAGGGCGCGGGCGATGTGGGGCACCACCATGCCGATCCAGCCGATGATGCCGGCCACCGACACCGCGCAGGCGGTCATGAGCGTGGAGGCCACGATGACCACGCCGCGCACGAGGTTGACGTTGACGCCCATGGCCAGGGCCTCGTCCTGCCCCGCGGCCAGGGCGTCTATCTGGTGGCGGAACACGAAGAGGAGTGCCAGCGACACCACCACGGCCGGCAGCATCACGAGCAGGTCGGTGTTGTCGCCCTTGTTGAGGCTGCCCATGAGCCAGAAGGTGATGGAGGGCAGCACGGAATCGGTGTCTGCCAGGGTCTTTATGATGGAGAGCAGCGCCTGGAAGAAGCTCGACACCACCACGCCGGCCAGCACGAGCACGGTGAGGTTGGAGCGTCCGAACACCGCGCCGATGAGGTAGGCGGTGCCCACGGCCAGCGTGCCGAAGGCGAAGGCGCTCAGCTGGATCTCCCACCAGGAGCCGCCGTTGAGCATGGCCAGGGCCGCGCCGAAGCCCGCGCCCGCCGACACGCCCAGGATGTCGGAGGACACCATGGGGTTCTTGAACACCGTCTGGTAGGAGGCGCCCGACACCGACAACGCCCCACCAATGAGCACCGAGAGCGTGATCTGCGGGAAGCGCACGTTGGTCATGATGCGGTCGAGCACGTCGGTCCAGTACTGCTCGACGGGCATCACCTTCGAGCGCAGGATGTCCACCACCTCCATGACGGAGATGTCCACGCTGCCGATGAGAAACGAAAAGAGATAGGCGGCGATGAGCACCGCGAGCATCACGGTGAACATGAGCGCAAAGGGCGCGCGGTGCACGCTGCCTGCCTTGGATTTTTGGGCGCTACCTGGGGGTTTGATTGGTGAGTTTGCTGAAAGCGTTTCAGGTGGAGTTGGCACGGCTGTCTTAGGCACGTTGCCTCCTGAGGATTGAGTGAGGGTAGGAAACACGCTTGAAAACCTTCATGCAAGATTTCTGCACATACAAGCAGGGGTCACCGTACCCTGTGCGGCCGAAAACGTCCGTTGCAATTGCCACCGAAGGGGATTTACTTGCCTCAACGGCACGCCTGCGGGGCGCAGCGGTGCCGTGGCGGCGCGGGCCGAGTGTGGGGTTTTGGGCGACGAGCGCGGAGTGAGGGCGCCCGCTCGCCCCGCGCGGCCCGCCTACAGCAGCTCGAAGTGGTTGCGCGAGTAGCGCACGAGGCCCTCGTCGCGCATGCTGCCCAGCTCGCGCGACAGGGCCGAGCGGTCCACGCACAGGTAGTCGGCAAGCTCCTGGCGGTTGTAGACGATGTCGAACTCGCTCGAACCCACGCGCTTGCTCTCATGCTGCAGGTAGGCGAGGAGTTTCGCGCGAATCGTGCGGCGCAGGCGCATGTCGAGCGTGGCGAGAAGCTCCACGTTGAGCAGCGCGAGCGACTTGGCCACGTTGGACTCCACGGTTTTCACCAGGTTGCGGCTCTTGCCCGGCGTGGTGGGTGCGCTTTCGTTGGTGAAGATGACGATGGTGCAGGCGTCGCGGGCCACGATGTCGAAGGAGGGGATGGGCTGGTCGCCGAAGAGCTTGCCGCACGAGAGCATCTGCCCGGGCATGAAGAGGTGCAGGATGGAGCGGTTGCCCAGCTCGTCGTACACGTAGCCGTCGGCATGGCCGCTCACCAGGTATGCAGCGCAGCGCCGCTCCGAGTCGGAGGTGCGGATGAGGTCGCCGGCATCGAAGGCGATATAGCGGGCATGCAGAAGCAGCAGGGCCTTCTCGCAGTCCCCATTATCAATCCCCTCAAGCAAGGGGATGTTCGGCGGAACCTCTCCCACCGACAGGATATGGCGCATGTAGCCCCTCCCAAAGGACTTCAGGCATCGAAATGTCAGGCGATTGTACCTTAAATCTCAAACGGGAACGTGTACGGCAGCCCCAGCTCGTCGCGCACGGCCAGAAGCTCGCGCTGCACCGATTCTCCCACGGGCACGCCCTTGTCCTTGCGGTCGAGCCAGGTGAGGTACTCCTTCTCCCCGGCGGTGTAGATGCGCTCCTGACCAGGGGCTTTCTCGGAAGCGCGCAGGGCGCGGCAGATGTCGCCGGCTGTCTTGCGGAAGGACTCGGCCCCCATGAACGCCTCCGGGTCCACCACGAAGAAGAAGTGCCCAAGGTGGTACATCTGCGGGCTGCCGTCGGGCGCCACGCCCGTGAGCGCCTTCATGAACTGTCCGCCCGAAAGGGCCGCCGAGAGGATCTCCACCACGGCCGCGTAGCCGTAGCCCTTGTAGCCCGCGAGCTCCTCGCCCACGCCGCCCAAGGGGGCTAGCGCGGCCTCGCCCGCCACGAGGGCGCGGAGGATCTCCTCGCTGTCGGTCATCGTGGAGCCGTCGCGGCCCACCACCATGCCTGCCGGGGTGGGCTTGCCTTGACGTGCGTAATACTCGATCTTGCCGCGCTGGACGATGCTCGTCGCGCAGTCGATGCAGAAGGGGAAGTCCTCGTCGGTGGGCAGGGCGAAGGTGAGCGGGTTGGTGCCCATCATGTTCTCTACGCCAAAGGTGGGCGCGATGGAGGGGCGCGCGTTCGTGCCGGTGAGGCCGATGAGCCCGGCGTCGCTTGCCATGGTTGCCCAGTAACCTGCGATGCCGTAGTGCGTGGAGTTGCGGATGGCCCCGCCTGCCATGCCGCATGCCTTGGCCTTCTCGATGAGGCGCTCCATCATGCGATGGCTCGCCACCATACCCATGCCGTCGTGCGCGTCGAGCACAAGCGTGGCGGGCGTCTCCTTCAGTACCTCGAGCTCGGTGGTGGGCTTGAGCGTGCCTTTGCGGATGCGGTCGAGGTAGATGGGCTTGAAGCGGTTGCACCCGTGGCTCTCGATGCCGCGCCGGTCGGCTTCAAGCAAGACGTCGGTGCAGATCTCGGCGTCGTCGCGCGGCACGCCGTAGCCCACGAACGCATCGGTCATGAAGTCGCGCATGAGGTCCCAGGGAACAAAGGGGCGGGTCTCTTCGGTGCTCGTGGTCTCAACGCTCACGGGTGTCTCCTTTGCTCGCTTCTGGGCTGCGGCCCTCGCCGTGGCCCAGAAGACGGATGGCGTTGGCGGCAAGAGGGCGGCCGGCTGAACGGCGCCCAGATGTTCCTGCCGGACGGTTTTGTTTTGCGCGGGACCCGGCGTGGCGTGCGAATCGGTGTGCCGGGGCCTGCTTGAGAGCTTTTCTGCCGCAATGATACGCGTATGACAGGAGCGTGGCGAGGTTCGTCTTCAAGCGGTACGCCGCTGGGGACGCTGGGGACGGCATGCGGTTAGGTTTTCGGCTTGGGCGGACTCCGGCGGCGGAGGCAGGTGTGCTTGTTGTCACCTTTAGGCAACTTGTTCATACATTATCCCTATTGATAATTTGTCGCAATTAGCTATACTGTCCCCGGTTGAAAACGCGGGACGCATGGGAGGAAGAACGCATGGCACAGATTGATTCCAGGGCGTTTTACAAGCTGAGCTATGGTCTGTACCTGCTGTCGTCGCAGCGCGACGGGCGCGACAACGCCTGCATCGTCGACGCGGTGATCCAGTCGGCCGCTGAGCCCAAGTGCATCACCGTCTCGTGCATGGCGGGCAACCTCACGCCCGAGTACATCCGCTCCTCGCGCATGTTCAACCTGTCGGTGCTCACGCAGGATTGCCCGCCCGAGGTGTTCCAGCGCTTCGGCATGCAGTCGGGCCGCAGCGTGGAGAAGTTCGCCGACACGGCAGGCTTCGCGCGCACCGAGAACGGCCTGCTGTTCTTCGAGGAGGCCAGTGCCGTGGTGTCGTGCGAGGTGCTCGAGACGCTCGAGCTGGGCAGCCACGTGCAGATCACCGCGCGCGTCACCGAGGCCCACAGCCTGAGGGACGCCCCGAGCCTGACGTACGGCGAGTATCGCGCACGCCTGAAGGCCGCCGCGTGCGCCGCTTTGGGCGCGGGCAAGCCCGAGCTTGCGGGCACCACGGCCGAAGTCGGCCGCTTGACTGACGGCACGCCTGGCGCCGCCCAAGCAACCAAGGAAAGCCAAACAGACGGGGCGGCGCCTGCCGTCTCGCAGGGAGAGGAAGGAAACGCTATGTCTGAGAAGTGGGTCTGCAAGGTCTGCGGCTACATCTACGAGGGCGCCGAGCCTCCGGCGGAGTGCCCCGTGTGCCACGCCCCTGCCAGCATGTTCGAGAAGGTTGAGGGCGAGCTTGAGCTTGCCGCCGAGCACGAGTACGGCGTGTACGCCAAGACCGTGAAGAACAACGAGAACATCTCCGACGAGGACAAGAAGTACATCCTGGAGCAGCTCAAGGCCAACTTCACCGGCGAGTGCTCCGAGGTGGGCATGTACCTGTGCATGGCCCGCATCGCCTGCCGCGAGGGCTACCCGGAGATCGGCGAGTACTGGAAGACGGCCGCCTTCGAGGAGGCCGAGCACGCCGCCAAGTTCGCCGAGCTTCTGGGCGAGGAGCTGGAGCCGCACATGACGGCCTCCACCAAGGCCAACCTGGCCTGGCGCGTGGACTGCGAGTTCGGCGCCACCGCCGGCAAGGTGGACCTGGCCACCTGCGCCAAGAAGAACGGCCTGGACGCCATCCACGACACCGTGCATGAGATGGCCCGCGACGAGGCCCGTCACGGCAAGGCGCTCAAGGGCCTGCTCGAGCGCTATTTCTAAGCTCCAAAGCTAACGAGTACGCCGAAAGGGCGCACGACCGCGAGCTTTGCGGCCGCGCGCCCCTTTTCGTGCGCCCCGCAATGCGGCTGCGAAGACGCAGCGTGCGTTGCGGGGCGTTATGCGTTTCCGGTCGCCATGGTTTAACCTACCGGGCACTTGCGCCTGCAGCTCCTTGTCTCCCAACTAGGCTCGGTGACGTGTTTTGTGCCAAAGCACGTCACCGAGCCAAGAATCCACCCAATCAAGCACAAATTTTGGGCTTTCGGACGCATTCTGTGCTCTGAGTCCTCGCCGGGCAATGCCCAGAGCGCGGTTTTCGTGGTGCATTTGCGTCTTAGGTGCTGTCGGGTCTTGCCCGGGCCGCACAGTCGCGCCCTGCTCCCTAGTCTGCCTCGACCTTCTCGAAGCGCCAGCGCTGCTTGATGTCGGGGTACTTCGCGCGGTC
>CAVJGP010000011.1:31387-37657 GCA_963648855.1 Alistipes onderdonkii | reverse complement strand
TCTTGTTGAAGTCCGCCCAGGGGTTGCACTGGATCGCGTTGTACTTGGCGTTCGCGCACACGAGGCCCGACGCCAGCACCTCGCGCCCGGCCGTGTCCGCGCCGCCCACCGAGAGCACCAGCTCGCCGTCCGCGAACAGCTCACCCGTGAACCAGCGCCGCACGTCGTTCGCCGGGTCGGTCAGCACGCCGCCCGCGCCCAGCTTGCACACCGACGCGCCCGAGCTCGTCGCCGGCACGAACCCGTCGGTGCCGCCCACCAAGCACGAGCACCCGTAGAACATACTCGTGCACTTGGTGATGTCGGAGTTGTCGAAGCTCGTAGCGTAGAGCGGGCTCAGGCGCGAGCAGAGGAGCGATTAGTGATGCGGTCCTCCAGCCCTGGCGCGTCAGCGGCTGCAAATTTGCCAAGCGGCGCCCGACGTTACGGCCGGTCGCGCCACGTATCGCAGCCTAGCGTACGGCAGGCTCGGCCTTGCGGCCCATCATCGGGCGCGCGGCGCGGGCGATCGAGGCGGCACGCAGGCCCCGGGCGATGCCTGCCTTGCGGTAGCGGCTCTGGATGAGGGCGAGGCTGGTAAGGGCGAGCACGGCGTAGGCAACGTAGACAGGGACGTAGCTGCCCGTAAACGAGGCTACGAGGCCCGGAACCGGCATGCCCACGAGCGTGCCCAAGCAGTAGGAGCTCTGGAGGCGTTGAACGCTGCGGTCGTAGTGGGCAGGATCGAGGTCGTTCACCCACAACGAGGGGCCGGCCGTGGCCGGCGGGAAGCCAAACCCGGCCAGCACCACGAGCGCCACGGCAGCGACGGGACCCAGGGCGCCGATGAGCAGCGAGCACCCCATGCCGGCCGCAAGCAGGGCAAACGCCACGATGTTCGAGACGTAGGTGCCAAACCGCCTCGTGAAGGCGCCGAACACGAGCTTGGAGGCGGTGAGGGCCAGGCCGCCGACGCTCACGATGGCTGCCATGCTCGCCGCAGGCACGCCAGCCTCGCTCAGCAGCAGCGAGTAGTTGGAAGGGCCGGGGCTTGCAAAGGCCCCGACGAGCACCACCGCCAGGCACAGCACCGCCAAATCCGTCCGACCCATGCTCCGGGCCACAGCCGTGCGCACGGCCTCGTCAGCACCGCTTCCGGCCTGCGCCTGCGCCGTACGGACGCCCCTCTCCTCACCGCACGCCATGTCAGCCCGAATCCCCGCGCGGGCAGGCGTATCGCGCACAACGACGCACATCATAAGGGCGACCAGCACGAGCACCGCCCCCTGCGCCAGGAAGGTGCCGGCAAGGCCGAGGGCCGAGATGCCCGCCACCACGAGCGGCACGCCGACGATGCTCGCCAGGCCGCTGCCCGCCATGCAGATGCACAGGGGCATGGCCACGCGCGCCCCGTACCAGCGATGCATGAGCATGGAGGCGGGCACCGTCGAGCCCATGCCGCAGGTGATGCCCATAAGCAGGCATCCCACGCACGCCCCCGCAAACCCCGGGAAGCACGCGCACACCGCAAAGCCCGCCGCCTCGGCGAGCACGGCCACGGTCATGCCGGCGCGGATGGAGATGCGCCCATACACGGAGTGAGCCAACAGCGCGGACGCAAAGCTCGAAAGGCAGCGCATGGTGACGACGATGGACACCTGCGCGTCGGTGATGCCGTACTCCTGACGCATGGAGGGAAGGTAGGCGGTGAAGCCGTCGGTCACCATGCCGAAGCACAGCATGAGCAGCGTCGCCATGACCAGCTGGGCCAGGCCCGCATGGCCGTTGCCCGCCGCACCGCCATAGCGCCCGCTCTGCATCGAAAAGAAACCCTCAGCCGCCTGGGCGTCGCTCCCCTGCTTGTCGCCGATACCACGCATCAAAACTCGCCTCCACCGTGCCGTCTTTGTACGCCGGCAAGGCTAGCACGTCGGCATATATTTAAATTTCACTTTAATTTGCCTTCATATATACGTAAGACGTATATTTTGGACGACCATCCGAGCCTCGTCCTCCCCTGAAAGGCAGGGAACCACATGGACATCCAGCAGATAGAGGCGTTTCTCGCCGTGGTGCAGACGGGCTCCTTCAGCGCGGCCGCCAGCACGCTGTACGTGGCGCAGCCCACGCTCTCACGGCGCATCGAGGCCCTTGAGGACGAGCTGGGTTGCCAGCTCTTCGACCGCGGGCGAGGTCGACGCACCGCGCAGCTCACCGACACGGGCCAGGCGATGGTGGACGTGGCGCACCGCTGGACGCGCCTGTGGGGCGAGACGCAAGCCGTGGTGAAGACGGGCGGCGTGCAGACGCTGCGCATCGGCGCCTACCAGACGCTCTGCCTGTCGGTGATGCCCCGGGCCGTGTGCCGCATCGTGGAGCTTGGCATGCCCCAGCGCCTTGAGTTCTTCACCACGCTCTCGAAGGACGCCTATCCCAAGGTGGCCAACGCGGAGCTCGACTTTGCCTTCGTCGCCCAGTCAAGGCACTCCGAGTTCGTGTCGTCAGTGCCGCTCTACACCGAGCCGCTCGCCATCGCCTGCTCTGCCGACGCACCCTACCGAGACGGCATGAGCCCGCGCGAGCTCGACGGCCGCAAGGCGGTCCGCCTGGAGGCGTCGCCCGAGCACGTCATCTGGCACAACTACTGGTTAGGCGAGGAAGGCTTCGCCCTGCGCGCCGACAGCCTGGCCTTCGCCACGCAGCTGCTCCACATGCCGGGGTACTGGGTGATTGCGCCGCTCACCCTCGCGCGCTGGCTGGAGCGCACCGAGCACCTGCGCTGCCTTCGCTGCGACAATATGCCGCCCGACCGCACCACGCACCTTGTGTGCCGCGACCCCTCCAACGCCGCCGCCCTCGCCGTGGCCGCCCAGGTCAAGGCCGTGGTGGACGAGCTGCTCGAGGCATAGGGGCGAGAGCAGCGGCTTTGCTGCCCTCGCCCCGGCGGAGTATCCCCGTTGCTCGCCTATCCGGCCTTGCCGAAGACGCGCTCCTCGGCGCGGGCCAGCTCGTCGGGGGTGTTGCAGTTGGCGAAGCACCCCGCCTCGGCCACCGCGCACACCTCGTCCATGCTGACGTGGCGCACGCGAAGGGCCGGGTCGAGCAGGACGGACTTCATGGAAGCCCCACCCTTGCGCGTGGACGACTCCCGGCTGGCCTCCTCCATCTTGGCCTGGGCGCTCGCCAGGCACGTCGCGCGCCGGTAGAGCGCGTGGAAAGGCTCGAACCCGTTCGACGTCATGGGCACCACCGCGTCGAAGCCGCCCTCGCAGGCAAGGCGCAGCTCGTAGGCGAAAAGCGCCGCGCTCACGTCCATCATGTCGCAGGCGCACACCGCCACGAAGTCGTGCGAGGCGCAGGAAAGCGCCGTGTACAGCCCGGTCATGGAGCCGCGCACGTCGAGCAGGTCGCGCACCACGCGTATCTTGCCCGCCTGGGGCATGCGCCCCAGAAAGGCCAGGTCATCGTGGCCGTTCGTGGTGACGAGAATCTCGCCGGCCACCTCGTCCACGCGCTCGACGAGCCTGCAGAGCAGCGGCCTGCCCCCGAAGGGGACGGTCGCCTTCGAGCGGCCCATGCGCCTGCTCTCGCCGCCGGCCTGGATGGCAACGGTGAGGGCAGGCAGGTCGCGCACGCCGCTAGGCGGTTGTTGCAGCGCTGGCATCGTCGGCCCCCTCGCCGGACGCCTCGGCCTCGGAAGCCTCCTCGGCCTGGGCCGACTCAGACTCGTCCTGCGCCACTTCCTCGCCCAGGGTGGCCGCGGTGCGGGTGATCGCGCCCTCCTCCTCGGTGTAGGTGAACTCGATCTCGTCGCCCACCTGGTAGGTCACGATAGACACGAGGCCCGGCAGCGCGAAGTCGTAGATGGCGTCGTCGCCCTTGAGCGTCACGTAGAAGTGCGAGTTGCCGTCGATGACCGCCTGCGAGATGGAGGCGATGGCGCCCTGCGCGGGCTCGCCGGGCGTGGCGTCGGCGGTGGCGGACTGGGCCTGCTCGTCGCTCAGGATGCCGTTGGTGGCGAGCAGCTTCACATACTCCTGCTGGCAGTCGGCCACGGTGTCGCCCACGGCCACGTACTGGTAGCTCTCGATATTGACCATCGCGAACTTCTTGACGAGGCCCGCGCCGTCCTTGAGCGCCATGAAGTACGTGGGCTGGCTCTCGATGTTCAGCAGCAGCGGGAAGGTGGCCGTGTAGCGCAGGTTCTGCACCTGGCCCTCGGCCGACTCCATGGCGCTCTGCTCGGTGGCGCCGGCCACGGAGAAGTACGTGGCCTCGCCCGTGCGCTGGTTCACGAGGATGAAGCCGACGATGGAGTTGTCGGCGGTGACGGAGCTCACGCCCGAGTACAGGTAGACGTCGTCGTTTTGGGCGATGTAGTTGTAGCCGAGGTTGCCGTCGGTGCCGGGGGTGGTGCTCACGACGCCCACCTGGCCCAGCACGGAGTTCAGCCAGCCGCCCGAGTACAGGCCGCGCCAGTTGAACTGCTCAACCACCAGGTCGCTGGGGTAAGCGCGATCCACCCACTGGGGGCAGTCCTCAAGGGCGTAGTCCTGCGTCTCGCCGGTGCAGGCGTTGACGAGCACCACGCGCGAGATGGTCGTGCCCTGGAAGAGACCGACGGTCTTCTTCTGCACGGGGAACACCCACCAGGGCGTGCCGTCCTCGTCGAGCTCGAAGGCCTTCTCGTCGAACATGTAGGTGGGGTACTTGAGCTGCACGTAGCGGTCGATGTTGCGCGCCAGCGGCTCGCTCTCGCTGTAGAGGATGGGCTGGTCGAGCTTGACGACCTGGGCCTCCTGCGTGGTCATGTCCACGATGACGTAGGCCGGGATGCCCTCGGAGCGGTTGATGAACCACTTGAAGAGGTCGGCGTATACCAAGGGGCTCACGCGCACGGGCTTGCCCTGGTAGTTGATCTGGCTGTAAATGTCAGAGATTTCGAACTGGCTCACATACTCAGGGATGGAACCCATCGCGCGGTTGCCGAGAAGCACGGCCGAGTCCTTGTCGATGACGGGAATCTCGGAGTAGTTGACCTCGGCGATGTCCTCGGCGAAGTTGCCGTCCCGAACGTCGAGCACGCTGGCATAGCGCGCGGCGTTGCCCGGGATGATGGACCAGCCGGCCACCGTGCCCACGAAGAACGCGGCGATGACGAGGATCGGGATGATGGTGAGGCGGTGGAAGAGCTTGGCCTTAGCCTTGTGCTTGATAGCCGCCACGAGCAGCCCCACGATGACCACGAGCGCGATCACGATGATCCAGACCCAGACCTCCTCGCGCTGGAGGTTGATGGAGGGGTGGAACCACCAGTAGCAGCCCGCAAGCACGATGAGCGCCACGATGCCCAGGATGATGAGCGCGCGCTTCGACCACGCCGCGATGCTCTGGAGGGTGTCGTTGAACTCCTCCTTGAAGCTGCGCTGCGGGCCCGTGGGCTGCTCGGGGCCGGCGCCGCCCTGGCCGCCCTGCTCGCCCTCGGCCTGCGTGCCCTGGCCCGCCTGGCCTTGACCGCCCATCGGAATGCCGAACATCGCCCCCAGAATGCTGCCCATATCCATATTCGACTGGCTCATGACCCTCCCCTTGAAAGGATTTCAGTGACGGGGTCACTATACCCTATCGAGGCGACGGCCGACCGTCGGGGAGCGGGGCGTATTTGCAAGAGTCCGTAAGACCTGCGGGGATTAGAGGAAGCTGGGCCAGTCGCTCATGAGCGGGCCGCCGCCGTCGACGAGGTCCTCCAGGGTCTTGTCGTCGAAGAAGGAGTTGATCATGCGGTCGAGCTCCTCCCACATGGTGAGCGTCTTGCAGGAGTCGCGCTGGGCGCACTTGGCGTTGCACTCCTCCATGCAGGTGACAGGCTGCAGACGGCCCTCCACCAGGCGGATTATCTCGCCCAGGGAGTACTCGGAGGGGTCGCGCGTGAGACGGTAGCCGCCGCCCTTGCCGCGCTGCCCGGAGATGAAGCCGGCCTTGGAGAGCGCCGAGACGATGCTCTCGAGGTACTTCTCGGAGATGCCTTGCCTGCGGGCGATGTCGGCCAGGGGCACGAGGCCGGCGTCCTTGTTCTGAGCCAGGTCGACCATCGCCCTGAGCGCGTAGCGCCCCTTGGTGGAAATGAGTGCCGCCATCTGCCGCCTCCGTCTTGACCGCGCGTGCGAGTTTTGCCCGGCTATCCTACCAAATTAAAGGTATTCCATGCGGCACATCGCAAAGCCTGCAGGAACCTTGCCGCCCAGCCCGGGCGAACGGCTCAGACGTGCGGGGCAAGGAGGCGGCGCGAGC
>CAVJGP010000011.1:0-31188 GCA_963648855.1 Alistipes onderdonkii | reverse complement strand
AGCTCGCTGGGACGCAGGCACACCGTGCCCTCCAAGCTCGTGGGCAGAAGCGGCAGCTCCGGCGCGCCCTCGAAGGCACGGATGGGCCGCAGCTCGTAGGATCCCGCCTTGCGTGCGGCGCGCAGGGCCTGCTCCACGATGCGCTCGTTCTCGCCGGCAAGGACGCTGCAGGTGGAATACACCAGCTCGCCTTGGGGCTTGAGCAGGCCCAAGGCCTTCGTGAGCAGGGCCTTCTGCGAAGACTGCGACTTGCTCACGAGCTGGGCGGTGAAGCGCTTCTCCACCTTGGGGTCGGCCGCGTCGAGCGTGCCCGAGCCCGAGCAGGGCGCGTCGAGCAGGATCTGGTCGAAGCGGAAGAAGTCGTCGAGCCTGCGGGCGTCCACCTGCATCACGTTGACGCCGCCCGCACCCTGACGCTCCAGGTTGAAGCGCAGCTTCTCAGCGCGGGGCATGTGCATCTCGCATGCCGTGATGTGGGCCTTGCCGCCCGAAAGCGCCGCCATCTGGGTGGTCTTGCCGCCGGGCGCGGCGCACATGTCGAGCACGTCGGCGCCGGGCCTGGGCGCCAGGGCCAGCGCCGGCAGCATGGAGGAGAGGCTCTGCACGTAGATGCCGCCCTGCTCGTAGATGGGCAGCCCCCACACCTGGCGCAGCTCCGTCCCCTGCGCCAGCACGAAGGCGTCGGGGTACCACGCCACGCGCTCGAAGGCGATGCCCGCCTCACCAAGCGCCTGGGCCACCTCGTCGGCCGTGGCCTTGAGGGCGTTGGCGCGCAGCGTGGTGCGCCGGGCCCCACAGCCCGCCAGAATCTGCCGGGCCAGGTCGGGTCCGTACTGGTCTTGAAGCATCGGTTCAAAAAACGAAGGCAGCGCCATGTCGTGCTACTCCTTGAAGCAGGGCGGGATCTTGTCCTCGTCCATGTCGTTGAAGAGGAACTCGTCCTCAAACTCAGGGGGCATCTTGCAGATGTGGCGGTCGATGTCCTGGCCGTCGGCCTCGCCCACGTAGTCGAGGAACTTGCAGCCCTCGCACTCCTGCTCGTCGACGAAAGGCCAGAAGTTCTTGGCGAACTTGATGCCGTCCTTGTAAATGGTTGCCATGCTCTTCCCTCTCCTCTCACAGGCGCCCGACGGCTCAGTCGTCCTCGTCGGGGTCGCCAGTCACGCGTATGTCGCGAATCATATCGAATGGGATGCGCTCCTTCACCACCCAAAGGGCACGCTCCACCTCCTCAATACGGCTCACCATGCCCCGGCGGCGCACGTAGGCGTCGCGGTCGTAGTAGATGATGTCCACCATCGTGCCGCGCCCCACCCGCGCCATGCGCCTGTCGAGCGCGGCGGCCTCGTCCTCGGTGAGCTCGTGGAAGGGCTCGCGCGTGCGTCCGCGCGCCTCGACCAACTCGTAGTAGCCGGTGAGGGCGGCGAAGGGCATGAACTGCCGCGCCCTGTCGGCGTGGGCGTTCTCCAGGCGATGGACGCGCCCGTCCTGAGCGATGTAGGTCTGCCCCTGGCGAGCCGCGCCCCTGCTAGCCACGGTGGCCTCCCACGAGCGTGTTGCGCTCCCGGCCCGTGGCGCCCTCGCGGAAGTTCGTGCCCGTGAGCAGGGAGTTCTTGCCGAAGCGGCTTTTGACGGCGAGCACGGCGCGGGCCAGGTCGCGCTCGCGGCCCTCGGCCTCCACGTCGGTGAAGAGGTCCTGTGCGGCGAACTCCTCGCCCAGAAGCCCCTGGGCGCCCACGGCCAGGCGGCGCACCTTGAGGTCGGTGTCCACGCACTCCTCCCACAGCTGCTCGAAGGCCGCCACGAGCTTCTTAGCCGACGAGGTGTGGCCGGCAAGCTTGCGCGAGGCGCCCGTGCGCGGGATGGCCTTCCAGTAGGCGCGGCCGTGCTCGCCCTGAAACGCCGGCGCCTGGCCGCCCACGGCCCGCGCCACGTCCTTGGCGTCGTAGCCCACCGAAAGCGATATGGCCCCCGCCACCAGGTGCTTGTCCACCAGGTCGAGCACGAGCATGTCCACCATCTCGCGCATCACCGTGTGGGCCTGGTCATGGGGGTAGGCGCACTTGAGCACCTGGCCCTGCTGAAGCGAGGAGCCCTGCGGCACGTAGGCCTTGATCTGCGCGATGGTGCAGGGCTCCACCCCGTGGGCGTGGTCGATGAGGTACTCGGCGTTCACGCCGAACTCGCGGTAGAGCAGCTCCGGGTCGAGCCAGCACACGCCGAACAGGTCGCGCACGCCGTACTTCTCCAGGCGCGCCGCGATGCCCGGGCCCACGTTCCAGATGTCGGTGATGGGGCGGTGCGTCCAGATCTTCTCCTTGAAGGAGGCCTCGTCGAGGATGCCGATGCCGTCGGGGGCGTGCTTGGCAAGCACGTCGAGGGCTACCTTGGCCAGGAAGAGGTTGGGGCCCACACCGGCCGTGGCGCAGATGCGCTGCTCGTCGTACACGGCCTGCATGAGCATCTTGGCCAGGCCCGGCGCGTCCACGCCGTAGAGCGTGAGGTAGGGCGTCACGTCGATGAAGCACTCGTCGATGGAGTAGACGTAGATGTCCTCGGGGGCGATATAGCGCAGGTAGATGGCGTAGATGTCGGCCGACACCTCCATGTAGCGGCGCATGCGCGGAGGCGCGGTGATGTACTCGACGCCCTTGGGGATCTCGAACACGCGGCAGCGGTTGCGGATGCCCAGGGCCTTCATGGCCGGGGTGATGGCCAGGCAGATGGTCTTCTCGGTGCGCGTGGGGTCGGCCACCACGAGGTTGGTGGTGAAGGGGTCCAACCCGCGCTCGGCGCACTCCACGGAGGCATAGAACGTCTTGAGGTCAATGCAGATGTAGGTGTGGCCCGTCTCCACCTGGTACTCCATAGCGCGCCTCCCCTCGCTGCGGCGGTTACGATAGCGTGAACTGGCACATTATCGCCCATTGCCGGACAGAAAGTGCCTACACTCTTGCGGCCCTACCCACAACGCCTACGGAGGCCGTCGCCTTGGACACCTTGACCATCTTCCTCATCGTCTGCCCGCTCGTGTTCGTCGCAGGCTTCATCGACGCCATCGCAGGCGGTGGCGGCCTGGTGTCGCTGCCGGCCTACCTCATCACGGGGCTGCCCGTGCACACCTGCCTGGGCACGAACAAGCTGAGCAGCTGCATGGGCACGGCCGTGGCCACCCTGCGCTACGCCCTGCAGGGCTTCGTGGACCTGCGGCGCTGCGCGGTGAGCATCGTGTGCGCCCTCATCGGCTCGGCCACGGGTGCCAACCTGGCGCTTCTCATTCCCGACGGGGTCTTCCGCATCGTCATGCTCGTGGTGGTGCCCCTCACGGCGGCCTACATCATGTTCCACAAGGACTTCGTCGAGAAGGACCCCATCCCCGAGAGGCGCTCGCTTGCACTGTGCGCCGTCATCTCCGCCGTGGTGGGCGTCTACGACGGCCTCTACGGCCCGGGCACCGGCACCTTCCTCACCCTGCTCTTCATGGAGGTGGCCCACCTCAAGCTCACCCAGGCCACGGGCACCTGCAAGGTGGTGAACCTAGCCACCAACGTCTCGGCCCTCGTGGTGTTCATCTCCAACGGCGTGGTGTGGCTGCCCCTGGGCATCACCGCCGGCCTCTTCAACATGCTCGGCGCCTACATCGGCACCCGCTGCTTCATCGGCAAGGGCGCGCGCATCACGCGCCCCATCATGCTCTTCGTGCTCGCCGTCTTCTTTGTGAAGCTGCTCCTCGAGGTGGCCGGGCTAGTATAAGGGAGAAACACCTGGTAGATGCGGCAGGTCTTGGTCTGCTGACCTCGTCGCTTTGTGTGGAGTGTAGATATTCCCCCTAAATCTATAGGTAAATGTGGATTCTCGCTTGACAGGGCGAGGGACTAGGTGTGTAATGCCACCAACCTACAGATGAAGTAGGTTTACAAACACCCACCAAACGCCCAGCCTCGCCAAGGAAAGAGGGAACTCCCATGTCCAACATCTACACCAGCATCGACCAGACCATCGGCCACACCCCCCTGCTCGAGCTCACGGGCATCGAGAAGAAGCTCGGCCTCAAGGCCCGCGTCCTCGTGAAGCTCGAGTACTTCAACCCGGCGGGCTCGGTGAAGGACCGCGTGGCCAAGGCCATGATCGACGCGGCCGAAGCGTCCGGCGAGCTGCAGCCCGGCGGCACCATCATCGAGCCCACCTCGGGCAACACCGGCATCGGCCTGGCCGCCATCGCCGCCGCCCGCGGCTACCGCATGATCGTGACGATGCCCGAGACCATGAGCGTCGAGCGCCGCAAGCTCATGCGCGGCTACGGCGCCGAGCTGGTGCTCACCGAGGGCGCCAAGGGCATGAAGGGCGCCATCGCCAAGGCCGAGGAGCTCAAGGCCGAGATTCCCGGCTCCATCATCGCCGGCCAGTTCGTGAACCCGGCCAACCCCGCCATCCACAAGGCCACGACCGGCCCCGAGATCTGGGCCGACACCGACGGCGAGGTGGACGTGTTCGTGGCAGGCGTTGGCACCGGCGGCACGGTTACGGGCGTGGGCGGCTACCTCAAGGAGCAGAAGCCCGAGGTGAAGGTCGTGGCCGTAGAGCCCGCCGGCTCGCCCGTCCTGTCCAAGGGCGTCGCGGGCTCCCACAAGATCCAGGGCATCGGCGCGGGCTTCGTCCCCGACGTGCTCAACACCGAGATTTACGACGAGATCGTCCCCGTCGAGAACGAGGCCGCCTTCGAGACGGCGCAACTCGTGGGACATACCGAGGGTGTGCTCGTGGGCATCTCCTCGGGCGCTGCCACCTGGGCGGCCATCGAGCTGGCCAAGCGCACCGAGAACGAGGGCAAGACGATCGTCGCGCTGCTGGCCGACACGGGCGAGAGGTATCTGTCGACGGCGCTGTTCCCGCAGGAGTAAGGGACTGGGGGTGCACGGCGTGGGTGGGGGTTTCCCTTCACGCGCTGGTGCTCGTACCGAAGGCTGCGGAGTGGCGGGGGCGGAAGCGCTGCGCGCTGCGCCCCCACTCCTTGCCTTCACTGCGCAGACGCGCGTGAAGGGAAACCCCCACCCCCGGACGTGCGGGAAGTCCCTTAGAGATATACCTTTGTGGGAAGTGCCGTCTTACGGAAGGCCTCCTCGGCGCAGTACATAAGTCTCGGAAAGCTCGTCTCCTTGGTTGCATGATTTAGTCTCCTCCCCTCTCCTTCGCCCCGTGGTGCGTTTGCGCTGCGGGGCGAGATGCGTTTGGAGACAAGAGCCGCGCTCAGGTGACCGGGCGGGTCGCCGAAAGGGCCGCCCAAACATATGCCTGTTCGTCAGGAAATGTATAAGGCGGGTTCCTTAGAGCCTGCGCTGAACTGTAATAGGCGTGGGGCGGCTACAATGGGGCGCGTGAAAAACGACGAGAGGATGCGGGTTTGATTTATCTCGACAATGCGGCGACGACGTTCGTGCATAAGAGCGTGCTGGAGGCGATGCTGCCGTATCTGACGGACGCGTGCGCGAACCCGGGAGGGCAGCATGCGGCGGGGCGGGCGGCGCGTTATGCGGTGGACGAGGCACGTGAGGATGTCGCCGACCGCTTGGGGTGCAGACCCGGCGAGGTCGTCTTTACCTCAGGCGGAAGCGAGGCCGATAACCAGGCGTTGCGCACGGCGGCCGCATGGGGGCGGGCGCATGGGCGCATGCGCTTCGTCTCCTCGCAGATAGAGCACCCGGCTGTGCTCAAGACGCTCGATGCGCTCAAGGCCGAGGGCTTCGAGGTGACGCTAGTCGCTCCTGATAAGCAGGGAGTGGTGCGCGTCGAGGACATCGAGGCCGCGCTGGGGCCCGACGTGTGCGCGCTAAGCCTCATGGCCGTGAACAACGAGGTGGGCACCATCCAGCCCTTTGAGCAGGCGGCCCGGCTGGCCCATGAGGCGGGGGTGCTCTTCCACACCGACACCGTGCAGGCGGCTGGTCACATCGCGCTCGACGCTGCCGCCATGGGCATCGACATGCTGAGCATCTCGGCGCACAAGTTCCACGGGCCCAAGGGCGTGGGCCTCTTCATGTGCCGCAGCGTCGCGCTCGGCGAGGCGCTCTCGCCCGCAAAGCTCATCCTGGGCGGTGGGCAAGAGCGCGGTTGGCGCGCGGGCACCGAGAACGTCCCCGGTATCGTGGGCCTGGCAGCCGCGCTCAAGGAAGCCAACCGCGATTTGCCCCGCTACCAGGAAGAAGTCGCCGCGCTGCGCGACCGCCTGCAGGAGAGGCTCGCCGCCATCCCCGGAGCGCATGTCCTGGGCGCGCATGCCCCGCGAATTGCCGGCACCCTCGGCATGTGCTTTGAGGGCGTGGACCGCCAGGCCCTCGTGGCAGCGCTCGACCGCAAGGGTATCTGTGCGGCGGGCGGATCGGCCTGCGCCTCGGGCGCGACGCACCCGAGCCCGGTGCTCGCCGCCATGGGCGTAGACCCCGCACTCGCCCGCGGCCAGCTGCGCCTCTCCCTCAGCATAGACACCACGCAGGCCGAGGTGGACGAGGCGGCGCGTGCAATCGAAGACACCGTGGCGCACCTGCGCTCGCTGGCATAAGGAGGCCTCATGGCAAGCGTGCTTGTCGCCATGAGCGGCGGCGTGGACTCAAGCGTCACCGCCTACCTGCTCAAACAGCAGAGCTACGACTGCGTGGGTGCCACCATGCGCCTGTGGGACGACCCCGCCGCAGCCGCCCGTCAGGGCAAGACCTGCTGCAGCGTCGACGACGTGGAGGACGCCCGCAGCGTGTGCCGTAGGCTCGGCATCCCCCACTACGCCTTCGACATGACCGAGGAGTTCTCCCAGCGCGTGGTGGACAAGTTCGCCCGCGCCTACGAGGCCGGCCTCACGCCCAACCCCTGCATCGACTGCAACCGCTTCATGAAGTTCGACCTGCTGCTTCGCCGCGCACGCGAGCTGGGCTGCGACTACATCGCGACGGGACACTACGCGCAGGTGGGACAGACAGCCAGCGAGGATAGCGGAGACATCGTGGGTGACTACACACCGGGGCGCGGCGATGCTCGGAGCCTTGAGAATCCCGCTTCACGCTTCACGCTCTCCAAGGCGGCTGACCCTGCCAAGGACCAGAGCTACGTGCTTTACGCGCTCACGCAAGACCAGCTCGCGCACACGATTTTCCCCCTAGGCGGGCTCACGAAGCCGCAGGTGCGCGCCATCGCCGAGGAGCAGGGCTTCCGCAACGCGCACAAGGCTGAGAGCCAGGATATCTGCTTCGTGCCCGATGGCGACTACCTGGCATTTCTCGAGCGCAGGCGCGGGTGTCCCTATGAGCCGGGCGCCATCCTCACCTGCGACGGGGCGCGCGTAGGCACGCACAAGGGAGCCGCCGGCTACACCATCGGCCAACGCAAGGGGCTGGGCGTGGCGCTGCGCGAGCCGATGTACGTGTGCGCCAAGGACATGGCGGCCAACACCGTGACGCTGGGGCCTGCCGAGGCACTGATGGCGAGCAGCTGCGTCATTGCCGACTGGAACTGGGTGTGGCGGGCTCGCGCGCCGCAGGACAAGCCGCTCGCCTGCGCGGTGAAAACGCACTACCGCCAGCGCGAGCAGTCCGCGCGTATCACCGCCCTGGGCGAAGGACGGGTGCGCGTGGACTTCGACGCGCCCCAGCGTGCCATGACGCCTGGCCAGGCGGCCGTTGCCTACGTCGGCGACCAGGTCGTGGGCGGCGGCACCATCGAGAGCGTGGGCGAATAAAGCGATGAGTGCCCCGCTCCCCCAAACGCTTGCCCGCGAGGTCTTCGGCGAGGACTTTGCGCTCGCCGACATGCACTGCCACCTGGACTTTTCCTCCGACATGGTGGCGATGGCGCAGCTAGCGAAAACGCATAACGTAGCGGCGTTCTCCAACACGGTGACGCCCGAGGGCTACCTTGCGGCGAGCAAGGCGCTTGAGGGCTTTCCCAACGTGCGCGTGGGCGTGGGCCTGCACCCCTGGTGGGTGGCCGACGGCCGCTGCGGCGCCGAGCAGGTCGAGCTGGCCTGCGAGCTTGCACGCGACTCTCAATTCGTAGGCGAGATAGGCCTCGACTTCGCGCCTCGCCGCGAGGGCGCCTTCGAGCCGCAAACCGACGCCTTCGAGCGCCTCGTCGCCGCTTGCTGCGAGACGGGCGGCAAGGTTGTCTCCATCCACGCCGTGCGCAGCGCGACCGCCGTGCTCGACATCCTCGAGCGCCACAACGCCACGCACGGCAACGCCTGCATCCTGCATTGGTTCTCGGGCTCCTCCCAGGAGCTCGTCCGCGCCCGCGAGCTGGGCTGTCACTTCTCGGTAAACCCCAACATGCTCGCCACCAAGCGCGGTCGCACCTACGTGCGCCAGATCCCGCCCGAGCGCCTCTTGCTCGAGACTGACCTGCCCGAAGCCGAAGGCGCCGACACCGCCACAGCCGGCCCCGAATGGATACAAGCGCTCGAAGGCGCAGCGCAAGACATCGCGGACGCGCTCTCCCCGACCTACAGGTAATACCTCACCGGGCCGAAACGGTCTTCCCCCTTGGCGACAATCTCCGCACTGCGCGCCTCGACCACACGAATAACGTTGCGCAGCGCGCGTACTGGAATGCCCGAGTTGTTGTTCGCCAGCAGGCATTTGCCCGTCGAGGTAATCCAAACCTTCGTGGCATTCGTCTTCGGCGATATGAAAGTGCACGGGCTCGACCGGAGAGCCCTCGTTAGACCAAAAATCCTCGCCGTGGGGCGCTCGTGTTTTCTCAGAGTCGAAATCTGCGCACCCGTCGATGGTTTATCATTGCCGAGTTTGTTGACCGATGCCGGGGCGGCGCCGCGGCGCGTATGGGAGGACCGAACATGGCCTACGACTTCGAGAGCAAGATCGTCTCCATCCCCGACTACCCCACGCCCGGCGTGGTCTTCAAGGACGTCACCACCCTCTTCAAGGACGGCGAGGCCTTCGCGGCCCTCGTGGACGAGATCGCCGAGCAGTTCGAGGGCGCGGGCGTGACGAAGGTCGTGGGCGCCGAGGCCCGCGGCTTCATGCTCGGCGCGCCCGTGGCGTACCGCCTGCACGCCGGCTTCGTGCCCGCGCGCAAGCCCGGCAAGCTCCCCCGCGCCGCCATCAGCGAGGACTACTCGCTCGAGTACGGCACCGCCACCCTCGAGGTGCACGAGGACGCCATCGAGCCGGGCGACGTGGTGCTCATCGTGGACGACCTCGTGGCGACGGGCGGCACGGCCGTGGCCCAGGTCAAGCTCGTGGAGCGCCTGGGCGGCAAGGTGGCGGGCCTGGCCTTCCTCATGGAGCTGGAGTTCCTGCACCCCCGCGAGGTTCTCTCCCAGGCCACCGACGCCAAGGTATTCTCTGCAGTTCAGGTGAAGTAATCGCCAAAACGCCTGCTGAACACACCGTTCGGCAGGCGTTTTTCTTTCTCGCACCCCCGTCCCCATGATGTATTGGTATCCTGTGTCACTTACATACATCGAGGGAGAGATTCGTGAGCAAGCTTTCGGTCGTGCCAAAGACCTCTGCGGACACCAAGAACGCCGCAGTGATGGAAGAGTTCGCCCGCCGCATGGCGGCCACCCCCGCCGGCATGTGCCCGGTGGCGCTGCAGACCACGCTCGCCCAGGTGGGCGCCTCGCAGACCTGCGGCAAGTGCGTGCCCTGCCGCGACGGCCTGCCCCAGCTCGCGCAGATGCTCGCCGACATCACCGACTGCAAGGCCAGCGCCCAGACGCTTGAGGACGCCCGTGCCTTGGCCGAGTTCATCCGCGACGCCTCCGACTGCGCCATCGGCTACGAGACGGCCCGCCAGGTGCTGGCCGGCATGGACGACTTCGCCGACGAGTACGCGAGCCACATCGAGCAGGGACGCTGCCGCGACGGCGTGCGTCAGACGGTGCCCTGCGAGGCCATGTGCCCCGCGCATGTGGACGTGCCCGGCTACATCGCGCTTGCCGCCCAAGGCGACTACGCCGGCGCCATCGCGCGCATCCGCAAGGACAACCCCTGGGTCACCGCCTGTGCCCTGGTGTGCGAGCACCCCTGCGAGCACCGCTGCCGCCGCACGCTCATCGACGCCCCCGTCAACATCCGCGGCATCAAGAAGTTCGCGGTGGACCAGCTCAGCGCCGACAACGCGCCCGTGCCCCCGCAGGCCCCCAGCACAGGTCGGCGCATCGCCGTGATCGGCGCGGGACCCTCTGGTCTCACCTGCGCGTACTTCCTGGCGCTCATGGGCCACGCCGTCACCGTGTTCGAGGAGAAGAAGAAGGCCGGCGGCATGATGCGCTACGGCATCCCGGCCTACCGCTTCCCCCGCGAGCGCCTCGACGAGGACATCCGCGCCATCTGCAGCCTGAGCAACATCGAGGTGCGCTACGAGACCCACGTGGGCTGCGAGGAGATGCGCGCCATCGCCCAGGAGTTCGACGCCGTGTACGTGGCCATCGGCGCCCACGCCGGCAAGAAGCTGCGCCTGGACAACGTGGACGCCCAGGGCGTGAGCTCGGCGGTTGACCTGCTGCGCAAGATCGGCGACGGCGACTACCCCGACTTCTCGGGCAAGAAGGTCGCGGTCATCGGCGGCGGCAATGTGGCCATGGACTGCGCGCGCACGAGCGTGCGTGCCGGCGCCGACGAGGTGAGCGTCATCTACCGCCGCCGCCTGGAGGACATGACCGCCCTGGCCAGCGAGGTGGAGAGCGCCATCGCCGAGGGCGTGGAGATGCTGACGCTGCAGTCGCCCGCCGCCATCGAGGTGGACGAGCAGGGCCACTGCACCGCGCTTCTCATCCAGCCCCAGATGATCGGCCCCGTGAGCAAGGGCAGGCCCGCACCCCTCGACGCCGCCAAGCCCCAGGAGCGCGTGGAGGCCGACATCATCCTCATCGCCGTGGGCCAGGACATCATGAGCGCCCCCTTCGAAGAGTTCGGCATGCCCGCCGTGCGCGGCGCCTTCACGGCAAACCCCCAGCTCGAGGTGGCCGACATGCCCGGCATCTACGTGGGCGGCGACTGCCAGACCGGCCCGGCCACCGTGATCAAGGCCATCGGCGCCGGCAAGGTGGCCGCACGCAACATCGACGGCTACCTGGGCTTCAACCACAAGCTCGACTGCGGCGTGCAGGCCCCGCCGGCCCTTCCCAACGACCGCACCCCCAAGGGCCGCGTCAACATCGCCGAGCGCCCGGCACGCGTGCGCAAGCACGACTACGAGGGCGTCGAGATGCCCATGAGCCTGGAGGAGGCGCGCCAGGAGTGCGGGCGCTGCCTGCGTTGCGACCACTACGGCTGCGGCACGCTCGCTGACGGGAGGATCCAGTATGTGTAAGCTCACCATCGACGGCATCGCGGTAGAGGTGCAGGAGGGCGCCACCATCCTCGACGCCGCGCAGAAGGCCGGCATCCGCATCCCCACGCTGTGCTTCCTCAAGGAGTGCAGCGCCGCCGCCTCGTGCCGCGTGTGCGTGGTGGAGGTGCAGGGCCAGGCGAACCTCGTGGCCGCCTGCAACACTCCCGCCCGCGATGGTATGGAAGTCGTCACCGCCAGCCCGCGCGTGCAGCGTGCGCGCAAGTACGCCCTGGAGCTCATCCTCACCCGCCACAACCTGGACTCAACGCACTACTGCTTCTCGTGCCACAAGAACGGCGCGTGCGAGCTGCAGGCCCTGTGCCGCGAGCTGGGCGTGGTGGAGACGCCCTTCAAGGTGGAGCAGGAGAAGCTCCCCATCCTGGACTCCAACCCCTTCCTGCGTTACGACCCCAACCTGTGCATCACCTGCCAGCGCTGCGTGGGCGCCTGCAACAACCTCACCCGCGCCCACGCCCTGCATGCCGGCAAGCGCGGCGTGCGCACCACCATCGAGGCCCCCTTCGGCCCCGACTGGCGCACCAGCGCCTGCGAGAGCTGCGGCAACTGCGCCCAGGCCTGCCCCACCGGCGCCCTCATGGAGAAGCGCCGCGAGACCTATCGCGAGTTCGACGTGGAGCACGTGCGCACCACCTGCCCGCACTGCGCGGTGGGCTGCCAGATCGACCTCACGGTGCATGACAACAAGATCGTGGACGCCCACGGCGCGGACGGCCCCACCAACCGCACGATGCTGTGCGTGAAGGGCCGCTCGGCGAGCTTCGACTTCGTGGACTGCGACCAGCGCCTGCGCACCCCGCTCATCAAGAACCACGAGACGGGCGAGTTCGAGCCCGCCAGCTGGGACGAGGCTCTCGACCTCGTGGCGTCCAAGCTCGGCGCCATCAAGGAGGAGCACGGCGGCGACGCCCTCGCGGCCTTTGCCTGCTCGCGCTCCACCAACGAGGACATCTACCTGCTCCAGAAGATGGCGAGGTGCGCATTCGACACGAACAACGTCGACAACTGCGCACGCGTTTGACACGCCCCCACCGTCGCCGGTCTGGCGACCACACTCGGTTCGGGCGCAATGACGAACACCATCGAGGACATCACCCAGAAGGCCGACTGCATCCTGCTCGTGGGCTCCAACCCCGAGGAGGCGCACCCCGTGCTCGGCATGCAGGTGCGCGCCGCCGTGGAGCGCGGCTGCCGGCTCATCGTGGTGGACCCGCGCGACATCAAGCTCGCCGCGCAGGCCGACATCCACCTGAAGCTCAAGCCCGGCACCAACGTGGCCTTCGCCAACGGCATGGTCAACGTCATGGTGCGCGACGGCCTGGTAGACCGCGCCTTCATCGACGAGCGCACCGAGGGCTTCGAGGCGCTTGAGGCGCTCGTGGCCGACTACACCCCCGAGCGCGTGGCCGCCATCTGCGGCATCGACGAGCGCGACCTGGTGGCCGCGGCGCACATGTACGCAGGCGCCGAGCGCGCCCCCATCATCTACTGCCTGGGCGTGACCGAGCACTCCAGCGGCACCGAGGGCGTGATGTCGCTCTCCAACATCGCCATGGCGTGCGGCAAGCTCGGCCGCGAGGGCTGCGGCGTGAACCCCATCCGCGGTCAGAACAACGTGCAGGGCGCCTGCGACATGGGCGCCATGCCCACCGACTTCACCGGCTACCAGAAGGTGGGCAACGACGCGGCGCGTGCCAAGTTCGAGGCCGCCTGGGGCGTGCAGCTCAAGGGCGCGCCGGGCCTCAAGGCCACCGAGTGCTTCCCCGCGATGATCGACGGGCGCATCAA
This sequence comes from Alistipes onderdonkii, assembly GCA_963648855.1. GTDB lineage: Bacteria > Actinomycetota > Coriobacteriia > Coriobacteriales > UMGS124 > UMGS124. The sequence goes on along the minus strand of CAVJGP010000011.1, from coordinate 18,042 downwards.
GGGCCTCTTCATCTTCGGCGAGGACCCGGTGCGCACCGACCCCGACACCGCCCACGTCATCCACGCGCTGGAGTCGCTCGACTTCCTCGTGGTGGACGACCTCTTCCTGACCGAGACGGCCAAGTACGCCGACGTGGTGCTGCCCGGCCGCAGCTTCGCCGAGAAGGAGGGCACGTTCTCCAACACCGAGCGCCGCGTGCAGCGCGTGCGCAAGGCGGTGCAAATCGCCGGCGACACCAAGCCCGACACCGAGATCTTCGCCCTCATCATGCAGCGCATGGGCTACCCGCAGCCGGTGCTGACCCCCGCCCAGATAATGGACGAGGTCGCAAGCCTCACGCCTTCCTTCGGCGGCATCTCGCACGCCCGCCTCGACGGGCCCGAGGTGGCGGGGCGCGGCCTGCAATGGCCCTGCCCGAGCGCCGACCACCCCGGCACGCCCATCCTGCACGTGGGCAAGTTCAGCCGGGGCGAGGGCGTGTACTCGCTTGCGCCCTACCGCCCCTCGCAGGAGCTGCCCGACGAGGACTACCCCCTCATGCTCACCACGGGGCGCATCCTGTACCACTACAACGCCTGCGCCATGACCGACAAAACGCCCGGCATCAACGAGATCGCGAACTCCTCGTTCATCGAGCTCAACACCGACGACGCCGCCCGCCTGGGCGTGGTCGACGGCGACGCCGTGCGCGTGAGCTCGCGGCGCGGCTCGATCCGCAGCCAGGCGCGCGTCTCGCGCAAGACCAACCCCGGCCAGACCTGGATGCCCTTCCACTTCCAGGACGGCAACTCCAACTGGCTCACGAACGGCGCGCTCGACTCCATCGCCAAGGCGCCCGAGTACAAGGTGTGCGCCGTGCGGGTGGAGAAACTGGCTCAGTAAGGCGGCGGCGGGGATATGCGCTAGGATTGCTCCCGGCCATATCCCCGTCGTAGGTAAGAGGCGCCAGGCGCGACATGAGCACAACGCAAGCTACTGAAAAAGACCAGGAAATCGAGCGGGCGTCCGAGGGGCACAGGGAGCCCGAGAGATTCGAGGGGCGCACCGAGCCCGAGGGGCGCAGGGAGCTTGAGGCATCCGAGGGGTGCGAGGCACTCGAGAGAGACGCGGAGCCCGAGGGGCTTGAAGCGCCCGAGGGGCGCGGCACGCGGGATGGTCGGCAGACCCAGGCGGCCTGCGTGGCTCAAACGACCAGCACGCCCCGCAAGTCCAAGCCCGCCCGGCAGATGAACATGACCGAGGGGCCGCTGCTGGGCAACATCCTGCTCTTCGCGCTGCCCCTGGCGCTGTCGAGCATGCTTCAGCAGCTCTTCAACACCGCCGACACCATGGTAACCGGCCAGCTCGTGGGCAACACCGCGCTCGCCGGCGTGGGCGGATGCTCCCCCATCATCAACCTGCTCGTGAACCTCTTCACGGGGCTCTCCGTGGGCGCCAACGTCATCATCGCCATCTACGTGGGGCGCAAGGAGGAGGCCAAGGTGTGCCAGGCCGTGCACACCACCGCCATCCTCGCGGTGCTGAGCGGCGCCGCGGTGGCGCTCATAGGGCTGCTGTGCGCCGAGCCGCTGCTCTGCGCCATCGCCACGCCCGGCAACGCCATGCCCGACGCCCTCACCTACCTGCGGATTTACTTCTGCGGCATGCCCTTTATGATGATTTACAACTTCGGCAGCGCCATCCTGCGCAGCAAGGGCGACACGCGCCGGCCCCTGTGGTGCCTGGCCGTGGGAAGCGCGCTCAACGTGGGCCTCGACCTGCTCGCCGTGAGCGTGCTCGGCCTGGGTGTGGCAGGCGTGGCGGCAGGGACGCTCGTGTCCTATGCCATCTCGGCCGCCCTCATCGTGGTGTGCCTGCTGCGCGAGGAGGGCCCCTTCCGCCTGCGCCGCTCGGAGATGCGCCTCACGCGCCGCCACCTGAGCGACATCCTCAAGATGGGCGTGCCCGCGGGCTTGCAGGGCGCCATCTTCTCGTTCTCCAACCTCGTGATCCAGTCGGGCATCAACAGCTTCGGCGAGGCCGCCATGTCCGGCTCGGCCGCCGAGGTGAACTACGAGTTCGCGGGGTACTTCGTGTGCGCGGCCTTCGCGAGCGCCGCCGTGACCTTCACGAGCCAGAACTTCGCCGTGCGCCGCTACGACCGCTGCAAGCGGGTGTTCGCCCTGTGCATGACGTGCGGCGTGGTGGGCACAGGCATCCTGAGCGCCATCTTCGCAGGCAAGGCGGAGTTGCTCATCAGCCTGTGCGCCCCCGAGGAGCAGGCCTGCGCCCTGGGCGTGGACCGCATGCTGCTCGTAGCCGCCTTCGAGTGGGTGACCTGCTCATATGAGGTGAGCGCCGGTGCCCTTCGCGGGATGAAACACTCCCTTCTGCCTACCTGCATCATCCTGTTCGGCACCGTCGTGATACGCATGATATTCTTCTTCACGATATTCGCCGCGAACCCCAGCTACGACCTGCTCATGCACGTGTACCTGGGCACGTGGATTCCCACGGGCGTCGCCATGAACGTGGCGCTCTTCCTCGTGGCGCGCAAAGCGTTCAAGACACCCGCCGCTCAGCCCATGGTTGCGGCCTAGAGACACACCCGCCTCATCTATCGCAAAGGAGCCCGGCCCATGCCCAAGATCGTCATCACCGACATCGACTTCGAGGAGACCCATCTCGAGGAGATGCTCATCAGCGAGGCCGGCATCGAGTTCGAGCGCTTCCAAGACCGCACGCCCGAGGGCATCATCAGAAACGCCGCCGGGGCCGACGGCATCATCACGAGCTACGGCGACTTCACGCCCGAGGTGTTCGAGTCGCTGCCCCAGCTCAAGGTTGTGAGCCGCACAGGCGTGGGCTTCGACAGCATCGACGTGCCGAGCGCCACCGCCCACGGGGTGGCCGTGTGCACCGTGCCCGGCTACGGCACCGAGGTGGTGTCGGATCACAGCATCGCCCTGGCCATGGCGTGCCTGCGCCGCATCAACGAGCTCGACCGCGACATCAAGGCGGGCGTGTGGGACTTCGCGCGCACGCGTCCCCTGGGCCAGTGCTCGGGGCGCACCTTCGGCGTGGTGGGCATGGGCGAGATAGGCCGCGCGGTGGCCAAGAAGGCCTCGGGGCTGGGCTTCAAGGTGGTGTGCTGGTCGCGCTCGCTCAAGCCCGGCCGCCGCACCCCTGAGGGCTACGACATCCTCACCTACGAGGACCTGCTGCGCACCTGCGACGTGGTGAGCTTCAACTGCGCGCTGGCCCCGCAGACCCGCCACATGCTCGACGAGGAGCGCATCGCGCTCATGAAGCCCACAGCCGTGGTGGTCAACACCTCGCGCGGCCCCGTGATCGACACGCTCGCCCTGGCACGCGCGCTGGAGGAGGGACGCCTGTGGGGCGCAGGCATCGACGTCTTCGAGACCGAGCCCGTCGCGCCCGACCATCCCCTGCTGCGCGCCCCGCACACCGTGCTCTCCGCCCACGCTGCCTACTGGTCGGAGGAGAGCGCCCGCGAGCTGCGCCGCCGCTGCGCCCAAGCCGCCATCGACGTCGTCTGCGGCCGCACCCCCGCCGACTGCCTCAACCCCGAGGCGCTGGGGTAAGGCGAGCGCAGGGCGCGGGCGGGCAGGGCGGGGCCCGCGCAAAGCTGATCGGCCCCGCCCGCCCCGCGCTCCCAAGACTGCATTTTTTGTCATTTTGGCCCCTTCTGGCAATGCATTTTTTGTCAGATTAGGGGCTTTTTGCACTGCATTTTTTGTCATTGACCAGCGACGCAGCTCGTCTACCAGCGAGAATGCAGTAGACAAAACGTGCCGCAGTCGCAGTTCACTCTCGACGTCTTACAAGTCTATTTGTCGTCGTAATGTCCCCGGCACGCCACGATGCGGACGACGCCGCCTTCTACCTTGTAGACCAGGCGGTTCTTGCCATCTATGCGGACGCTGCACAGACCGTGGAGGCTACCCTTGAGCACCTCGGCCCGGCCGATGCCCTTTCCGCCGCTGCGGGCGATATCGCGAAGCAGGTTGTTGACCTTCTTCAGCGTTTTGGGATCTTGCGTCTGCCAATAGCGATAGTCTTCCCAAGCCTCGTCATCCCAAAGGTACGGCATGGCTATACCTCGATGAGGTCGTGCTCGGTCTCATGCCCGGCCAACATGCGCTCGTAGCGTGCCTCCATCTCGCGCACGTACTCTTCCCGCCCCGGCACTCGGCGGCGCACGTCAAACGGGAAACCGCCCTCGTCCACGAAGCGCTTCATAAGAACGGTAAGCGCGCTCGTCGACGACAACCCCAGCTCGGCCGCCGTGGCGTCAAACTCACGCTTGAGATTCGCATCAACACGATTAGAAAGAGGAAGCGTCGCAGTAGCCATCACAAAACCCCTTCAAAAAGCATCATTCGCCATCATCTGACATCATATGACGCCATTTGACTGAATTCAAGCTATCATCTGATACCCACTGCAAGCAGCTGGACGAGGTTCCGCCCTCTAAAAGCAGGTTCTGGCCTGCAAGGCGTCGGGAGGCGCAGCGTACTGAACGTACACCAAAGGTGCGCACCGCGCGTAAGCCTCCCGACACGGAGCGGTTTTCGCGACGAGCCCCGCGGAACGCAGCGGACGAGGTTCCGCTCCTCCAAAAGCAGGTTCTCACGCGCAAGGCGCGCAGGGTCGATACGTACTGGATGTACACCAAAGGTGCGCACCGCGCGTGAGACCCTGCGGAACGCGGCGCGTGAGGTTCTGCATTCAAAAAGCGGGTTCTCGTCCGCAAGGCGTCGGGAGGCGACGTGTACTGGAGTACTCTAGCCTCCCGAGAACGCAGCGGACGAGGTTCCGCAACATTGTTTACTCGCAGATGTGGACAAGGCCTTGGGCGATCATAGTGTACACATGATCATCCGACAGGCTGTACACCACTTGCTTGCCATCGCGGCGGAAGCGCACGAGGCGGGCCTGTTTGAGAATGCGCAGCTGGTGGGACACGGCGCTCTGCGAGGCACCCACCTCGTCGGCGATGGCGCCCACCGACTTCTCCTGGCGCATGAGGGCGTAGAGAATCTTGATGCGCGTGGTGTCGGCGAACACCTTGAAGAGGTCGGCCAGGTCATAAAGCAGTTCCTCGTCAGGCATCTCGGAGAAGTCGAAATCAGCCGAATCGCCCCCGCAGCAGTGGTGCTCGCAAGCCTCTTCCTGGTCGAAAGCCTCATCAGTTTCATCCTGCTCAAATGCCTGCTCGATGCCGTGTGCCAGCTCGGCGCGCTCGTCCATGGTGCCTCGTTTCGCCTCGTGCGTACATGTGGCGGCAAGTATACCCCAGGCACGGCCACCCCCGGCGCGGCGGGCCGCCCACCATACGCACGCCGGCTCGTCCCGCCAGACCCTTCACAACCCGTGATAACCGCGCCACCGCGTATGAACGTTCCCTTTACGTGTCGTTTCCGGCCAATTAGCGCCGTTTGCCCCTCAATTTAGCCGTTGACGTGCCCAAAGGCGACCCGCACGCGCTACCATGCACCCACGCGCTTAATCGGCGCTACCGCAATGCAGCACTTGAGTAATGCGAAAGGCAAACGACATGGGCAAGCAGTACGAGATCCTGCACGCGCCCCACGAGCAGATCGAGCAGATCCAGCTTGAGGGCCTTAAGAAGACCGTCGTCCGCGTATACGAGAACGTCCCGTTTTACAAGGACCTCTTCGACAAGGCAGGCTTTGACCCCTATGCGGTAGAGACGTTGGCCGACCTGCAGAAGGCTCCCTTCACCACCAAGCAGGACCTGCGCGACAACTACCCCTACAAGCTGTTCGCCGTGCCGATGAAGGACGTGCGTGAGATCCACATGTCCTCGGGCACCACGGGCATTGCCACGGTGGGCGGCTACACCGAGCACGACCTCAAGATTTGGGGCGAGTGCTTCGCCCGCGGCGTGGAGTACGCCGACGGCGACGAGAACGACGTGTGCCACGTGGCCTACGGCTACGGCCTGTTCACCGGCGGCCTGGGCGCCCACTACGGCTGCGTCGAGGCCGGCTGCACCACCATCCCCATGAGCGCCGGCAACACCGAGCGCCAGATTCGCGTGCTGCGCGAGATGGGCTCCACCATCATCTGCTGCACGCCCTCCTACGCCATGCACATCGCCGACACCGCCATCGCCATGGGCATCGACCCGGCCAAGGAGTTCCACCTGCGCGCGGGCATCCACGGCGCCGAGGCCTTCTCCGACAACTTCCGCGCCGAGCTGGAGCGCAAGCTCAACTACAAGGTGCTCGACGTGTACGGCCTCACCGAGACCATGGGCCCGGGCGTGGCCATCGAGTGCATGGAGCAGGACGGCCTGCACCTGGCCGAGGACCACTTCATCGCCGAGATCATCGACCCCGAGACCGGCGAGGTGCTGCCCGACGGCGAGTGGGGCGAGCTCGTGCTCACCACTGTCGACCGCGAGGCTACGCCCGTCGTGCGCTACCGCACCCGCGACATCACGCGCATCCTGCCCGGCACCTGCGCCTGCGGCCGCACGCATCGCCGCATCGACCGCCTGCACGGCCGCACCGACGACATGCTCATCATCCGCGGCGTCAACGTCTTCCCCTCGCAGATCGAGGACGTCATGGAGACGTTCCCGCAGGTCAGCTCCTGGTACCAGATCGAGCTCACCCGCAGCATGGGCCTGGACGTGGTCACGCTCAAGGTGGAGCCCGAGCAGGGCTTCGACTTCGACGTCATCGGCGAGATCGAGAGCCTCCAGAAGCAGATTCAGGAGAAGCTCAAGAACGCCCTGTCCATCGGCATCAAGGTGAAGATCGTGGAGCCGATGAGCATCCCGCGCTCCGAGGGCAAGGCCAAGCGCGTCATCGACCTGCGATAACGAGAAGACGAAAGGCATACTCACATGATTCAGCAGATTACCGTCTTCCTTGAGAACAAGACCGGTCGCCTTTCGAGCATGTGCGACGTCATCGGCGCGGCCGGCGTGGACATGCAGGCGCTCACCATCGCCGACACCGCCGACTACGGCGTGGCCCGCATCATCTGCTCCGACCCCGAGAAGGCAAGCGAGGCCCTGCGCGAGGCCGGCTACCGCGTGAACGTGACCCGCGTCACGGCCATCGCGGTGGACAACCAGCCCGGCGGCCTGGCCAAGCTCCTGGCCAAGCTCGACGACATGAACGTCAACATCGAGTACGGCTACTGCTTCTCCTACAAGGGAGAGCAGGCCATCGACGTGCTCAAGATCCGCGAGGCCGAGGTTGCCGAGGTGGCCATCAAGGCCGCCGGCTACAAGCTCCTCGACCCGGCGAGCCTGTAAGGACGAACTCAACCGCGCGTGCGCGGCGAGCCCCACGGCCGCCGCGCACGCGCGGGGGGTTTAGGCGCGGGTAAGCATCCTCGACGGTCTCAGCTTCTCGGACAGTTTTCCAAGTCCGAGAAGCTGAGGCCTATTGCTATCTACCCGTGTGAGCCCGGCTAAGCTGCCTCAGCACCTCTTCGAACACGAGGGGCAGGCTCTTCTCCAGCTGACGTTCCCAAAACACGAGTTCGTTGCCAGCCTGAACCTCCTTGTTTGCCATATCCGGAATCGCCTTAACCGTTACCGAGTGCCCGGATAGGCTGACGTGCAAGCCCTCTTCGGCAATTGCGACCTGCGCGTCAGCTTCAAGCGAGAGGGCTTTCTCCAGCGGAGTGAACAACGCAGCGGGGCGCTTTCGAGTAGCAGTCCTCACAAGCCCGTGCTGAGCATAATCAAGAAGTTCGCAAGCACAATGGCGGTCGAGATGCTTGTGAACCATCTTGTTCTGGTAATGCACCAGACACTCGATGCAAGCAGAATCGCAATCGCACCCCTGAAGAATGCCACGCGAACGCGACAAGATGCCCTCAAGCGCTTTGTCATTGCCGAGAAGCGATGAGTATCCGGCGCCGCTTGACAGCGAGTCATACAGATAGATGTCGACATAGCAGGCATCCAATCCGTAGCGAATCCTCGAACCAACGCAAAGCTCGGAGAAGTCGACGTCGAGCATGTCAACCGCCGCAAGCCTGAAAGCCTCAGCAAGAGAAAGGCTTGCCCGCTTCAACCAAGGATTCTCATAGTCAACGCAAACCTCGTTGGGGTTGACAGCAAGGGAGAAAATCACGAGATCCGTATTGAACACATCCCCGATGACCATCCCCTCAACGAACGTGTGGTCGCAGCGAGCGGGCATGTTTTTGTAATCCCGCCTGAACGGAGGACGAATGTTGCGCCCCGCTTCGGCCCTCGCTGACGAGGGATAGGCAGCCCCGCACTTCTCGCATATGTCGAAGCCCTTTCCCGCTGGGCCCTTATTGGCAACCACCAACGAACAGTCATGTCTGTTTGCATATTCAATCCTGCTATAGCAAGACTTCGCCATGACTGCGTTGGGCGTGGCGGAATAGCTAGGAGGCTCTGCGTAAGAATTCTCAACAGGGGGCATCGCGGTGTCCACTTCCGCACCCCCGAGGGGAGCAAAGCCCCAAGGCTTGAGGAAGTCCTTTCGCTCAAGCTCCTTCCCGCCGCAGAAGGGGCAACAAGGGCCAGGCGCGAGAGCTTCCTTCATTCCAAGCCAGCCACATGCGGGATTCGAGCAGAAGTAGATATCCGAACGGTAATCTGGACTAGCAAAATAGGGCTTGGCCGGGGCTTTCCTGCTTTCCTCGTTCTTCGATTTCTTGGAAGCGTGCGCATAGATGCCGCCAGAAATGTAGGAGCGCTTATTGACCACAAGCTCCCTGCCAGGGGCATATTCGCTGACTGCGACGTCAAGCGACCGCTCGGGACGTTGCAGCAATCGCTTCGAATCTTTGGGGTCTTCGATATCAAACCCCACCACGTTGCGAGGAAACGAATAGGTGGGCAGGATGGCCCTTTCGAGCAGGCAGTCGAGAAGCGACTTGTACTCATCGCCCTTTCCCGCGGCCAGCAAATACATCTCGGGATGTTCCTTGAAATCGCTAACCAGGGCATCCACCTCTGCGGCTACGCACGCCCCGAGCCGTTCTTGATCGATTTCGATATCCTTCGGGACAAGCTGCGAAAGCTCAGCAGGGTTAAACCCAAGCCTTGCAATCCTCTCTCTCAGCTCGGGGCCATAGTGCCGCTCAACAAACTCATTGATAGGCAGCCGTTCTATCGATGTCCCAAGCTCATCCCCCAGGCGCGTGAAGAACACGGTGGCGAGATGGCGCTTGACCAGTTTTTGGTTATTGACATCGATTCCCGGCTCACGCAGTGCGCCACGGACGATTCTCTCCGGGCTTCGGAAGTAGACGTTGTCAAACGGACGATTGTCCACATACGTGACTATCGTCGAAATCGCCGATCCCCTTCTGCCCGCTCGCCCCGCCCTCTGCTGATAGTTCTCCCTCATTGGCGGGATGTTTCGCAGACCGACCGCGGTAAGCGACCCGATGTCGATGCCAACCTCCATTGTGGTGGTACAGCTTAAGACATCGACCGGCTCATGCGTGTCTCCCACAAAGATGTCTTGGAAGCGCAGCTCGAATTCCTCAGTGGTAGACCAGGTGTCTGCACCTTGATCCTTATGGGAGAGCTGTGCCGTATGTTCCTCGGTGTTTATCCTGCTCTTGAGAGCCGCTAGGTCGCCGGAAAGCGTCCGTTCGATGGGATCCCTCCAAAAGGCCACCCTTTTGAAGTCGCCGTTCATCGAAGCCATCTGACCCAAATGGCAGTGAGGGCATTTTCCCCACAAGTCGTACGGGGCAACCTTGCCGCACCGCAGGCAATACTTCCAATCAGCCTGTGGGTTAACCACAAGCTTGACCTTTGTCATACCGATGAAAGAATGCTCGCCACTACCTGCAGCAGATGGCTCCAAGAAACTCTGCAATGCCTTCTCGATAGTCTTGAAGCCCTCTTCACCATAATGGGCCTGCAGAAGGTTAGCCAGAGAAGTCTGACCCTTACGCTGTCCCTCAAAAATGTTGGATGGGTCAATCCCATATCTCGACGTATAAGGGATTACCCTCATTCTGACCCCGGGCTTGATTGCCGGGTCCAATCCGAACCTCCTGACAAGCACGTAGCTCGACCAGGCATAAAAGATGGCATCGAACTCTTCCTCGCTCAGATTTAGGTTGCCGCTCTTAAGAATCTTGCCAACCTCGCGACGAGCGGTCTTGCTGGGCTTAAGCCAAGCGATAGTGGAGTCGGCAAGCGACTTATATCGATCGCACAGGCACGAAAGGAGACACTCTTGAAAGGACTCTGGCTCATCCCCGCACGACTCGATAAGCCAATCGTATGCGTCTTCGTCTTCGTCGACGAAGACCTCGTTCTCCATCCGGCCAAGAGCCACGTCGATAAGCGTCTTGGACTCTCCCGAGAAGATTCTGATGCCGTTATCATGCAGTACCTTAAGAAACGCAGGGTAAAGTTTGTCGAGGTTCTTGTCCTTCTCCCTAACGGGCCAGCCATCCAATTCCCTGCCCGCAAGCGCAATGACATTGACCGCAAGGTTCCTATCGGACGTCTCGGTAAGATCCTTGGCAACCCTGGCGGCACTTTGTCTGCTGTCGGCAAACAGAATGACTTTCTTGCCCGCGTTGGGGTTCAGTTCAAGCGCAGTCGGGTCATTGGAGCGGGGTTGGAGGTCGAATTGCCGTGCGACCACGTTATAGAACGGCTCATTGCCATGTGTGGCGAATCCAACCAGCCCGGCTCCGTTTTTGTACTGTGCCTTGCATTTTGGACATTCAGAAAACGTCTGCTTCGCGTCATCTTCGCCCTTCAGGCAGAAGGCGACCTTGATAAAGCCGTCTTCGCCTGCATGGCCGTCGTCGCACATGACCTTACCGGTTACGGAGTTAAGCCAGCCCGTCCTCAACTTGTCGAGACTCTCCGAACCAGAGGGCACATAGAGGTCAACCTCAGAGTACCCCTGAGATACCTCGGGTTTCTCATTCCAAAAGTAGAAATCCCCGTCCGTGCTTTCCGCATGGCCGCGCAAGAACAACGCACCGCACGTACGATCGGTCATGAGGTTGTAAGTCTTCGCCCCGCACGAACACCTCCCTGCAGGCTTATTCAGATAGATTTTGCCCAGAGGAAGGGAGTCATCGCCACGATTCGGGCACGCGGGATTAACGCAAGCCGTCAGGCTCTGAACACCGCGAATGAACATATGCATCCGCATGGGAAGAAGCGGCCTGCTTGCCTCATCCAACGCCAGGGCTGCAAGGTTCATAAGAATGTCGAGAGCCACCGCACCCTTATCTTGCCCAGGGAAGACCAGCTCGGCCAGCTCGTCCATCGAATGACATGCGCCCCTTGCGGCACCGTCGAGCCGGCAAAACGTGGCGGTGCCAGCAAGCGCCCTGCCCAGTTCGCACCGTGCGTCAATCAGGCTCATCGCAGGCAGGGGTGAGTGCCCCATATCATTGAGGAACGCCGCGATCTGTTTGATCACGACAGCATCTTCGGCCTGGAGATTTTCAAGGTCGACCCTCTCAAGCGCGGCCACGGGTATCTCTCCCGTCCCCATGGCCGTACGGTCCTGCGTGGTTCCACGAATGATGGCCAGATCATTGCCCGCCTTCCCGGTCATGTCCTCGTAGAAACGCACAGTAGAAGAGTCATCCTTGGGAATGGACGCGCTCGTCAGGATGAACTGGAACCTGTCCATGGCGACGCCGAGTTTGAATGCGAGCCGCCTCAGGAGGAGCGCGACCTCTCCGCCTGCGGCCCCTTTGTACATGTGCGCCTCATCTATGACAATGAGGAGCTTTTCAGCCGGGCATGCGTCCAACCAATCGCGCGTCGCATCCCAAATTCCCTGCTCAGGGTGCCTGATGAGCATATACTGCAGCATCGAGTAGTTGGTGACCAGGATGTCCGGCACATGCTGCTGCATCTCAAAACGCGTGAGAAGCTCTGCGTCCTGCGCAGACCAAGGATCCGCGCCCCCTTTGAGCTGTTTGACATATTCCGTCAAATCCGCCTTCTCGGGACACCTGCCAGCTTCTTTCAACTTCTTCAAGTCGGCCGGGCATGTACCGAGTATGTCCCTCGCAAGCGTCTGCGCATACTCCTTGTCACGCATGGGCATGCGAGTATCGCCAGGATAAGGAGTTCTTCCGGTATACATGCCAAACTGCGGTCGCCTGCACGACCTGCTCTCGGGTGCCCAAGCACTCAAAAAGTCGCAGGCATCCCCTCCGAGAATCTTCCTGAGTCGGCCAACCTGGTCGGCAACCAGGGCGTTCATGGGATACAGGACAAGCGCCCTCACGGCTCGACGGCTCCATGTGTCCGGAGAGACGGACGCCTCCACAGACAGCTTCGATATCATGGGCCACATGAAGCACTCGGTCTTACCGGAGCCGGTACCCGTCGAGACGAGCACGTCCTTTCCGCACCAGAATGCCTCCAGGGCGTCAATCTGGTGCCGGTAAGGCGAGGGGAAAACACCACGCTTGGCCCCCGCCATAGAGAGCAGGCTTTTCTTCGCGGCGCTCGGAATCTTGCAATCGTGCAGGCCATCTTGGGCAACCACATAGGCAGGCGTCGCCTCGAAATAAGGCTTCTGGAACAGCGCCCCATCCCTTTGAAGCTCCGCATCGACGCGCGTCCTGAGCTCGTCGGTCTTTCCGAAGTACTCGGTCTCGATATAGTCGACGATAGTTTTCTTAAGCTCGCGTCGTATTGTCTCGACACTGTTGTCTGCAGGCATAGTCCTCAGCCTTTCGCATTCGTCTCGACGGCTTCGATGTCATAGCGCCTGAGAAGCCTCTTCACGGTCTCGACGGTCTCCATCCTAAAAATCCTGTTAGTGATGTCCGAAATGCCGTTGACAGGCCATGAGAGCGCGTCAATCGTAGCCGAAATCTGCGCGGACAGCACCGAGATTGGAATGAAGGCCTTTCGATGGTTCCGATCAAGGGGTTGGAACTCTACTCGAACTGGGTTTCCGGACTCCTTCTTGAGATACAGCATCAGCGCCTGTGCTTGCCAACGGTCTATCTCAGCCGCAAGGCTGCGCTTCCCCAGATGCCGGACGACGTAATATTGTGCATTTCCATACGTACACTCCCGACGCGCAAGGGTCGTAGGCATATCTACGGCGTCACTCCCCACCCAAGCATCCGACTTCCCCACGCTCCACCGGCTGGTTTGAACATCAAGATATTGGAGCTCTCCAAAGTCGGCAAGCGCCGACCATGCCATGAAGGCAAAGTCGGTTTCCCACCACGGCGCATACGTTTCCGCGGGCTCGAACAACCCAGGCATGAACGAGGCAAGTCCGCTGGTAACAGTGCTATGCCCGGATCGATGTTCCCGTTGGAGCGCAGGCTCAAAGAAACCGAGTGCGAGCGCCCCACTTTCATCGATGGGCTCAATGCGCATTGCAGTCGCGAGACACCTGCCTTCCTCCCCAATAGGAAGGATATCGCCGACGTCGATGAGCCTACCGTAAAGCAAGTGCACGCCTTGATTGTCAAGCTCGAACCATTTCCCTAACCCAGGCATGATTGAGTCCAGCGCCTCAAGCCATCGCCTAAGACGTATGCTCAGCGTCCGCTTTGGTATCCCCGCCTTACCTTCTTGGCCATCGTCCATACAGAACGCCGACACCCAGAATCTTGCGGCGGAATAGGCGCAGCGCACACAATAGCCCATGTCATCTTCGCCTTTGTAACGCCTCACCCCAATGTCGTCGGCGATGCGCTCGAAGGTTGATATGCTACCCATTTGCCGCACCCAGCTTTAGGCGAAGTTCATGAGCCCAGGAGCCATCAGCTGCCTGAACAGCCCATTCCTCTAATACCTGCAGCGCTTCGGCAGTTGCGCCGGACGCCATCGCAAGATGTTGTGCAATAACAGGCTCGTAGTCATCTTCGCCCATGTCTTCTGCAGCAACCGCAACAGCGGCAGGAAGCACGAGCGAGGAATGGGCAAGCGCAAGTTTGGACAGGCCATCTGCAAGCGAGGCCGTCAGCTCCACAACGTCGCGCCGCTTTGGTGCCTTCGCCCCCTCGACGTTTGTCGCAGTCGAAAGCGCCTTGGGGCATGAGAAGAACTCCGCCCACGAAAGTCCCTCCACGCTAGGCATGAACATGCCGTTCCACGCTTCTCGGGCCAGCAACAGGGCGCTTGCATACGACTTGAAGGAGAAGATGACTATAGATTCCTCCCACCGATGCTGCATGGCAAAGAGAATGCCCTCATTGGCCGAGTCGATGACGCCATCCACAAGGTAGACTCCCGATTCAGAGACGGCGTTTACGACTGCCGCGATGTCACGACAGTCCGCAGGAACGGCGATTCTGGTCGGAGCGGAGGCGAAGCGAGCCGCAGCGAGCGCGATGGCCATAGGGGTCGCGATTGGCTCAGGGATTGCCAGAGGCAACCCCGTAGATATGGCGCCGGCGGCACCGGCGGCAGCTCTGCGCAGCTTTTCAGACGCATCCCCGGCAGTAGCTATGACACCCAGGTCGCCGAGGTTCTTCTCCAACACCGCCAGCAGATCATCGCCCGACTCTCTGCACGGGATGTGGCCCATTGTCGTGACAAAGAGATTGCTCGTCGAATTGCGCGCCCTCCCATCTCCCGGCCCGGCTTTAAGGATTGTCCTGAGCCCAATCTTGAGCGCCACGTTGTTCTCAAGTTCTTGAATCGCCTTTTGCTCGGCGTTCGAAAGATCAGCGATCCGAGCCTCGGTATCAGCGATTTCCTGTTTCAGCTCCGCTATCTTTACCTCACGTTCGGAGGCTTCTTTCATGCATGAGTCCCTGACACCCTCGGCCTCGGTTCGTTGGGCCTCGATGGCAAGGAGTTCATCGCGCTCGGATGCAAGGAGCTCCTCGCTCTGAGCCCTGGCAAGCAAGGTGAGCTTTTCCCTGATGGCATCGTCATCCATGAGAGCATTTTGGACAAGCTGAACAGAGTCGTCCCCAAGGCCCCCTATCTGACGAGAGATAGCGCCTTTCAATTGAGCCAGCTCATCTGCCGGGCACTCGGCGCCAAGGTACTCTTCAATCTCATGAGGGCACGACAGAGCTTCATCAATCGCACGGGCAACCGCATAGCGGCGTTCCTTGTCCGTCAAATTGGAAACTGTCTTACAGTGCTCGAGATAGTGCTTGACATAGTCGTTCGCATAATAGCCGATGGGACGAAGAGGCAGGGCGCCCCTTGTCTGTGGCAGGTCTTCAAGTCCTGAATAGATTTCTCTACCATTGAGATCTTTGAAATCCGACTGGATGATTCTCTTACCAGGCAGTTCGACTACGGGAGCCGAAAGAATAGATTGTCGCACGTTCATAGGATCTTGCAACAGGCGCAGGCGTCCGTCCTGGGAGACGAAGTCGCTCCGCTTGCACTTAATCGCCCGTCGCAAGTCTTTATCAGAGGCGTGCTCATAGACAAGGTAGAACTCGCGTGTGGTCTTCCTTTTCAAGTCATATCCACGCTGGAGAATCTCGGCAAGGTCTTCTCTACAATTGACTTCGGGAATGTCGATAACCTCGCGGATATTGTCGCATCCGGGTATCCCCTCGGCGCCCTTGCAGATATGGGCAACCTGTTTCCAGGGATCGCCTTTGTCAGGACTCCATTCGAGCACATACACATCGCTGTCGCGGCAAAGATATCCGTAGTAGGCTTCGCGACAGAAGATGTAATCTGGGTTCGCCCATTTCTTCTCAAGGTCATTAAACGCCATCAAACCAAGGGCAGGAATAAGCTCATTGCCCGGCTCCGCGTCCTCTGGATAATAATCAGCAACTCGATAGAACTTAACCTCATCGGGAGAGGCTGCATACGCGATGCAGACCGAGTAACGCTTTTCCAGAAGAGAAGTCTGTGTCATCCTTAGGCCTTTCTCATCGCGGCGAACCGAAGGTCGCACGCTGCGTTAATTGAATGAATCGACACCGCTCTTGACCGAGCGAATGCCATGTCGCGCCCAAGTCCTACCGGCTGCTTGAGTTGCTGAGATTCCTGGCAAGCATCCACAACCTCGACAACGTCGGGGATCAGCTCAAACACGATGCGTTTGCCATGAATGCCCAGTACGGCATCGAGAACAATCCTCACCAGCTCCCGCGACTCGTTCGAAATCACCTGCACAGCACCAGGTTCAAGGCCGAATCGCTCGATATGTCCACCTTTGTAGAGGCGCATGACTTTACAAGGTGAGAGGGCACTTACCTCGAACTCGCCGGATTCCAGGCACTTGATGCGAGGAAGCATCCCTGAGTCACGAAGCCCGTCTGGCTCCTGGCTCTCCTTGTGCTTGAGAAGAATCGCCAGCGTAGGCCCCCACGCGTCAGTCGTAATGAAGGTGACGTCGGAGCCAAGGTGTACGCATACTGACCCCCACTGCTTGCCGCACGTCCGCTCGAGCCGTAGGGCATCCGTAGTTGTATCAGAACGGACGAACGGTGTTTCATGAGTCTCAGGACCACCGCTGGGCTGCTTCAACCTATAGAGGCAGTCCGACCGAGAAAACAGAGGGCGCGTCTCTCCTGAACTCGTCAACGCCGGGGGCCACAACAATTCAGGAACCTCAGCACGTGACGTTAGTACTATCTCATGCTTTGCCAACAGGTCTACGGAAGCACCACCGACAGTAGCTATGAAGACGTTCAAAGACCCAGAGCTACATGCCTGCGCGTGGCCCACCTTCTCTATATCGGAGAAGAAGTCTGAGAAATAACTTGTATCAAACTCGCTTACGATGAGCACGCTGTCGTCAATAGCAATGCGTCCCGAGCTGCCGATTCTGCGCCCCGATAGGGTTTGGCGGTCGCAAGAGAAAAAGAGGACGTCCTCGATAGGTTTAGGCATACCCCAAACCTCAGCAAACTTTCTTTCCGAGTGAGTCAGCCGCACATTGTCGAAGAAGGAAAAACCCCGCCCAACTCGCAAGGGCACTCTGAGCCATCCCGAAGCGAAACGTTCTGCCGTCACCCTATATTCCTTAGGCCTGAGCATACCATTGGCGACGCTCAATACTGCACCCTCCTTTTCGAGGGTGAAAAGAGGCGGCTCTTGAGGACTTTTAAGGCCGAGCTCGATGACGAATGTTCCGGGCATCCCGACCTTTTGACGAATAAAGAGAGGAGGAGGCACACGAACGGGCAGCGTCTCGCCGCCCATGCCAGCGCTAACATACCACTCACACTGCTTCGCCCGGGGGTTGTTCTTCTTATGCCGAAAATGAGGAACTTGGGTCTTACCCTCGGCAAAGAAGAGCCGCTGATGACAGCAAGGGCAGCGGAAATCCGTCGCACGCGCATACGGTTTCTTGTACCCAGAGGCGTACTCTTCGGCAAAGACGATAGTCTCCCTACCATGCTCAAGAACAATCGCGCGATCCATTCGGCACCCCCTCAGCATCTACCGCTACGATTGTACCGTTCGGAAGATTTGGCACGTCGTTCACGTCGCCGAGCGGTGGTGCAGCAGGCTATGCCCGATGCACGGAGTTCGCCCCGATTCCAAGAAGACAGGCGTGACCCCGTACAAGGCCGGCTACCGCGTGAACGTGACCCGCGTCACGGCCATCGCGGTGGACAACCAGCCCGGCGGCCTGGCCAAGCTCCTGGCCAAGCTCGACGACATGAACGTCAACATCGAGTACGGCTACTGCTTCTCCTACAAGGGAGAGCAGGCCATCGACGTGCTCAAGATCCGCGAGGCCGAGGTTGCCGAGGTGGCCATCAAGGCCGCCGGCTACAAGCTCCTCGACCCGGCGAGCCTGTAAGGACGAACTCAACCGCGCGTGCGCGGCGAGCCCCACGGCCGCCGCGCACGCGCGAGGTTTAGGCGCGAGCAGCGCATCGATACAACTTCCGAACGTACACAGCGAAAAATCTCTACTTCAATCGAAATCAGGCGCTTCTGGGACCAAAATTTCGGTTGCAGTAGAGATTTTCTCATCTCAACGCCCCTTGCGCCCTGCCTGCCCCAGCAGCCCCTCTCCCCTACTTCCCCTCACCTTGCACGAAGCTTAGGAACTGTTGGAGGCGGGGGTTCTGGGGGCTGTCGATGAGTTCGGCGGGGGTGC
>CAVJGP010000010.1:0-38657 GCA_963648855.1 Alistipes onderdonkii | reverse complement strand
GACGCGGAGCGGGTTCTGCGACGAGCCCCGCGGAACGCAGCGGACGAGGTTCCGCATCATCCTATCGCGGGCGGTAGGCGGTCTTCTCGTCTTGCCAGGGGCATACCTTCTCCGACAGGATGAACACCGTGCGCGGGTTGGCGCCTACCTCGTCGGCGAACTGGTGCAGCGAGGCCGGGTCGGCGGCGGCCAGCGCCTTGGAGGCGTCGGAGTCGGGGTCGTCGAGGTCGCCGAAGATGCGCGCGCCGCAGCAGCAGTTGTGCACGCAGGCGGGCTTGTCGCCCTCCTTGAGCTTGGCGATGCAGCAGTCGCACTTCTCGACCACCGTGTTGGCGGAGTCGAACCAACGCGCGTCAAAGGGGCAGGCGGTCATGCATTGCTGGCAGCCGATGCACTGCTCCTTGTTGATGACGATGACGCCGTACTCGTCCTCGCGATAGGTGGCGCCGGTGGGGCAGACCTCGATGCAGGGGGCGTTGTCGCACTGCATGCACTGGCGGGGCAGCCAGTACTGCTGGGGGCGGGGCCACTGGCCGATGGGGCCCACGCGGTCCACCGTGTTGCGGTAGGTGCCCAGGCCGATGCCGTTCTCATGCTTGCAGGCCGCGATGCACGAGTCACAGCCCGAGCAGCGGTCCAAATCGATAACCAGGCAGTTTCTCATTAGAACACATCCTCAGTCTTGGGCTCGCTCTGGAGCGTGGGCATGAACGGCTGGAACTCCTCGGGCTCGATCCAGACGTTTGCGGGCTTGTCGCCCTTCTCCACGCGCACGGTGAAGCCGCGGTTGGTGTAGGAGCCGTACACCTCGTTGAAGGGGGCGTCGTTCTTGGTGAGCACGTTGACGTTCATCTCGCGCCAGCCGGCGGAGCGCTGCTCAGCGGGGACGGACTCGTCGAAGCACTCCGGGTTCCAGTAGCGCTCCATCCACACCACGCCGGGCGCCACGCCCTCGGTGAGCTCGGCGATGCCGGCGATCTCGCCGCGACGGCTCGTGACCTTCACCCAGTCGCCGTCCTCGATGCCCAGGTCGGCCACGGAGCGCGGGTTGATGCGCACGTGGGGCGCGGGGTAGAGCTCGCGGGAGAAGGCGGCGTGACGCATCGTGCCGTGGTGGAAGTACGGCACGCGACCGGAGGTCAGGATGAACGGGTACTGGCCGCCCTCGCCGTTTGCCTCGTCGTTGACGGGCGACTCGGCAGGCTCGATGAACTCGCAGATGGGGCTGTAGTCGTCGCAGGCCTCCTGCGGCTCGGGATAGCAGAACGGGTAGCCGTTGCGGGCCATGCGCAGGAGCATCTGGCAGTAGACCTCAATCTTGCGGCTCTCGGTGGCAAAGCCCGAGGGCAGGCCGTCGTCGCAGAGCTGCTCGTGCTGGTAGTAGTTGAAGTAGTTCTCGGTCACGCACGGCACATAGGAGTCGATGTCGGCCTGGAGGGTCTCCCAGTCGGGCGCGCCCAGGGTCTGGGCGGTCGCGTCGCGGTTGGCCTGCTCGGTGGCGTCGCCGATGTAGGCGGAGACGCCAGGCGCGAGCTCGAGGCCGCCGGGGATGGAGCCGCCCCACATCTCCTGGCAACGCTTGACCACCTGAGCTGCGGGGATGGAGTGGGAGACGGTCTCGCCGATGTGGGTGCACTCGTTCTGCAGCCACTGGGTGTCGAGCTGGGTCATGTTGACCATCGGCTCCTCGAGCCACTCGCGCAGCGGGAACACCAGGTCGGCGGCCTCGATGTGGAAGGAGGTGAGCATCGGGTACTGGCCGATGATGAAGTCCACCTCGGGGAACACGTCGTACCAGCTCTTGGCGTTGCCGAGCATCGCGAGCTTGTTGCCCGACATGTCGAACCACACGCGCGGTTTGTAGGGCTCGCCGGTGGCAATGGCCTCGCGCACCGTGGGGATGTGGGAGTGGCACCAGGCGTACAGGCCCTTGTGGTACTTCATGCCAAGGCGATCCTGCAGCAGCTTGTTGAGCGTCTTTTGCGACTCGGGCATGGCCTCGCCCAGGGCCTTGATGCGCTCCTCGTTCTCCTCGTCGGACAGGCCGATGACGGCGCCGACACCGTACATGTCGGAGAACATGCCGGCAAAGCCGTTGTTGTAGGTGACGGGGCGGGTGTTCACCGACTCGCCCGTGTCGGTCATCGTGGAGAAGTAGCCGCCGCCCTTCTGCGTCATGGTGACGCCGGGCTTGTTGACGCGGCCCATGATGGAGTCCAGACCCATGCAGCCCAGCGGCACCTGGGAGGCCGACTCGCTCATGTCGGCCGCGACGCCGTTGACGATGCCGCCCCAGTTCTCGGCGTACATCTTGATGGCCTCTTCGTTGAGGTCGGCAGGAACCCAGGTGACCTCCTCGGTGTGCTCAAGCGTCCAGGGCTCGGCCTCCTCCTTGTAGATCTGGCCGGCGGTCTTGTAGGTCTTGCCATCGTACTCGCCTTCCCAGAAGATCTCGGGGTCGACGTCGGAGTCCTCGGGCATGCTGTACTGGAAGGGCTTCACGGAGTTCGTTTTGAGGTCGTAGCACACGTAGGCCGGCGTGTTGGCGGGCGTGGTCTGCTCGAAGTCGGCGAAGAGCTCCTGGGCGCGCACCGGCAGCTTGGTGTCGGGGTCGATGAGGAAGGGCAGGTTCGTCCAGTACTTGGTGAACTCCTCGTCGTAGAGCTTGTTCTCGAAGATGTAGCGGTACCACGACAGTAGCACGCCCGTGTCAGTCTCGGGGCGAGGCGACAGCCACACGTCGGCCTTCACGGCGTCGGGCGAGAAGTTGGGGTCGACGACGATGGTCTTGACGCCGCGGGCGCGCAGCTCGGCCATGCCGCGGCCGGACTCGGCGGTCTCGGAGACGGAAGGCTGGGCGCCCCAGAGCACGACAAGCTCGGTCTTGTTGTTCTCAGCGTCGCGGAAGATCTCCTGCACGGCATTGTCGGCCACAGACTGGTCGTCGCCGCCGTAGAAGAGCTTCGAAAGCGACCATCGGGGCAGGTAGCACTGGGCGCAGCCCGGCTCAAAGACGGTCGGCGAGCCGAACGCCATGGGCAGGGTCATGGCCTGCATGAACGAGTACGAGCCGCCGCCGCCCACGGAGGCGAAGAAGGCGTAGTTGCCGTACTGGTCGATGGCGTCCTTGATGTGGGTGGCCGCCAGGTCGATGGCCTCGTCCCAGGAGATGACCTCGAAGTCGGTGGTGCCGCGCTCGCCGACGCGCTTGAGCGGGTGCAGGATGCGGCGGGGGCTGTACATGGTGTGCAGCTGGTTGAGGCCCTTGATGCACAGGGAGCCCTTCGAGACGGGGGCGCGCTCGTCGCCCTCAAGCTTGGTGACCACGCCGTTCTCGATGGTCGCGATGGCCGGGCACATCTGGATGCAGCCGTGGCACGACGTGCAGACCTTCTTGACCTCGTCGGCCTCGTCGGCAAAAGCCGCCGGAGCTTCCACGAGCGAGTCGCTCAGCTGGGTGCCGATGGCCACCGCCGCTCCCGCCAACGCCGCCATCTTGACGAAGCTTCGGCGTGTGACGTTGGTTTGTTCTGTCATACTTTCCTCCCTCTCTCTTTCCCCTTGCAGTTCTTGATGCCTGTCTTGCCTGGTAAAAGGGCGTCCGGCCTTAGGCTTGGGCGCCCTTCAACTCATCGAGGTAGGCTCTGCCCTCCTCGCTAAGCTGCCAACCGCCGCTCCACTCGATCGCCGCCGCGTCATGGAGCTTGTCGAGAAAGACGCTGGGCTGCATGCGCTCGGGATTGCCCTTGCTGTCAAGGCGCCACAGCACGTCGCGCCCCACGAGCAGCTGGCTCACCTCGGCGTAGGTGCGCGGCTCCTCCGAGAGGAACTCAAGCAGCTCGACGTAGGTGTCGCGCCGCTCGGGCACGAGGCCCAAAAGCTCGATGATGCGGGCGCGGGGCGCGTGCTGCTCCACCACGGCCTGGCCTGCCGGCGTGGTCATGAAGGCGTACTCGGCCACGAGGTCGTCCACCTCGTCCTCCGACAGGCCGCGTTTGCGGTCCTCGTCCACCACCTCGCCGTCCTCGTCAAGCTCGAAGCGCTCCAAGCCACCTGCGTGCTCGAGCACCGCGACGAAGTGGTAGGCGTTGGAAGAGGCCGCGGCAAAGCCGGGCAGGCCCTGCACCATCTGCTCCACCTGGGCCAGGGGCTTGGACTCCTGGCAGAAGGCGAGCACCTGGTAGAAGAGCTCGCGCTGCAGGGGGTTGCGTGTGACGGCCTGCGTCACCTTGGCGACCATGCGCCCGAAGACGACCGGGTCGATGTAGCCGGCCTGGGCCTCGGCGACCTGCGCGCCGTCGAGCTCGGCGGCTGCGTCCTCGCAGGCGGCGTCGGCGGAGCGCGCGTCTTCGGAATCGGGGGCGGCCGCTGCGTCCGTCATGCCCGGCGCGTCAGCGTCCGACGTGCCGGCAGGTGCGGCGCTGGCGGCGTCCTTGACCGAGACGGCCGTCGCCCGCACGACGCCATGCGTCGCGTCGTAGTACACGCCCGCTTGCGCCGCCCAGCCCGCACCTTGCGAGAGCCTCTCGACGGCTGCCTGGGCGCGCTCCTCGCGGGCGGCCTTGTCGGCCTCGGCGCGCTCTGCGGCCTCGCGCGCCCGCTGCTTCTCCCTCTCGGCCGCCTCGCGGGCCTGCCGCTCGGCCGCCTGCTCGGGCGTCTCGGGCGTCTCTTGCGCATCGGGTTCATCGTCGGGAGCAGGCGCGGGTGCCGCAGTCTCGGCAAGGGCGTCGGCGCATGCCACGTCGGCAATCTCGCCGCAAACCCCATCGTCGGGCTCGACTTCAGCGCGTCCCTCAACTCGCTCGTCTCTATCTTCCACTGCCGTCCCCCTTCACGTGCGCCGACCCCTTCGGCGCTTGCGCCCCTTTGGCGCCTTCATCTCGTCGATGCCTCGATTGTGCGAAGGGAAGGTGCCCGAATGAAGCTCTAGCGCGCTCTAATGCATTGTTGTGTAGGCTCTGAGCTGGGATTTCGTCGCACAGAACGCAAAAAGCCGCCGCCCATGCCCTTCCAGGCACAGACGGCGGCTCTGTGGTGCGCGGTGGCGCGGGCGTCTTGGCACGCCTGCCAACCTCACACGAGGGTCTTACTTCTCGATGTCCTGCTCGCACACGAGAGTGGCGTTGGCGCAGATCTCGTCGTACTCGTCCTCGGACAGGTCGTACTGGTACATCACGTCGTAGTACTCGGCGACGGTCTCGTACATGTCGTCGTCAAACAGCTCGGGGTACAGCACGCGGGGCAGCCACTGCATGCCGAGCACCTGGTTGACGGAGGGCGGGCCGTTGAGCCAGTTGAAGGGCTCGCTGGGAACCTCGCAGTAGTTGCCCGTCTCGATGGCGGTCAGGCCCTGCCAAGTGGCATCGGTGCCGGCCAGCTCATAAGCGCTCTTCGGGGCGAAGATGATCACCTGGGGGTTCCAGTTGGCGATCTGCTCCATGTCGGTCTCGTTGGACTTGCCGGAGGGATCGTCCACGACGGCCACGTTGTCGGCAACCATGTCGATGACGTTGGCCTGGTAGGAGCCGTTGGCCAGGCAGGACAGGCCGTCGTCGCCGGTGAGGTAGAGCACGTCGGTGCGCTCCTCCTCGGGGATGGTCTCCATGATGTCGGAGATCTCCTCGTAGGCCTCATCGCAGTAGTCGGCGATCTCGTCGGCGCGGTCCTCAACGCCGAGAAGCTCGCCCAGCGTGCGGTAGCAGTCGCCGTAGGTGTCCAGGCTGCTGGAGATGTGCACGCAGGGAATGCCGAGCTGCTCCTGGAGGGCGTCGAGGTCGTCGGCCATGCCGTCCTTGACCTCGCCCACGTCGATCACGATCTGGGCGCCGCTGGCCGCAACGGTCTCGCGGTTGAAGTCGCCCTTGGCGCCGAAGATGGCGCCGACCTCCTCGAGGTCGGCGTACTGCTCGCCGAAGAAGTGCGCCTGAGACTCGGTGAGCGCGCTGGCCAGGCAGGCCATCTTCTCGGGAGCCACGGTCATGAGCACCTGCTGGGCCAGGTAGCCCGAGGGTGCGATGGACGTGATCTCGGCGGGAATCTCCACCGTGCGGCCCAGCGAGTCGGTGAACTCGCGGGTCTCGCTTGCCTGGGCAGCCTGGGCCTTGTCGCCCGTGGTGCTGCTGGCCGCGAACGCCACAGGCGCCACGGCCAGGCCGCACGCCAGGGCGGCCGAGCACAGTGCCACGACGAACGTGCGGCGGGTTGCGTTCTTAACCATCCCCATTCCTTTCTCTTGCCTTTGGGCCCGAAGGCCCCCTGTATTGAAAACCACGCGCCAAGGTGGTGCGCGGGTGGTGCCTGGTTAGGGCCGCCTAGGCCGCTGGGGCCCGGGGCCATGGCCGCGTCCGGGCGGCCCGGAAGTGCCCGCATCGCCGGCATCGCACGGGCCAGCCTGTTTCGGCCGCTCGTTGGCCGGGCCGAGCGAGGACGCGCCCGCATCGCACGGGCCAGCCTCCCCGCTCGTCTCCCCTGTCTCGCCGTCTCTCACCTCGCCCACCGGCACGCACACGCGCACGCGGTCGTCGTAGAGCGAGTTTATCTGCACGTCGACGCCGTAGATGTCGGAGATGAGCCCGGCCGTGATGACGTCCTTGGGGTCGCCGAAGGCCTTGACGGCGCCGTCGTAGATGACGAGCGTCTTGTCGGCGTAGAGAAACGCCTGGTCGGGCTGGTGGGTGGACTGGATGATGGAGAGCCCCTCGCGCGCGAGCTGCCGCACGCACGAGAGCACGCGCACGGTGTTGCCGAAGTCCAGGGCGCTCGTGGGCTCGTCCATGATGATGGTCTTGGCGTCCTGGGCAAGCGCGCGGGCGATGAGCACCATCTGCTGCTCGCCGCCGGAGATCTCCGTGTAGGGGCGGTGAGCCAAATGCCCGATGCCGATGCGCTCGAGCGCCTCCATGGCGCGTTCCACATGCTGCTTGCCGGGGTTGTTGAAAAGCCCCAGGTCGGTGCCCGTGCTCATGAGCACCACGTCGAGCACCTCGTAGTCGTACACCGAGTTGTGCGACTGCGGGATGTACGAGATGAGCTTGGCGCGCTCGCGGATGGACATCCGCCGCAGGTCGCGCCCGTCCACGCGCACGTGCCCCGTGTAGGAGTCGTTCAGGCACAGGATGCAGCGGAAGAGCGTCGACTTGCCCACGCCGTTGGGCCCCAGCACGTTCACGAGCGTGCGGTCGGGGATGGAGAGGTTGATGTCGTGCAGCACCTCGTGGCTGCCGTAAGAGAAGCTCAGGTGCTCTACCTCGATGGCCATCTACACCT
The DNA here is from genome assembly GCA_963648855.1 of Alistipes onderdonkii. GTDB lineage: Bacteria > Actinomycetota > Coriobacteriia > Coriobacteriales > UMGS124 > UMGS124. Next base: position 31,391 of record CAVJGP010000010.1, on the reverse strand, counting down.
TCCTCCCCTTGGTGATGAGGTACAGGAAGAAGGGCGCGCCCACGAAGGCGGTGAGGATGCCGATGGGGATCTCCATCGTGGTGGCCACGCGGGCGATGTCGTCTACCAGCAGCAAGAACCCCGCGCCCATCACCATGGAGGCCGGCAGGAGCTTGCGGTAGTCGCAGCCCACGAGCATCCGGCACAGGTGCGGGATCACGAGGCCCACCCAGCCGATCATGCCCGACACGGCCACCGAGCTTGCAGTGACGAGCGTGGCGGCCACCATCACGAGCAGGCGCACGAGGCGGGCGTTCACGCCCATCGTGGCGGCCTCGTCGTCGCCCATCGTGAGGATGTTGATGCGCCAGCGCAGGGCGAAGAGGATGACGAGGCCCACCGCCATGGGCACAGACGCGAGCTGGATGTCGGCGAACTTGGCCCCGGTGAGGCTGCCCATGAGCCAGTAGGTGATGGCCGGCAGCGTGTCGTTGGGGTCGGCGACGAGCTTGGTGTAGGAGACGCCCGCCGAGAACAGCGAGCTCACCATGACGCCCGCCAGGATGACCACCGTGATGGGGTTGCCCCGGGCATGCATCGAGATGAACACCACGAGCGCCACCGTGATGAGCGAGAACACGAAGGCCCACATCGAGATTTGAAGCGACGACAGCCCCATGAGGATGGCGATGGCCGCGCCCAGGGCCGCGCCCTGCGAGGCGCCGAGCAGGTCGGGCGAGACGAGCGGGTTCTGGAAGGTGCCCTGGAAGGCCGCGCCCGCCGCCGACAGGCAGCAGCCCACGAGCAGCGCGAGCACGATGCGCGGGGCGCGCACGTTGAAGAAGATCGACGCCTGCTGGTTGGTCCAGGTCTGCTCCACGAGGTCGGGAGCCACCTGGTTTGCCAGCATGGCGGCTGCGTCTATGGGAGTGATGGGAAAGCGCCCGAGCAGAAGCGACGCGCCCGCGAGCGCGACGACGACCGCGGCCATGACGGCGATGATGACGCCCTCGTGGCCTTGCGACCAGCGTGCCTGCTTCGTGTTGTTGCCGGCGTTGGGCACGTGACACGTCCTTCGTGATGGGGGTCTTTGCAGGCGGGTCGCTCAAAAGAGCGCTTGGAAGGTCGCTTGTAATTCACTGAAACGAGGGGCAGTATGAAGGAATTGCGAAGCACTGTACGTTGCATTTGCAACCTATAACCCGCTAAAAGGCGAAAGGCCCCGCCGCTCGCGATGAGTGGCGGGGCCCATGGTGCGCGCGGTTGGCCGCAGGCGAGGCTGACGGTTACTCCTCGGTGGCGGCGCACATGCCGGCGATGTAGCCGGTGGTGATCACGCGGCCCAGACCGTGGATGCGCATACCGCCCGACGACTCGCCGCCGCAGTACAGGCCGGGGATGACCTGGCCGAACAGGTCCATGACCTGCATCTTGCGGTTCACGCGCAGGCCCGTGGTGGTGTCATGGAAACCGGGGGTGGACCAGGCGGCATAGAAGGGGCCGGTCTCGATCTTGTCGGTCATGCCCTCCTTGCCGAAGTCCTCGTCGGCGCCCTTGTCCACGAGCTCGTTGTAGCGCTCGACAGTGGCCACGAGGGTCTGCGGGTCCATCTTGATCTGCTCGTAGTACTTGTTCACGACCTTCTCGGCCAGCTCCTCCAGGGTGTCGGCCTCGAAGAAGCGCCCGTCCTCGCGGTCCACCGTGGTGTCGTCGATCGTCCAGTCCTCGCGCTCCACGGCCTTGGAGTCGAAGATTGTCCAGAGGGGCCCGCCGTAACGGTGCAGCTCGCCGTCCTCAGGGTCGGTGGTCAGGACGCTCGCGAATGCGGCGGCGTTCCAGTCGGTGGAGTCGTCGGCCTCGTTGGCGAAGCGCTCGCCCAGCATGTTCACCTGCAGCAGGTTCGACCAGTCGTACACGCGCAGGCCCGTGGCGCGGGAGAGCTTGAAGAGGGGCGACGTGGGCTGGACGGTGGCGTAGGAGTCGGTGTACTGGGTGCCGATCATGGCAGCCTTGGTGAGGAAGGAGTCGCCCACCACCTGGTTGGCCACGTCGCCAAGAATGGCGCCGATGGACATGGCCGCGATCTCGCCGGAGGCGTCCTTGGGGCAGAAGGGGTCGCCCGAGGTGCAGTCGTACTCCACGCCGCGGCGCGCGTCGATCATCGTGCGGAACCAGACGTTGCCCGACGAGCCGCCCGTGGCGATGATGACGGCCTTGTTGGCGCGGACGTTGACGGTCTCCTTGGTGGGCTCGATGTTGCCGTCGGAGAAGGGGCTCAGGGGAGCCAGCGGCTCGGTCTCGCCGGGAAGGATCGTGGGCGAGTAGTGGGCCTGGACGCCCACGACGCGGCCGGTGAGCACGCCCTCGCGGTAGAGCTTGTCCATGTGGTAGTTCAGCAGGAACTGGGCGCCGCCCTCACGCGCGGTGCGCTCGAGCGGGCGGGTGATAGCGATGCCGCAACGGTCCTGGTAGGCGCCGTCCTGGGAGGGCGAGAGGTAGTCGGCGTAGGATGCCCAGTCCTCGGTGGTCTGGTCGGCATAGGTCCAGCGGGCCACGCTCTCGGGCTGGTCGCCGCCCTCGGTGTAGTCGGGCAGGTGCATGGGCTCGACGTCCTTGACGAGCACGCCCTTCTCCTGGATGTACTCGTAGGCCTGCGCCATGTTGTCGGCCACGGAGCGCACCACGTCGCGGTCGCCGTAGATGGAGTTGATGCACAGGGGCGTGGTGTGGTCCTCGTAGTACTTGTCGGGGCTGTCCTCGATGCCGTACTTCTCCTGGATCTTGGTGCCGCAGCCGGAGTGCATGTTGCCGCCGGACAGGGCGCAGCGGCCGCCGCAGTCGTAGTTGGCGTCCACGAAGAGCACCGAGAGGCCCTCGTCAAGGGCGCGCACGCCGGCGGGAAGGCCTGCGCCGCCCGCGCCGATGACCACGATGTCGGCCTCGTAATCCCACTCCACCTGGGCGGGGTCGGTGTAACCGGCCACGAGGCTGCCGTCGGTGACCTCGATGTTGTGGTCGACGTCGGCCAGGGCGGAGCCTGCACCGGCAGCCGCGATGGCGGCCATGCCGGCGGCCGCGCAGACCATGGAGCGACGGGAGATGTTCTCAGACATGGGTGAGTCCTTTCTTTTCTGAGATTGGCCTATCGAGAGGCGATCAGCTCGGTGACGGTGATGTCCTTCGCCAGGGCCTCGCCGATGAGCTGGCCGAACACAAGCGACCGGCCCGTGGAGCAGCCGGGGCAGTGCACCGGGTAGTTGAAGCCGAAGAAGTCGCCCTGGCAGTTGCCCGCGGCGAAGAGGCCCGCGATGGGCTGGTCGTCGTCGGTGCACACCTGGGAGTCATCGTTGACGTGCACGCCATAAGCCACGGCCAGGTTGGAGGCGAAGATCGGGATGGCGTAGAAGGGGGCCTGCTGCACGGGCGAGAGCCAGTCGGCCACCACGCCGAACTGGGTGTCCTCGCCCTTCTCGGCCATGGCGTTGTAGCCCTCGGCGGCGGCCACGAGGTTGTCGGCAGGCACGCCGATCATCTCGGCCAGCTCCTCCAGGGTGTCGGCCTGGTACACCTCGCCGTCGGCCACGCGCTCCTCAAGCTCGCCGGGGATGCTCTGAAGCATGGACTCGTAGCCCTCGGGGAACTGCTTGGTCACGTACTCGGCGTAGTTGGAGTCCAGGATGGACCAAGCCACGTTGCCCTTGGAGTTCATGCGGGCGTCGGTGATGAAGGGCTCGAAGGGCATCTCGTTCATGAAGCGGTTGCCGTCGGAGTTCACGGCAAGCATGGAGAGGAAGAACGCCGTGCACTGGTAGCTGCGCGTCGCGATCGTGAACTGGTGGATCATCGGGGCGGCCGGGCTCTTGGAGATGCCGCCGCCGATCCACTTGGTCATGAGGATGGCGTCGCCGGAGTTGGCGCCCTGGGGCACGTAGGCGCTCTCGTCGGCAAAGTTCTTGATGGGGGCCCAGCAGTCCACCATCTCCTGGTTGCCGGAGATGTCGCCGGTGGCGAGCACAACGCCCTTCTTGGCGTTGAACTGGATGTACTTGCCGTCGGCGTCGGTGGCGATGACGCCCGTCACGCCCTCGGCCGCGCTGCCCACGAGCTGCTCGGCATGGGTGTTGAAGAAGAACTCGCAGCCGTTGCTCGTGGCGTCGCTGATGAGCACGTCGCCCAGGTTCTGGTGCGGCTCCTTGCCGTCGGGGCGGTCGAACACGCCCCACTCCTCGTTGGAGAAGCGCACGGCGTCCTGGAACACGATGTAGCGCTCGGGCATCTGGTCCCAGCCGGCCTTGGAGGTGCCGCCCGTGGAGGGCTCGACGGTCACGCCGTTGGCCGCGCACAGCTCGGTGATGTAGTCGAGCACGCCTGCAGTCTGCGTGGCCCAGGTGCGGATGAGGTTGTAGTTGGTGGTCTGCTGGCTTGCCTGGTACATGAGGCGCGCGGCCTTGTCGGGGTCGATCTCCAGGCCGTTGTCCTTGAGCACCTTGGAGCCGATGGCACACATGTCGAGGCCGCAGAAGCGCCCGCACTCGCTGCGCTCAACCACGGCCACGCTCGCGCCGAAGCGCGCCGCCGCCTGAGCCGCGCCCATGCCGGCCATGCCGCCGCCCACGACCACCACGTCGTACTCCAGGGTCTGGGAGATGTCGGCCGCGTCGATGGGGTCGGGCGCGACCTCCCAGCTGTGGAGCTGGGAGGCGGATGCGTCGGCGGCCTCGTCTGCCACGGCGACGCCCGCGGCAGCCACGCTCAGGGCGCCGGCTGCGGCTGCGGTGCTAACGAAGGTCCTTCTCGTGATGTCGGACATGCTCATTTCCCCTTCTGCTCACGGGCGCCCCGGCTATGCGGGGCCCCGTCCGTGCCCTTCCGCATCCGGTGTGGGTGCGGCTTGTGCTGGGCATCAGTTTGGGCAGAAGGCGATGGGCTCAAAACGTGCGGAAGACACGACGCGCCCAGAATCCCCTGAAGGTGTGGAGCTATGCGGACGTATCGACAGCTTCAGGTGATTGCGCGCAAAACACCAGGTCAAGCAGGCCTTGGCGACTGTTGACTCCCGCCTTGCCGTAGATGTGGCGCACGTGGGAGTTCACGGTGGACTCCGAGATGGAGAGGCGCTCGGCCACCCAGGGCTGGGTGCGCCCCACGGCCAGGTAGCCGAAGACCTCGCGCTCGCGATCCGTGAGGCCCCACTGCGCGGCAAGCGCGGCGAGCGCGGCCTCGGCCGACTGAGGCGCGTCGGGCTGTGACGCGGCCGGGGCGGGGCGTGCGTCGAAGAGCTCCCACACGTCGCGGCCCGACAGCACCAGCACGGCGGCGATCGTCATGAGGTAGCCCACGAAGATGGAGTCGGCGTAGGGGAAGGGGGCCGAGGCCGCATGTGCGTCGAGCAGCATGCCCGCCACGCCGCCCAGGCCGCAGAAGAGGCTCGACACGAGCATGCGCACCGCGCAGGTGACCACGAAGCCGTCGCTCATGCCCGCGTAGGCCACTTGCGCCACGATGACCCAGATGAGCACGTCGAAGGTGGTGTAGCCGCTGAGCACCACCGCGCCCGACAGCCAGAACTCGTCGCTCGAGGCCATAAGCGGCATGAGCGAGAAGCCCGCGATGATGGCCAGAAGGCCGATGCGATACATGACGTGCGTGCGGCGCGGCGCCAGGATCGCCACGAGGAAGATGAGCGCCGAGATGATGCAGCGCGTGATGGACAGGGCCAGGCCCACGTCCGTCCCCGCCCCGGCTGCGGGGGTAAACGACATCTGGTGGTGCATGTAGCCCAGGCCGATCATGATGAGGGCAAGCGAGCACACCGTGGAGGGGCTCACGCCCAGCGATAGGCGCACGCGCGCGAAGGGGCCCCTCTTCGCCACAGCAGGCTCGGCCGGCATGGCCACGTTGGAAGCGGGGTGGGCGCCCTCAGCCTGCCGATACGAGCGCATCTCGGACGGGAGCAGCGCGAACAGCACACCGGAGATGAGCGGCAGCGTCGCGGGGATGACGGCCGAGGCCACCGACTCCATCACCATGAACGAGATGTCGGGCACGAAGACGCACGCGAAGCCGCCCGCCACGTAGATGGTGGCCGACTTCTCGCCCTCGCGACAGTAGAGCGCGCCCCACTGCAGGATGGACATCCCCATGAACACGCTTGAGAGCACGGCGCCCGCCACGAGCGCGGCCCAGCTGCCCGTGACGGCCGCCGCGATGAAGAGGGCCGACCCCGCGCTGCCGCACGCCCCGCAGGCAAGCGCCGCACCCGGGCTGTTGAAGCGGCTCGACACGGCCTTGCGAAAGACCAGGACGAGCGCGCTCACAGCCACGATGAGCAGGAAGGTGAGCCAGACGGCGACCTCGGCCATGGGGGCCTGCGGCGCAAAGGGCGCGAAGAACCCGCTCTTGTACATCGTGTCTACCCAGGCCCACAGGCAGGCCGAGCCCACCAGGCCGCGCACGTCGATGCCCCTCAGGCACTCGAGCGCCCCACGTCCCGCATCCCCCATGTCAAAACCCCTTTCCCCTCATGTGCGCGCCCGATTATACGCGAGGGGTCAGGTGGCACCGCGTTACTTCGTGTGCTGGGGCTCCTCCTCGACCTGCTTGATGTCGCCCGACTGGTCCTGGGACAGGTCGAGGGCGTTGAAGTCGTCGGTTTCGGGCACCGTGATCTTGATGGAGGGCGTGACGTCGAGCTGCGCCACGGCGGAGTCGAACTGCGCGTCGAGCACATGGCCGCCCACGGTGGCGTCGGCGCTCACGAAGTGGAAATGCCAGCCCGGCATGTTGATGGAAGAGACGTACGAGGGGCAGTACAGGCCCACGATGGTGCCGTTCACGTCCTCGTACTGGTACTCGGTCTGGTCCTTCTCCAGGACCTGGGCGAGGGGCGCGTAGGGCTTGGACTGCTTGTACTCGCTGCGCACGTGGATCTGCTTGAAGTTGGCGGCGACCGTCACCATGTAGAAGCTGTTGGCGCCGTTGAGCTCCACCTGCTCGTCGAGCGCCTCCTTCAGCTCGTCCAGGCTGCTCACGGCCCCCAGGTCGCACGTGACGTCGGCGTCGAAGAAGGTGACGTCGCAGAACGGCACCGTCACGTCGTCGCTTGCCTCGGACACGCTGCCGTCGCCGCGCGCCTGGTACACATGGCCGTCGAGCATCACGAGCTCCCCGTCCACGCCGTCGAAGGTGCCCAGGCCCGTGTCGCCCAGCTCCTTGAGCTGACCCACCGTGATGGAGCCGTCGTAATAGCCCAGGGTGAGCGACTGCAGCAGGGCCGTCTGGTTGATGGTCTCGCGGTCGGCGTCGTCCTGGGCGTACGCCCCGCTCGGCGCGCACGTACAGGCAAGCGAAAGGGCAAGGGCGGCGCACCCGGCGAGCGAGAGGGTCTTCTTCATTGCAGCGATCATGTCCCACACCTTTCGTGATTCGGCCCGCACGCCGCGCATGCAGGCCAGCGGATACAGAAAAGGGGTGCGCCCAGCACGACGCCGGCGCACCCCCGACAAGCCTCAGACAGGCCCCGTATCAGGGCCTTCTAGCAGGGCCTCTTAGCAGGGCAGAAGCTTCTGGGCGATCATCACGGCGTTGAGGGCCGCGCCGCGCAGGAGCTGGTCGGCCACCACCCACAGGGCCAGGCCGCGGTCGCCCTCGACGGTGGGGTCGCGGCGCACGCGGCCCACGAAGGTGTCGAAGCTGCCCGCATGCAGGGCAGGCATGGGGTAGACGTTGTTGGCCGGGTCATCCTCGAGCACCACGTGCTCGCCGGCTGCGATGGCAGCCTTGGCATCCTCCACGCTCACCGTGCGGTCGAACTCGAGGTTGATGGACTCGGAGTGGCAGCGAAGCACCGGCACGCGCACGCAGGTGGGGGCCACCTTCACCGTGTCGTCGCCCATGATCTTCTTCGTCTCGACGACCATCTTCCACTCTTCCTTGGTGTAGTCGTCGTCCATGAAGACATCGATGTGCGGGATGCAGTTGAAGGCGATCTGATGGGCGAAGGCCTTGGGCTCGAAGGGCTCGCCGGCCAGGTAGGCGCCGGTCTGCTCCTGCAGCTCGGCCATGCCCTTGGCGCCCGCGCCCGAGCTGGACTGGTAGCTCGACACCACGATGCGGTCGATGTGGCCCAGCTTGCGCAGGGGCTCCAGGGCAACGACCATCTGGATGGTGGTGCAGTTGGGGTTGGCGATGACGCCGGAGTGCCAGGCGATGTCGTGCGCGTTGACCTCGGGCACCACGAGCGGCACGTCGGGCTCCATGCGGAAGGCGCTGGAGTTGTCGATCATGACGGCACCGGCGTCAACCACGGCCTGGCGCATGGCGCGCGAGACGGACGCACCGGCGCTGAACAGGGCGATGTCCACACCCTGGAAGCTCTCGGGGGTCATCTCCTGCACCACGATCTCGCCGCCGCGGAAGGGCAGCGTCTGCCCGGCCGACTTGGCCGAGGCCAGGGCGCGCACCTCGTCGCAGGGGAAGTCGAGCGCCTCGAGGCACTTGAGCATCTCGCGGCCCACCGCGCCCGTGGCGCCTGCCACGGCCACGACGGGGCGTGCGGGCATAGGCTTGTCCCACGCCATGTTAACGCACCACCTTGACGGTGCCGGCAGGCGCGTCCTCGTCCATGCCGAAGGCGGTGTGGAGCACCTGGACGGCCTTGGTGCACTGGTCGGCGTCGATGACGGTGGAGATGCAGATGGGCGAGGTGGAGATCATCGAGATGTTGATGTCGTTTTCAGCCAGCGTCTTGAACATCTTGGCCGCCACGCCCGGGTAGCTCTTCATGCCCGCGCCCACAAGGGACACCTTGGCGATGTGGGCGTTGATCTCCACGCCCTCGGCGCCCACCTCCTCGCTCAGGGCGGCCAGGGCGTCGGAGATGTTCTCAAGCCCGTTGATGGGGGTGGTGAAGGAGATGTCGGTGAGGCCCTCGTGGCTCACGTCCTGGATGATGATGTCCACGTTCACGCCCAGCTGGCCCAGGCGGCCAAAGATGATGGCGGCGATGCCGGCGCGGTCGGGGACGTGGCGCAGGGTGACCTTGGCCTCGGACAGGTCGTGGGCGATGCCGCTCAGGACGGCGCTTTCGCTGTACTCGGTGTACTCCATACGGTCGGGTGCCTCCTCGATGACGGTGCCCTTGGAATCCTCAATGAAGGTGGAGCGGGCGCGGATGACCACGCCGTACTTGCTGGCGAACTCCACGGCGCGCAGCTGCAGCACGCCCGCGCCGTTGGCGGAGAGCTCGAGCATCTCGTCGTAGCTCAGGCGGTCGACGCGGTGCGCCTTGGGGCAGATGCGCGGGTCGGCCGTGTACACGCCGTCCACGTCGGAGTAGATCTCGCAGAAGTCGGCCTCGATGGCGGCCGCCAGGGCCACGGCCGTGGTGTCCGAGCCGCCGCGGCCCAGCGTGGTGATCTCGCCGGCGGCGTTGATGCCCTGGAAGCCGGCGACGATGACGATGTTGCCTTCCTCCAGGTCGCGCTTGACGCGGTCCATGCCCACGATGCGGTCGATCTTGGCGCTCGTGTGCGTGTGGTCGGTCACGATGCCCACCTGGGCGCCGGTGTGGCTCACGGCGGGCACGCCGAGCGCCTCCACCGCCATGGCCAGCACGGCCACGGAGACTTGCTCGCCGGTTGCCAGGAGCATGTCCATCTCGCGGGCGGGCGGGTTGGAGTTGACTGAGTGGGCAAGGTCGAGCAGGTGGTCGGTGTTGTCTCCCATGGCGGAGACGACGGCGACCACCTGGTCGCCCGACTTGTGGCGGCGGACCAACTTCTGGGCGACGTTCTTCACGCGCTCGGGAGTGGCCACTGAGCTGCCGCCGAATTTGGCGACGACGAGTGCCATGGGCTTGGCCTTTCGACTATGACGTGCAATGGATGCAAAACGGCAGATACGCACGCGGAAGTATAGGTGTACGACCCCGTACGTAACCGCTCAGTATAGGGCAAGACGGTTTTTCGGTACCATATTGACAATAGATGGAAACACCCGCGCCCCACATGTGGCGCGCCCATGGCGGCATGGCGCTACAATGGCCGCGTCCGGCGTTTGAGGGGAAGGGGCGTCATGGATCCCAGGGCCATCAACAAGATGATCGAGCTTTACAAGGCGCGTGCCGACAAGATTCGCGCCGAGTACCGCCAGAAGCAAGCCGAGCTGGCAGAACAGGCGGATGAGACCTGCAACCCGGCCAAGAAGGATGAAACGTCCCAGGTAGAGACGGCGCAGACACAGGATGCCCACGAGGTGCGCCAGGACGTCTGATACACTGCGCAGCATCGCGGCCCAACCCGGAGGCAAGCCGCGTGCACGCGCCTGAGAAGCGCACATCGAATGGGCCTGCGCGCTCCGGGGCGCACGTGCCTGAAGGAGACCCCATGAGCAACGAATTTGATGACGACTACGGCTACGACTGGCAGCCTCCCCGCGACGAGGACGGGCGCGGCTTCGACGACGCCTACCCCTTCGACGACGAGGGCGCCGACCGCTGGGCCGACGACGAGGAAGACGAGCCCGCGCCCCGCGGCAGCCGTGCCGACGATGAGGGCGAGGACGAGGCCGGTGAGAAGTACGACCACCACGACCTGCTCGACCAGCGCGTGACCGTGCACTGCCCCGTGGCCGATCGCTGCGGCGGCTGCGAGTGGCTCGCCATGCCCTACGACATGCAGCTCGAGCGCAAGCAGGACTACATCGAGGAGCTCTTCGCCGACTACCCCGTCGAGGTCGAGCCCCTCATGTGCATGGTGGACCCGCGCGGCTACCGCAACAAGGTGCAGCTGCCCCTCGCCCCGGGCAAGACCAAGGACGGCCGCGACACCGTGCGCTGGGGCATCTTCGAGAAGGGCAGCCACTGGATCGTCCCCTGCAAGCAGTGCATGGTGGAAGACCCCGCCGCCCGCCCCATCATCGCCACGGTGGCCCGCCTCATGCCCGAGTTCGGCGTGAAGCCCTACAGCGAGAAGACCTTCGAGGGCGTCGTGCGCTATGCCCTCGTGCGCATCGCCCACGCCACCGGCGAGATCATGCTCACCCTCGTGTGCAACGCCGAGGAGCTACCCGAGGCCTTCATCGACGCCATCCTCGACGAGCACCCCGAGGTCACGACCGTCGTGCTCAACACCAACACCGAGCGCACGAGCGTCATCCTCGGCAAGCAGGAGAAGGTGCTCTTTGGCCCGGGCTACATCGAGGACATCCTGTGCGGCTGCCGCTTCCGCATCTCGAGCAGCTCGTTCTACCAGACCAACCCCATCGCGGCCGAGGCCCTCTACGAGGTTGCCATCGAGATGGCCCACCTCACTTCCTCCGATCGCATCGGCGACGCCTACTGCGGCACGGGCACCATCGGCATCGTGGCCGCCAAGGCCAGCGGCGCCGAGCTCATCGGCATCGAGCGCAACGGCGAGGCCGTGCGCGACGCCGAGGTGAACGCCCAGCTCAACGGCATCGAGGACGCCACCTTCGTCACCGCCGACGCCGGCAGCGAGTTCGCGCGCATGGCCCGTCGCGGCGAGCAGCTCGACGTGGTGTTCATGGACCCGCCCCGCGCCGGCTCCAGCCAGGCGTTCCTCGCCAACCTCAGCCGCCTGGGGCCCAGCCGCGTGGTCTACATCAGCTGCGAGCCCAAGACGCAGGTCAGGGATATCAAGGCGCTTGTGCGCAACGGCTATCGCATCAAGCGCATTTGCCCGGTCGACATGTTCCCGCATACGGACCACGTGGAGAATGTGGTTCTCCTTGAGCGCGGCCCGCGCCATCAATTCGGCGCACGTCGGTCGAAGAAGCGGGCGTAAGGGGAGGCGATCAGGGCACGCCAACTGCGGCGTTGGAAGAGGGCTCACGTACATTCAGTACGCTTCGCCCTCTTCCGCCTTGCATTTGACGCACCCTGACGCCTCTTAGGTCAAGGTCAAGGTCAAGATCTGTCGTAGGAATGAAAAGAGGCGCTCCGGGCTTGCGGGCCGGGGCGCCTCTTTGTTGGGAGACGTGCGGGGGGGCCTCAGGCTCGCCTTTGGCGAGCTGAGGCGGGCGAGACTGGGTGGCTCGCGGGTTGGTAACTACTCGGTGATCGCTACCTTGCCGTCGGGTTGAACGTGCACGCGGTCCTGGGCGAGGAGTTGGATGGTGGCGGGGTAGAGCTCGTGCTCTACGGCGTGGATGGCGGCCTCGAGGTCGTCCTGGGACCAGCCCTCCTGCACGCACACGGGCTGCTGGGCGATGATGGGGCCGCAGTCGTAGTCGGCGTTGGCGAAGTGCACGGTGACGCCTGTCACCTTCACGCCGCGCTCGTAGGCCTCCTGGATGGCGTGTGCGCCCTTGAACGAGGGCAAAAGCGCCGGGTGCAGGTTCACGATGCGGTTGGGGAAGGCCTCGAGCAGCGGCTCGCGCACCATGCGCATGTAGCCGGCCATGATGACGTAGTCCACGCCGTGGGCCAGCAGCGTCGAGGCGATGGCCTCGTCGGCGGCGATGGGGTCGGCGCGGTAGAGGTCGGGCGTGAGCGACATCGTGGGGATGCCCGCCTCGGCGGCGCGCTTGAGGCCGTAGGCGCTCTCGCGGCTCGAGATGACGATCTCCACGCTCGCGTCGAGCGAGCCGTCGGCGATACGGTCGATGATGGCCTGCAGGTTCGTGCCCGAGCCCGAAATGAGAACACCCAGCTTGATGGCCATGTCGGCCCCTTTCTCTCATGCGACCTAAAACGGAATGGGGGCCGCGGCACCTCGGCGCATGCCGGCGGCGGCGCACGTCATTCGTGCCCTCGCCCGGTGCGCGTCGTTGCTGCGGCCCCGTGATGCAACGCTTAGCGGTAGACGACCTTGCCCGTGCCCTCGACGATGCGGCCCACGGGGAACACCGTCTCGCCAGCGGCGGTCAGCGACTCGGCGATGGCGTCCACGTCGTCGGGGTCGCACACCACGCACATGCCCACGCCCATGTTGAACGTGCGGTACGCCTCCTCGTCGGAGAGGTTGGCGGCCTCGACGGCGGCCTGCACCACGGGGGGCACGTCCCAGGTGCCCCACTCCACCTCGGCGTCGAGGTTGGCCGGCAGCACGCGGTTCAGGTTCTCGGTGATGCCGCCGCCCGTGATGTGCGCCACGCCGTGCACGCCCAGGCCGGCCTCGAGCAGGCCCAGGATGGGCTTCACGTAGATGCGCGTGGGCTTGAGCATGGCGTCTACCAGGCTCTCGCCGCCGAAGCGCTCCTGCGGTGCGGTGTACTGGGCCAGGTCGGCCGACTCGTCGATGAGCACGCGGCGGGCCAGCGAGTAACCGTTGGAGTGCAGGCCGGAGGAGGCGATGCCCAGGATGGCGTCGCCCTCCTGCACCATCTCGGGCAGGATCATGCGGGGCTTGTCCACCACGCCCACGCAGAAGCCCGCGAGGTCGTAGTCGTCGCTGGCCATCACGCCGGGGTGCTCGGCCATCTCGCCGCCCACCAGGGCGCAGCCCGCCTGACGGCAGCCCTCGGCGATGCCGCCCACGATCTTGGCCACATGCTCGGCCTCGATGTGGCCAATGGCGATGTAGTCCAGGAAGAAGAGGGGCTCGGCGCCGGAGGCGAGCAGGTCGTTCACGCACATGGCCACCAGGTCGATGCCCACGGTCTCGTGACGGTCGAACACCTGGGCCAGGCGCAGCTTGGTGCCCACGCCGTCGGTGCCGCTCACGAGCACGGGCTCTTCCATGTCCTTGAGCTTCGCGGCGCTGAAGAGGCCGCCGAAGCCGCCCAGGCCGCCGATGACCTCGGGGCGGTTCGTGGTGGCCACGCACGCCTTGATGGCGTCGACCGCGCGGGCGCCCTCGGTGGTGTCCACGCCGGCGTCCTTGTAGGTGAACTGCTGCTTTGCGCTGTCCATTTACTCGTACTCCTTTTCAATCTCTGCGGCCACGTCGCTCACGAGGCGGTGGCTGCACGCGGAGGCTTCTGCCAGGTTGTTGGGGGAATAGCCGTCAAGGAACTTGCCCTGCGAGAAGATGGGCGGGATCTCCACCGGGTAGGCGCCGTCGAAGCACGAGCAGCAGTAGCCGCCCTCAGGCACGCAGGAAAGCAGCCCCTCCTGGCTCAGGAAGGCCAGGCTGTCGGCGCCGATCCACTCGCACACCTCCTCGGGGGTCTTGCGGGCCGAGATGAGCTGCGACTGCACGTCGGTGTCGATGCCGTAGAAGCACGGCCACTTGACCTCGGGGCTCACGATGCGCATGTGCACCTCGGTGGCGCCGGCCTCGCGCAGCATGCGCACGATCTGCTTGGAGGTGGTGCCGCGCACGATGGAGTCGTCCACCACGATGATGCGCTTGCCCTCGATGGTCTCGCGCAGGGGGTTGAGCTTGAGGCGCACGCCCAGCTCGCGCATCTCCTGGGTGGGCTGGATGAAGGTGCGGCCCACGTAGCGGTTCTTCACGAAGCCCGTGCGGCAGGGAATGCCCGTGGCGCGCGAGAAGCCCTCGGCGCCGGGCAGGCCCGAGTCGGGCACGCCGATCACGAGGTCGGCATCCACGGCGCTCTCGCGGGCGAGCTGCTCGCCCATGGCCACGCGCATGGAGTGGATCGACTGGCCGTTCATCACGGAGTCGGGGCGGGCGAAGTACACATGCTCGAAGACGCACAGGGCCTTGCGGCGCGGGGCCACGGCCTGCTCGCTCACGAGGCCCTCGGCGTTGATGCGCAACACCTCGCCGGGCCTCACCTCGCGCACGAACTCGGCGCCCAGGATGTCGAAGGCACAGGTCTCGCTTGCCACGCACCAGCCGCCCTCGCCGGGAAGCCTGCCGAGCACGAGCGGGCGGATGCCGTTGGGGTCGCGGAAGGCGTAGAGCGAGTCGCCGTTGATGAGCACCATCGCGTAGGCGCCCTCGAGCAGCTCCATCGTGCAGCGGATGCCCTCGCGGATGTGGTGGGTGTTCTGCGTGAAGTAGCCGATGAGACGCGTGGCCACCTCGGAGTCGGTGTTGGACATGAACGGCACGCCCAGGTCGATGAGCTGGCGGCGCAGGCTCTCGAAGTTGACGAGGGTGCCGTTGTGGGCCAGGGCGATGATGACGTCGCCGATGGTGGACAGGTGCGGCTGCGCGCCCGCCCATCCCCTGCCGCCGGCTGTGCCGTAGCGCACGTGGCCGATGGCCAGGTCGCCCTTGAGCGTGGCGATGTCGGCGTCGGAGAACACCTGGGTCACGAGGCCCTCGTCCTTGCGCACGAGCACCGTCGAGCCGTCGCCGATGGCGATGCCGGCCGACTCCTGACCGCGGTGCTGCAGGGCATGCAGGGCGAAGTAGGTCATGCGGGCCACGTCCTTGCCCGGGGCCCACACGCCAAAGACGCCGCACTCCTCCTCGGGATGGTCGGCCGGGGCGTCCGGGTCGAACAGGGCGTCTAGGTCGTCTGTGGGATACATCTGTTCCTAAGCCTCTCCGTCGGTTGAAACGCCCGCGGCCTCGTTGGCAGCGGACTGGATATCGGCGACCTGAGCGTCGGTTCCCAGGGCGCTCGTGTCGCCGCGCTCGACGCACACGAGCATGGTGCGCTCGTTGTCCGTCGCGTAGCTGCAGGTCGAAAGTATATAGAGGTGCGTCACGCCGTCGGGCGTCGCGTTGGTGGCGCGCGCCGAAGACCTCGTAATCAGCGACTGCGTGTACGACGAGAAGTCGTTGTAGTCGATGAAGCTGTAGTGCAGGATGGTGGAGTCGTAGCCCGAAACCACGATGGTGCACAGGGGCTCCAGCGTATGCAGGGTGCCGTCGGCCGTGACGTAGTACACCGTGCTCAGAGTGTCGAACTCGGCCTGGTCGGAGTAGTCGGCCACCTTGGCGAACATCGCGCCGTTCTTGAGGTGGTGGCCGTAGAGCACCGTCACGTAGTCGTTGAGCGTGCTCGAGCAGTTCGAGTCCATGAAGACCGACCCGGCCAGGTTGTACTGGCCCAGGAAGGTGTGCTCAAGGTACCAGTCGTTGTCGGAGTGCTGGGCCACCGGGTAGTTCACGATGGTGCCGGGAATCTGCACCCAACCCACGATCTCCGGGTTCTGCTGGGTGAGCGCGGCGAAGTCCACCGTGGGGGTGTTCGTGGCCTCGTTTTGCACCACGGCCTCCTCCGCCAGCGTCGCGTACTCGTCGCTGCCCGCCTTGTACTCGGCCTGCGAGGAGAAGAACAGGTAGGCGGCCACCCCAATGGCAGCTACACCGGCCACGAGCAGCAGCACGGCAAGGGCCATGAGGCCCTTCGAGCCTTTCTTCTTCTTGGTCTTCTTCACCTCAGGCACGAACAGGGGGTTCACGGCATGGGCGCGCGCGTAACCGGCAGGGATCTGCTGCGTGGCCTGCTGGTCGTAGGACGGCTGTGCCTTGGACTGCGACGAGTCGGAGGTCCCCGTCAGCGGGTCGTACGACACGTCGTTCCAGGCGTCGTTCCAGCCGTCATCGCTAGACAAGCTTGCCTCCCAGGACCTTCGCGGCGCAGGGCTTGTCGAAGTTACCGTCGGTGCGGGCGGTGAGCTCCTTCATCACCTTGCCCATGTCCTTCTTGGAGCTGTAGCCGCCCTCGGCCAGGATCTGGTCGATGAGAGCCTCGAGCTCGGCACCCGAAAGCTGGGCGGGCAGCAGGTCCTCGAGCACCTTGACCTGGCCGGCGAGCATCTCGGTGCGGTCGGGGTCGGTGCCGGCCTTGCGCGAGAACTCAAGCGTCTCGGAGGTCATCTTGATGAGCTTCTTCACGCAAGCCGTGACGTCGGCCTCCGTGACCTCGCGGCGCTGGTCGATCTCGATCTTCTTGAACTCCTCGTTCACCTGGCGAAGGATGGACAGGCGCGCCTTGTCCTTGGCACGCATGGCGTCTTTGATGAGCTCGAGAATCTCAGCCTTCTGCATGGTTCCTCCCCTAGTCCGAAGCCGCCAACTGCTGCGGCGGGCGTAAAAGTTGCACCCGCTCAGAATACGACATGCGAGCCGTGCGCGTTGCGCGCTCCGAACAAAATGGGATGTTTCTACGATATGGGCTGGCATGGCTGGGAACTTGTGGTATTCTGCCACTCACGCGGGCATCGCCAAGCGGTAAGGCCCCAGCTTCCCAAGCTGGTATTCGCGGGTTCGAATCCCGTTGCCCGCTCCATGCATTGCCAAAGCCGGATGCCCCCAGGGCGTCCGGCTTTTTTTGTTGTAAGAGGAGGCAGTGGATGCTGGTCGGGGTCGTGGAGCGCATCGAGTGCCTGCTCAGGGGCGGGGTCGAACCCATGGCGCGAGGCGTCAGCCCTGCTCGGCTCGTACGGCTGGTGGACGAGGCTATGGGCGAGGACCTTGTGCGCTTTCCCGACGGACGCATGCTCATCTGGCACATCGCGCGACACGACGGCTACCGCATCCCCGACTACCCCATGGCCGGTTGCGGCGACGTCAAGGAGTTCCTGGCCGACGAGGGCGTGCGCAATGTGCCCGGCTGGTATCGGGAGCACCTGGGCATGGATGCCCAAACCTACGAGCAGATCTGGCGTTACGAGCTGGTGATGGTGCGCAACCGGGCGCTGTGGCGGCGCGTCTTCCTCGTGCCGAGCGGCCTCACGCAGGCCGGGCCCGGCGACTCAGCCGCGATGCGACGGCTCACGCAGGAGGTCGCATCCTGGCTCACATTTGCCCTGGGACGACAGAGCGACTCCGAGGACCCGACGCTCTTCAAGCGGTAGAACTTGTTCAATTGGGACCGGGTCAAAATGCGATTGTGCGAGGACGAGGCTGAGAGCCCGGGCGAGAACGAGAACAAGAACGTGGGCTTGGGCTTGGGCGAAAACCTACGGCGCAGCAAAGACGCCACGCTTTCGCAGACGATAACCCAGTCGAACATCCCGCCGTCGTGTCTGAGGCACCGTCGTATTCTTGCGGCTGTAGACTCCAGCTGCAGGCTCCGCCGCAACCTCCGCAACCTGCGCCACAGAAACCAAAACGGGCCAGGCAATCTTCGCTGCCTGGCCCGCTCGTGTGCGATGGTGGGTCGTGCGGGGGTCGAACCCGCGACCTTGGGATTAAAAGTCCCCTGCTCTACCAACTGAGCTAACGACCCGCAGAGTCGGATATTACTCCATCGAACGTGCAATTCTTGCGTGTACGCGCCAATTCACCGCTTGAACAACCGCCCAGAGCCGCCCCCTACTCGAGGCTACAGGTCAAAGAGTGCGCGACGCACCTCCGGCTCGTCCTCGGGGCGTGCCGCCACGAGGACCGTCGCCCCCGATGCAATGAGCGTTGAGGGTGCCACCGGCCGATAGGCCCCGTCGGACCAGCGCGCAAGCAGCGACGCGCCCTCGGGCAGGTCAATCTCGCTCACGCGTCGGGCGCTCTCCGTGCCGCCCGAAAGGCCCGCCGTCTGCACCTCCATGAGGACGAAGCCGTCGTGTGCCAGCGGCATCACGTTGCGCTCGCCCGACGACATGATCATCGCCGACTGCACCATGTTGGCGATGGCCGTGGTGGAGCTCACCGTCTCGATGCCCATCTTCACGAAGATGCGCTCGTTGCGCGGGTCGTTGACGCGGGCCACGTTGCGCGGCACGCGATACAGGGCCGAGGCTATCTCGCACGACGCGAGGTTGTCGTCGTCGTGACCCGACAGGGCGCAGTACACGTCGGCGTTCTTGATTCCGGCCGCGACGAGCGACTTCGTGTCGCAGCAGTCCCCATCGATGACCATGACGCGCCCCGTGAGGTGCTGGCATAGCGTGGAGATGTGATCCTTGTCGCTCTCGACGATCGCCACCTCGTGCCCTGCCGCCAGCAGCAGCTTCGCGGCGGCCTCACCCACCTTGCCGCCGCCTCCCAGTACGAAGTACATGCGCTACCCCCTCGTCACCAGACCGGCCAGGGCCGAGCTCACCTCAGTCAAGCCCTGGATGGGCTCGCCCTTCATATACTCGGCAAGCGCCGGCAGGGCGCTCTCATGCGCCACCGCCACCACCGTGTCGCCGTCGTGCAGGAACATCCCGTGCGTTGCCAGGAACTGCTCGTCATCGTGCTCGAAGAGGGCCACGTGCACCTCGCCCAACGCCTCAAGGTCGCGCACGTGTATGACGCGCGGGGTCTGCAGGGTAAAGCGGAGCACCTCGTACTCGCCGAACGTCTCCAGGTGGTGGGCCCGGCGGGCACGCACCTTGGCGGCCATGCTCTCCGCCACAAGCTCGGTGTCGCAGATGTAGTCCAGGCCGAGCTGCTTGTAGAGCTGGATGTGCTCGGGGTTGATGAGGCGGATGAGCACGTGGGGCACGTCGTAGAGCCGGCGCGCCACCTCGCTGGACATGAGGTTCACGTTGTCCAGGCTCGTGACCGCGGCAAAGGCGTCGCAGTCCTTAATGCCGGCCTGCTCAAGCACCATCTCGTCGTAACCGTGCCCCACCACACGCATCCCCTGAAACTCGCTGGAGAGCCCGGCAAGCGCGGCTGGGTCGATATCGATGACCGTCACGAGGTTCTCGGGGGTGTCGAGAACCTCCGCAAGCTGCTTGCCCACGCGTCCGCATCCCACCACGATGATTCTCACGTTGCGTCCTTCTAAACGGATGCGGCCGCCCCGTTGGGCCTTCTGGCCCCGCCGGAGCGGCCGCATGTGTCTTCGTCGTACAGGTTCTCGGTGCCTTAGGCGTTCTTGATGACCTCGACCACCATGTCCACCGCATCCTCGATGGCGAGCGGGTCGAGCTTCTCGGGGGAGTCGCCCGTCCACTGCGCGTTGGCGGGCACGCCGCGGTCAACGCCGCACAGGGTGACGGCACGGCAGCCGCAGTCGAGCGCAACGCTGGCGTCGCTCGAGCGCCAGGGCATGCGAGCCAGGGCGAGCGGGCGGTTGATGTCCACGCTTGCCTGGCCGAAGAGGTTCACGAGGCGGCGGTCGGCCTTGATGGCGCTGTGGTCGGCGCGCTCCTCAACCACGAGGGACTGCCTGCCTGCGCCCAGGCACTCAAGGTTGATGAAGTAGGCGCCGTTCACCTGGTCGCGATAGGTGGAGATGAAGTCGCGGATGCCGGCGTTGCCAGCCTCGCCGGCGCCGGTGAGCACGAACCACACCTCATGGGCGGTAAGGTCGCGGTCGCCCAGGCGCATGGCGGCGCGGCGGGCGCGCACGGCCTCCTCGGCCTCGGCGCTCACGTGGCGCTGACGGCGCGGGGCGGCGCCGCCCTGCCAGCGGGGGTTGTTGCCGGCGCGACCCGCGTTGTCATCGTTGAAGTTGTCCCAGGAACCAATCTGAGCGCCGTTCTTCTTGGCGTCGTAGTCCTCGTCGAGGCCGAGCCAATCGTTGAAGGACTGCTCCTGCATCTGCTGCTGCATGTCGGCGGCGCGGGTGGAGATGCGGCCCTTCTGGCGCGACTTCTTGGCCTTGCGACCGCGCTTGGGGGAGTCGGAAAGCTCGGTGGAGAAGCCGGCGAGGTCCTGACGGCGAGCCTGCTCGAGCATGGCGGGCGTCACCGACTGGTGCGTGCCCGTCTCGAAGTCCATGCTGGAGAAGTCGTCGGGGTTGTAGTCGCCCACGGTCTGGATGTTCGACACGCCGTACGGGTCGACGGCGGCCACGGCGGGGTCGGGCAAGTCGCCCAGGAAGCGGGTGGCCGTGGTGCTGGCCGAGACAGGCTTGAACGAAGAGGTGCCCCAGGTGGGGTCCTGGATGACGGAGGCGGTGAAGGAGTTCGGCTCATCCATCACGAACTGGGCCGAGACGTTGGCCGAGTGCATGGCGACATCACGCGGGGTGGCCCCGGCGCCGCGCAGCTCGGTATCGGGCTCGTCGGCGGAGGTGATGGTGCTCACCGAGGAGTCGAGGGGCGAAAGCAGCGAGGTCTGAGCGGCGGCCGGCCTGGAGTCGCCCGAGAGGCGGTTCTCGCGCACGATGGAGGCGAACATCGCGTCGGCCTCGGCGTCCTTCTTGGCCTCAGGGTCGAGAGGCGCGGGCGCGGGCTGAGCCTCGAACTCGACGGAGTTGAAGACGGTCGTGCGGCCCTGCAGCTGCTCCTGCTCGGCGGCGGCCACATCGGGCTGGCTAGCCCTGTGGGCGGGACGGGCCTCCTGCGCCACGTACTCGATCTGGCAGGTCTCGGGCAGGATGCCCATGGAGCGCAGGGTCTTCAGGCCGTGGCGCGTGGCCTTCGGAGCGGCGGGCTGCTGGGGAGCGGGGCTCGCCTCCAGGGGACGGCGCGGGCGCATGACCATGCGGTCCTCGTCAGCAGCGGGAGCCTCGGCGCGGGCGCGGCGGGGCTGTGCTTCCTCGGTACGCGTGGGACGCGAGGCGGCCTGGGCACGGGCAGGGCGCACGGAAGCGTTCGCCTCGGCGTCGTCGTCCTCGTCGGCCTGGTCGGGCTCGACGGCGCCGGCGAGGTCGGCCTCATCGCGAATCTCGTCGTCCGGGCCGAAGGGCATGCCGTCGGGGCAGGGACGGATGCGGTCGAGCACGCCGAAGACGGCGGCCACGCCCGACTTGTTATTGTTGGCGCCAAGGGTGTAAGAGAGCACGAAGAGGTGCAGCAGCGTGCAGACGGCCCAGATGATGAGGGCGACCGAAGCGAGCACGGCCAAGGCGGCGCAGAACGCATGGATGCCCGACAGGAACGACAGCAGCTGGACGAGCAGGCACACCACACTCACGATGAAGGCGACGTCCATGATGCGGGGAAGGTACGGCTTGATCCAAGCGAAAGCCGGCTTGCTCAGGATGTCAGAGCGGGGCGTGTCGTAGTGGGCGATGACCACCACGGGGCGCGCCTTCTGGCCGTCGGAGGGCGCCACGGCTGCGGGATGACGAGCGACGACGTTCTGGCTGGCGCCCTTGAAGCCCAGAAGCGCATAGGTCTTGATGCCGAAACGCGTGTCGAGCAGATAGAGCACGCCGCAGACGGCAACGAGCACGAACATCACGACGCTCACGACGCCGGAGAGCAGCACGCCCAGAAGCGTGAAGAGGGCGACGAGGATCGAGAGCACCGCAAGACCCAGATTGCCATGCCAGGTGTAATTAAAGCTCTTCTGCATCGACTGCAGCCCATGCTGATGAAAGACGCGGGCAAGAGCCGCTGCGGCGTCGATCTCCTCACGGGTGCCCGCAGGGGCAATCTCATATTCCTTCGTGAGGTAGCGCATGGTTTCCTTGGCGTCAGCCATCCGGGTGTTCCTTCCAAGCGTGTCGTACATGGGTTCGTTTCAGTGGTGTGTTTGAGTTGGAGCCACAAGTCGGCTCAGAGGGTACGTGCCTAGGCCGCCTGCTCCTCAGACGTCTGCTCCTCAGCGGGCTGTTCCTCGGTCGCGGCCTGCTCGCCATCAGCAGCCTGCTCGTCGACCTGCGCTGCGTCGGTGGCCTCGGCCGCCTGCTCCTGCTGGGCCGCAGGCAGCTCGCCGCTCACCGCAGGGGTCGTCGAGGCGTAGGAGCTCACCGTGGCGTCGGCGGCCACGAGCTTCTCGCGGGCATAGGAGTAATTAGAGAGGTAGGCGTCCACCGAGGCATCGCTGGGGCCGTACTGCGTCACGTACTCGCTGGCCGTGGCAGGCAGGTTCGCCTTGGCAGCGTCAAGATTGGCAGTGGCGTTGTTGTACCAATCCATCTGGTTGTTGGCGCTGTCGGTATCGTTGTTGTTGATGATGTAGCTGTTGTGGGTGTAACGGGCGCTCGTCTGGTCGGCGTAGGCGCTCAGGTACGTCTGGATGACGTTGAAGTCAACGGAGGTGTAGGTGGCTGCCGCGTCGTTCACGATGGAGAGGGCGTTCTGCAGGTCGTTGTAGGCGGACGTCTCGTTGTCCAGGATGTCCTGGGCGTTGAGCCAGCTGATGTCGCCGCCGCCGTTGTACGCGCTCCACAGCTCGTCGGCGTAGGAGAGCTTGGAACTGGCCTGGGCGGCAAGGTCGTACGCTTGGGTCAGAACGTCGAGGGCGCCGGAGGTACCCGAGTCGGCGCTCTGGATCTGGCGGGCGGCCTCAAGCATCGAACGGCGGGCCGAAACGCTCGTGATCACGGCGTTTGCGGCGTCCTGCTGCTGGGCGCTCATCTTGGAGGCGTTGCGCAGTGCGTCGTTGGCGCTCGTCTCGGCGCTCGACAGGCTGTTCTGGGTGGTGGTGGACTGCTCAAGAGCGCGCGAAAGCTCCTCGCGGGAGTCGCCGCCGCTCATCTGCGTGGCGATGGCCGCGTCCACGCTCGAGATGACGCTGTCGGTGGAGGTCAGCGACTCCACGGCGGCGTCGAGGTTCTGCTTTGCCTGGCTTGCCTCCTGGCTCGACACAAAGTAGAAGGCCGCCGCGAAGATGGCCACGACGACGATGATGACGATGACCGCCACCACAACGCCCGTCTTCTTGGAGCCTCCCTCGTTGAATGCCGTGTCGAACTCCCTGGCGGCACCTTGGCCCGCGCCGCCCTGGATGGGGAAGAGACCCGACTCGGCGCCGGCGGTGTTGGCCATCTTGGCGGCCACGAGCGGGTTGGCCGGACCGCTCACGGGCGAGTCGGCGGGCGTGAGCTGCGGCTGCTCCTGCGCCTGGTTCTGGGATGCGCCCATGATGGCCAGGAACTCCTCGGTCTCACCGCTCTTGCTCGTGGGATACACGGGACGCATGGGCGACGAGGCGCTGCCGTTGGGTGCATAGCTGGAAAGGTTATGAGAGCCCGTGCCGTACGGCGACGAGGCATGGGAGGGCGAGGTCCCGGCCTGGTTGGAGGAACCCTTGCCCGAGCTGGTAAAGTGGCTACCCGCAGAGGCTGCGCACATATGAAACTCCTTCTTTTCTCGTGGGCCTCGGGGGAGACTCACTTGCAGATTCTATAATCATCGCACGATGCACGCCTGTTTGCAGCGACTTCCTCAATTTGTCGCATAGTTTGCTGATAATCGCCCCATGGCATTGAACGCAGCTGAAAGGAGGGCCGATGGAGCACGTCGCAGCCCTTTCCGGGTACATCAAGCCCGATGCGAAGCTCATGTTGCTCTTCTGGGCCCTGAGCGAGCCCCTCACCGTCTCACAGATGGCCGACCGGGGCCTTCTGGGCCAGCCCGGACTGCAGGCGGAGTCTTACGAGCGCACGTTTCGGCGCATGCGCGACGACCTCAAGGCCAACGGCATCTACCTTGAGGAAGTCAAGGTCTTCGACGAGACCGCATGGCGCGTGGACAAGTCGGCAACCTATATGGAGCCCACCTCCCAGCTCCAGGTTCCTGTCATGCAGATCTGCATGCTCCTTGAGGCGTACCTCTCCTCACAGCAGGCTGGAGCCCAACCAGGAAGCGAGGCCTATCTCGACCGTCTGCGCCGCGCCCACGACAAGCTCGTCCTGGGCAGCGACCCGGCGCGTCTGCTCGGCGGGCAGGCGTCGGGCGCCGACGACAGCGCGGGTCTCGAAACCATCCTCGACGCCTATGCGCGACGCGTGCGCGCGAGCTTCGACTACACGGACGCCAAGGGCGGCACCTCGCCTCGCACCGTCGAGGTCTACGGGGTCTTCCGCCATGACACCCATTTGTTCTTTGTGGCCTATGACCTGGGCAAATCAGGCATGCGCGTCTTTCGCGACGACCGGATCGACCCCGCGTCCGTAAAACTTGGGAAGCAGGGCTACGAGGTGCCGGACGACTTCAGCATCTCCACATGGAGGGGCCTGCCCTGCGAGTACGGCACCGAGCACATCTGCGCCACCTTCCAGCTCATCGGCGACCGCCAGGCGGCCGAGCGTGTCTGCCTGGGGCGCGGCGAATGGGTGGACGACACCACCTGGCAGGTAGTCGCACGCAGCGAGGAGGCGCTCTGCCGCTGGGCGGTGCGGGCCCTACAGGCCGGCCTTGCCCTGGCGAGCCCCGAACACGTGCGCCTCATGGTGGCGCAAGAACTCGAGAGGACGGCGCAGGCGCATGGCTAGGGGACGGCAATCGAAGAGCGCGACGCTCGACCAGATGATTCGCGTGCTCCAAACGGTGAACGCCCTCTCCCCGCTCGACGTCGCACGCGACGCCGACCCTGTGAGCATTGAGGAGTTCGCCCGTCTGGCAGGCATGTCGCCCAAGGAGTGCCGGCGCATCATCGACAAGATCAACTACGACTGCGGCGACGCGGTGCCCGCCGCCTGGGTGGAGCTTGACGACGGCGGCATGGTGTGGCCCCACCGGCTCAACTTTGCCTTCGACGGCCTCCTGCGCCTCAGCCACGCGGAGGCCCTGGCCCTCATGGTGGCGCTGCGCTCCTCGGGGGCCGACGCGGACGGCCATCTCGCGAGCCTGGTGCGCGGGGCCCTGCCCGACTTCAACCTCACGCGGCTCGACACGGTCCTGGGGCAGCGCACCATGCCCGTCGGGGCGCTTGAGACCCTCGCCGAGGCGGTCGCGCAAGGCCAGGTGGTGGAGTTCGACTACCTCGACGCCAAAGGGGCGCGCTCGCACCGCGCCGTGGAGCCCGCCCAGATCTGGTACGACTCCACCCTGGGCAGCTGGTCGGTCAGCGCATGGTGCCGCCTGCGCCATGCCATGCGCGTCTTCCGCGTGGACCGCATGCTGAGCGCCCCCACGCCCACGGGCGAGACCTTCGAGCCGCGAGACGCCACTCCCGTACCGGGCGGCTCCGCGCAGACGTTCCTGGCCGACGCCGAGCAGGCGGTTCTCGCCGTCCACGACCCCACCGCACTTCGACAGGCCGCCTGGCCGGGGCTTGAGGCCCTCTCGAATCCGACGGATGAGCAGATCGCGGCACTCACGCCCGACGAGCAGGCACGCGGCGCCTTCATCGCCCAGATTCCCTGGCAGGAAGGCTCGGCGTGGCTCGTGCAGGAGGTCGTGGCAAGCATGGGCGACGTGGAGGCGCTCGCCCCGGCACAGCTGCGCGACGAGGTTCGCGCCCACGCGCAGGCGCTACTCGACAAGCTGGCCTGACACAAGAGGACATGGCGCTGCAGGCCTGCCCGAACACAGGCTTGCAGCACAGTGGAGCCGCGAGCGCCCGCGCTCCATACGCCAGCCCGCCCGTCGGAACTGCATCGATCCGCACTACAACGCGAGCAACAAAAAACGGGGCGGGCCGCCAGTGGCGACTCGCCCCGTTCCCCCTAAAACACAAAGCGTCGACATCCCCCTGATGAAAAACGCACAACTCACTATAGCGCCTGCCGCCCACGGCCGCAATAGGTTCTTTAGGCGAATTTTCCCCGCAGGATGTATGGAGAACGCCTAAAGACTCGCCTACTCGTGCCGCGTGCGCCAAGACCGCAGGTAGTCGCCTATCTCGCCCGCCCCGAGGGTCTCGAAGTCGCGCTTGGGCAGCGACGCCATGAAGACCTTGCCGTACCACATCGAGGTGAGGCGCGGGTCGGCCAGCACGAGGGTGCCCTTGTCGGTGGAGGAGCGGATGAGCCTGCCCACCGCCTGCTTGAAGGCGAGCACGCTCTCGGGCAGGTCGTGGTTGCGCCAGGCGTCCTTGCCCTCGCGCAGCTTGCGCTCGAGCGAGACGGGCTCGGTGGGCGGCGTGAAGGGCAGGCGCGGAATCACCACGCAGCGCAGCGTGTCGCCCTGCGCGTCGAACCCCTCCCAGAACGACTTCAGCGCAAAGAGGGAACTGCTCTTCTCGGCGATGAAGTGCTCGCTGATGCGGCGCACGTTGCTCTTGCGCGACTGACAGGCCAGCTCAAGGCCGTGCTGTGCCAGGCGCGGCGCCACCAGCTCGTACATGCGGTCCATCTCGGCGCGGCTCGTGAAGAGCGTGAGCACACTCCCCTGCATGGCGAGGTGGATGTCCACGAGAAGCTCGGGCAGTGCCTCGAGGAAGGCCTCCTTCTGCTTGGTGGGGTCGGGCAGGTCGCGCGCCACCACGATGCCCATGTTCGACTCGAAGTCGTAGCTCGAGGCAAGCTTGAGGCTGGAGTAGCCGCCGCGCGCCCTGTCCAGGCCCACCTCGTGGGCGAAGTGGTCGAACTTGTCGCCCACGGCCATGGTGGCGCTGGAGTACACGACGCTCTTCGTCTCGGGGTACCACGCCCCGGCCAGCTGGGCGCCCACGTCCATCGACTCGGCCACCAGCTCGTAGGCCTCAAAGCCGCTGCGCTGGGTGAACGACGCGGAGTACACGTAGCGCGTGTCGCTGCCGTCGAGCACGCATTCCAGCGCCTCGTGGACGCAGGACAGCTCCCCCACCGCGCCGAGCATCTCGCTCAGTCGGTCCTGCAGGTCGGGGTCGGGGTTGGTCATGTCGGCCATGGCCTGCTGGATGGCGCGGGCGCACTCCACCGCGTGCCCGAGCGCCGCCGCGAAGGCGCGGCCCGACTCCTCCACGGCCGCCCAGGCCTCGTTTGCGCGCATCTGGGCGTCTATCCAGATGCTCTGCGTCTCGTAGGCCTTCTTGGGCGAGACCTTCTTGCAGAAGGTCTTGAGGTCGGCGAAGAAGAGGCCCGAGGCGATGTAGGACCTGGACATCTCGCTTGCGGCCTTGGAGATGAGGCCGCACATGAGGGTGGAGCCGGGCTTGGTGGCGGCACTGCGCGCAAGCGTGCCCAGAGCGCCGCTCGACGAGCCGCCTACCAGCTCGAACGACGACTGCACCTCGCGGGAGTTCACGCGGCGCGCCCACTGCTTGCGCGCCTCGGACTCCGCGGAGTGTGCCTCGTCCACCACCCAGAAGCGGGCGGGCGGCAGCACCTCGATGTCGCTTCCCACCTGGCGGAACAGCAGCGAGTGGTTCGTCACCACCACGTCGCAGCCCTGCGCGCGCCTGCGGGCCAGGTGCAGGAAGCACTTGTTGGGGAAGAAGGGGCAGCGGCGCTTCTGACACTCGGTGGAGGTTGAGGTGAGGTCGCTGCGCTGGATCTTGCCCCAGCGCACGCCCAGCGACGTCACGTCGCCGAAGGACGACTGCACCGCATACCCCAGCGTGGCCGCGATGGCGTCGAGCAGCTCGGGCGTGGGCTCGGGCAGCTTGCGTGCAGACTGCCCCTCTTGCGATGCCGTATCGTCCGGGCCCTGCGCAGCGGCAGGGGCGGCCGACGCACCCCCGCGCAGGCCCACGCGCAGCAGGTGCGCCACCTTGCGCAGGCACGGGTAGTTGTCGAACCCCTTGAGGGCCGTGTACTCCACCTTCTCGCCCAGGGCCTGCGCCAGCAGCGGCAGCTCGCGGTTGATGAGCTGGTCTGCCAGGGCGTTGGACTTCGTGGCCACACCCACAGTGATGCCGTTGGCGCGGGCGAGCAGCACACTGGGCAGCAGGTAGGCGATGGACTTGCCCACGCCCGTGCCGGCCTCGAGCGCGGCAGGCACGCCGTCGCGGAACGCCCGCGCCACGGCAAGGGACATCTGCACCTGCTCGTCGCGCGGCTCATAGCCCGCGTACATCTTCCCCACCGTGCCCCGCGCGGTGAAGGCCTGGCGGATCTGCTCCTCGTCGGGGTACACCAGGCCGCAGTTCTCGTCCACCTCACGCGCGTCGGCACGCGTCTGCACCGTCGTGCGAGAGCAGCGCTCCAGGCGGGCGTCTACCAGCGAGAACGGCGCGTCGGGCTCCATGGCAGCCATGTGCGCGAAGATCGGACGGTAGCCCCACTCCACGTCGGGGTACATCTGGGCGAGCTTGGCGGCCAGGCCGGCCGGCAGGTCGCTCGCGGCCACGAGCAGGATGCGCCACAGGCCGCACGTCGCGATGACGTCGTCGATGGCGCGGTGCGTGGAGGCGTGCAGCCCGAAGGCGCGCGACAGGTCGTGCAGCTTGTGCGACGACAGGCACGGCAGCACGATGCGCGACAGCTCCAGCGAGTCTATCCAGGGGCCTCCCACACTCTGGCCGCCCATGCCCTTCTCCATAAAGTGCCGGTCGAAGGCGGAGTTGTGGGCGATGATGGGGGCGCCTTCGGCGAAGTCGCGCAGCTTCTCGCACACCTCCAGGGCGCAGGGCGCGTCGGCCACCATCTCGTTGGTGATGCCCGTTATCTGCACCACCTCCGAGGGGATGGGCTTCTCGGGCCGCACGAACATGTCGAAGGTGTCCACGACATCGTTGCCGCGCAGACGCGCCGCCGCCACCTCGATAAGCTCGCAATCCTTAAAGTCCAGGCCCGTGGTCTCGGTATCGAGCACCACCACGTCGTCGTCGAGCAGGCCAAACTGCGCTACCCTTGCACGCGATGCCAATGTGGCGTAACGTGCCGCGACGTCGTCGTCGCAGCCCGGCATGATGATGGAGGCGAGCTCCGGCAAAATCGTTTCGTTCAAGATGGGCCGCTCCTCAGCGATGTCCGTCCACATGCGTAAAGCGTGATGGTATCCTTTTCGCAGTCCAACAAAGGGGGATACATGGGAAAAGTTGACGTTTATTTTTCTGATTACCTGGTGGTCGAGCAGACAAGCGAAGAAGCGAGCAAGCTCCTCTCCACCAGCGCATGCGTCATCGGCATGCCTCTCAAGCTCGTCTGGCTTCCCGACGAGGACCTGTTCGACGTGAGGACCACCACAGGTGAGTCGCTCGGTCGGGCCAACCCCAAGAACAAGCTTGCCATCCGCGAGTATCTCGCCAACGGCAACGAGGGCGCATGCTGGCTGTCGCTCGTGTGGTACGACAACGCCGACCAGCGCTTCCATGCGGAGGTCGTCTACCAGTTCTACAACGTGAAGGCCTCCCAGGTCACCGAGAAGGCAAACCTGGACGCCTACACCCAGCACACCTCGCAGCGCCTTGCCCAGGGCAAGCGCCCCGTTGTCAGCCTCACCGGCGCCGGCTGGGACCAAGTGCTCGCCACCGGCGACTGGGAGAGCCCCGACCAGCACCCCTACCCCATCAACACCAAGCGCAACTCCGGCTGCGTCATCCTCAAGCGCAAGCGCTCGGTGGGCGACAAGCTCGCGATGTCGCTGCTCGCAAGCCCGCCCGCCGTGCAGTGGGTGCTCATCGCGGTGCTCGCGGTGATCGTCATCGCCCTCATTTTCTTTGTGGGCCGCTGCGCCATGGGGGCATAATCGCGCCGAATGTCGGGAACACATAGCAGCCACGTCCACCGTCGCACCTGTTAGGAGCCTTAGATGGCCAAGAACGGCATCGTCTTGTACAACTCTTTCACCGGGTACACGAAGCGCTACGCCGAGTATCTCGCCGAGACCCTCGACTACGCCATCAAGCCCATCCAGAAAGCGAACCTCTTCAACGTATCCACCTACCCCACCATCATCTTCGGCGGCCCTCTGCACCACAACCGCATCGAGGGCATCCGCGGCATCATCGACGGCTGCAGCTACTTTGGCGAGCAGAACCTCATCATCTTCTCGGTGGGCATCTCCTCGCTCAACGCCGACCTCGAGAAGCAGATCAAGCTCAAGAACTGCGGCGAGCTGCCGATGGAGTCGTTCCTGTACCAGGCCCTGCCCGGCGGCCTCAGCCGCGCCGACTGCCAGCCCGGCGGGCGCATGGGCAAGCTCGTGGAGACCTACCGCGCCAAGCTGGCCGAGGGCAAGAAGCTCACGCGCGGCGACAAGCTCGCCCTGGCCATCGCCGACGGCGAGCGCGAGGAGCAGGACCGCTTCAACACGCAGGCCTGCGCCACCATCGTGGCCGCGGCGCGCAGCGTGGAGCCGTAAGCGCTCGGCCACCCAACTACACGATACCAGGCACCCAACAAGCGAGGCCCCCATCTGACCAGAGCGGTCGGGCGGGGGCCTCGCTTGTATACCGCGTACGTGCCATTTTGTGTTGGTGCATCAGCACGCGGCAGCGCCTGTGCGCGGAATGTTTCACATGGAACAGCGCCAGGGGCACCTCATCGAGCGACGAGACACCGGGGTGGCGAGTCGAGTGTCAAGGCAGCGTGCATCTGACGACGGGCGGTGACGCCAGGGTCAGCGCCGAGCGACGCACGCCTAGCGACACGCGGTGTTGCCGGGGTCAACGCCATGCGCCATGCACTGCGTGTCTGCCACCGTGCGTCGTCGGCCGGCTCGCTCCCCTAGCCCTCCAGGGCAAGCTCGAGCAGGCGCACACATACCTGGCCGAAGTCCATGCCGGCCTTGGAGGCGGCGTCGGGCAGCAGCGAGGTGGGCGTCATGCCCGGGATGGTGTTGGTCTCCAGGATGACGGGTGTGCCGTCCTGCGTGACGATGAAGTCCGAGCGGCTCACGCCCCGGCAGCCTAGCACCTTGTGGGCGAGCACCGCCGCCTGCTGCACGCGCTCGTACACCTCGGGGTCCAGGCGCGCCGGGATGATGTGTTCGGCTCCGTTGGCGCTGTACTTCACCTCGAAGTCGTAGAACTCGGCATGGGGGACGATCTCGATGACGGGCAGGGCCTGGGGCTCGTCGTTGCCCAGCACGGCCACCGTGACCTCGGTGCCGCTCACGTAGCTCTCCACCATGACCGTCTGGCCGCACGCGAAGGCAACCTCCAAGGCGTGGGGCAGCTCGGCGGGGTTGTGCACGATGCTCATGCCCACCGACGAGCCGTCGC
>CAVJGP010000009.1:0-38891 GCA_963648855.1 Alistipes onderdonkii | reverse complement strand
CGCGGATAAGGCCCAGGTTGCCCTCCTGGATGAGGTCGAGGAAGAGCATGCCGCGGCCCACGTAGCGCTTGGCGATGGAGACCACCAGGCGCAGGTTGGCGCTGATGAGCTTCTGCTTGGCCTCCACGCCGATCTGCTCCACCTTGGAAAGGCGGCGCTTCTCGGCACGCGGCAGCTCGATGCCCTGGTCGTGGGCCTCGTCGAGCTTGCGGGCGGCCTCAAGGCCGGCCTCGATCTTCATGGCGAGGTCCACCTCTTCGGAGGCGTCGAGCAGGTCGACCTTGCCGATCTCCTTGAGGTACATGCGCACGGGGTCGCCCGTGAGCTGGGAGGGCTGAGGCGTCTGGTCGCGGCGGGAGGAGTGCTTGCGGCGCTTCTTGCCGCCCGCCGTGTCGATGGTGACGGGGGCGTCGCCCAGCTCGGCGTCGACGGCGGCCGCCTCGGAGGTGTCGATCTCCTCCTCGATCTGCTCCTCGGCGAACGACTCGGCGTCCTCCTCGGAGATGTCGGCGGTGCCGGCCGTGGTGATCTCGATGCCGTTGGCGCGAATCTGCTCGTAAATGACGTTGAGCTCGTCGGCCTCGACGTCAACCTCGGAAAGGGCGACCTGAATCTCGTCCTCGGTCACCGTGCCGAGGGGCTTGCTGGTGGCGATGAGCTTCTCTACTGCAGAAGAGATCTCGACAGAAAGGGAGACTACAGTGTTTTCGCTGCTCAAACCTGGTCCTTTCGCCTCATTTGTCGTAGCGCGTCCGTGTGTCTTCAACCAAAAAACTCATCAAGGCACAATCGTGCTAGTGTGTAACTCTCCTATTTTGGACTTTTTCGCATAAAAAGACAAGACTAGACTCGCTTTCTACGCTTTTCTTCCAGCTCGCACAGGCGATTTTGATATTGGGCGGCCTGTTCCATGGCTTGGTGCAGGGCATCCGAGTCATCGGGGTTCAGCGTGCGCAGGGAGGCCTTGCCCGCCTCGATGAGACGGCGAAGCTCAGCGATCTCCATCTCGTCGAGGATGACGTCCACGGCGTCACCCATGCGGTCAGCCTCCACCTCGCGCGCGCCCAAGGCGAGGATCTGCGCGGCGCCCGGACACACCGACTCGGCGTCGTTGAGGACCTGAGCGAAGGTGGCACCGTCGTCGCAGGCCAGAATCGCCCACGCGATGGCCTCGTGGGCCGGCTCGCGCCAGGCAAGGCTCGCCACGCGGTCGCCGAAGGACTTCGCCACGGCGACGTTGCACGAAAGCGCGCTCAGAAGCTCGCGCTCAAGCTGCAGGGCGCGGGCGTCCTCGGGAAGCAGGCGCACGGCAGGGGCAGGCTGAGTAGGCTGGGAGGCTTGTGGGCCTGCCTGGGCTGGGGACATGGAGGGCACGGACGACCCCAGGGCAAGCCTGCCCTGCTGGCCGCGAGAGGCGCGCTCGTCCTCGAACTCGTCGTCGCGCGGAGGAGTCCAGCGCACGTTAGCCAGGGCGGCGCGCACAGTGGAAGGGTCGGCCAAGAGACGGCCGGCCACGTAGTCGATGTAGTCGTCCGCCAGGATGCTGCCCTTGATGGGGCCCATGGCGTTCACCACGTCGGCCAAGGCGATGGAGCGGCTCTCGGGCGTGGAGGCGTCGAAGCGGTCGAGATGCCTGTCGATGACGAAGCGCACGAGGGGCACGCGCTCCTCGATGCGCTCGCGCAGCGCCTGCG
The DNA here is from genome assembly GCA_963648855.1 of Alistipes onderdonkii. Lineage (GTDB taxonomy): Bacteria > Actinomycetota > Coriobacteriia > Coriobacteriales > UMGS124 > UMGS124. Next base: position 37,197 of record CAVJGP010000009.1, on the reverse strand, counting down.
CGCCGTTGGCGGCAATGTACTCGGCCGGGTCGGCCCCTCCGGGAATGACCACGCAGTACATGCCGGCCGTGGTGGTGGTCACGAACTGCATGGCGCGCTCAGCCGCCTTCAGGCCCGCCTCGTCGCCGTCGAACAGACACACGATCTTGCCGCGCGACAGGCGCTCCCCCGCCGGCGTGAGATAGCGCGAGAGCATCTTGACCTGCTGCGAGGTGAAGGAGGTGCCCAGAGGGGCCACGCAGTTGGTGATGCCGGCCTCGTGCGAGGATATGACGTCGGTGTAGCCCTCCATGACGATGGCCTCCATGTTCGCGGTGATGGAGGCCTTGGCGCGGTCGAGCGCGAAGAGGTTCGCCTTCTTGTGGAAGACGGCGGTGTCGGAGGTGTTGAGGTACTTGGGCTTGGAGTCGTCGAGCACGCGGCCGCCGAAGCCCACGGCACGCCCGCGCTCGTCGTGGATGGGGAACATCACGCGGTTGTAGAAGCGGTCGGCAAGCGAGCCGTCGGCCCTGCGCACCGCGAGGTTCGCGTCCACCATCTCGCGGGCCGTGAAGCCCTGCGAGGTGAGGTAGCGGGCAAGGGAGCCCGACCCCGGGGCGTAGCCGAGCATCCACGACTGCGCCACCGCGGAGCCGAAGCCGCGCCCGGCAAGATAGTCGCGCGCGGCCCCCGCTGCGGAGGTACGCGAGCGGGTGAGCTCGCGGTGAAAGAACTCGGCAGCCGCCTGGACCACCTCGAAGATGCGCCCGCGCTGGGTGGCGTTGGGGTCCTTGCGATACGTGGAGCCGTCGTCGGACAGCGTGATGCCGGCCCTGTCGGCGAGGATGCGCACGGCGTCGGGGAAGTCCACGTGGTCGCGCTCCATCACGAAGTTGAAGCAGTCGCCGCCCTTGCCGCAGCTGAAGCACTTCCAAAAGCCGCGGTCGGGCATGACGTGAAACGACGGGGACTTCTCGTGATGGAAGGGGCAGCACCCCCACAGGTCGCGGCCGCGCGAGCGAAGGGCGACCGTCTCGCCCACGAGGGCCACCAGGTCGGTAGCCTCGCGCACCTTGAGCTTTTCCTCTGGCGTGAACACGCTAGAGCCTAAACCCTGTGGTGCCTATGTGCTCCTTCACCCAATCGATGTTGGAGTTGACCGTGGCCATGAGGGCGTCCAGCGATTCGAACTTCTGCTGGCCGCGCAGCTTCTCGACGAAGCCCACGGCGATGTCGTGGCCGTAGATGTCGCCCGAGAAGCCGATGAGGTTGGCCTCGATGGAGGCGCAGTTCGGCTCGTCGGCGAAGGTGCGGGGCACGCCCACGTTGACGGCGGCCGGCCACACCATGTCGTCCACGAGGACGAAGCATGCGTAGACGCCCTCGGCAGGCACCACATAGGGGTAGGACAGCGACACGTTGGCCGTGGGGAAGCCGAACGTCCGACCCTTCTGGCGGCCCTTCACCACGGTGCCGCGCACGAAGTGGCAGCGCTGGAGCAGGTCGTTTGCCGTCTTGCAGTCGCCCTCGTCGATGAGCAGGTGGCGAATGCGCGTGGCCGACACGGGGGCCGCCCGGTTGCAGAGCAGGTCGTAGCCCTTGACGTCCCAGTTGCGCCCGCGCACGCTTCCCAGCTGGCGCAGCTCGGAGACGTTGCCTGCGTTGCCCGCGCCGAGCTTGAAGTCGGCGCCCACGTGGATGGCCTTGGGCATGAAGGTGGGGAACACGTAGCGCTTGAGGAACGACTCGGTGCTGTGGCCGGCCAGCTGGTGGTCGAAGGGCAGGCACAGGACGAAGTCGGCCCCGAACTTGCTCAGAAACGACAGGCGGTCCTCGTTGTTGAGAAGCTTGTGGATGCGCGCCTGAGGCAGGAAGAGCTCGTCGGGGTCGGGATCGAAGGTCACGATCACGCTGGGCACGCCGCGCTTGCGGGCGTCGCGGATGGTGGCGGAGAAGAGATAGCGATGGCCGCGATGGACGCCGTCGAAGGCGCCGATGGTGCACACGGCATCGCCGATAAAGCCGTCACCGGCGTCTTTGGGATACAAGGTGCGCGTGTCGGGACGAGCAAACCCACGCACGGCGCAAGAGTTCAGCGGCACATCGCGCAGGAAGGTGCGGCGCGCAAGATCGACCATTGCCGGATTCGTCAAACCTACCCCTCCCGGTTATCCACAAAGACATCGCGGCGGCTCACGCCGTCGGAAAAGACGCAGAGGGCTACTATAGCCTTTTGTTGGCGCTGCGCAATCGCAAAAACCTTGTCCTGACCCACAAGGCAGAAGCGCTGCCCGTCGTCGAGGGCCAGGGCCGCGCCGTTGTCGGTGCGCGCGCACGACAGCCTCTTGCCGCATTTGACGTCGGCAATCCCCTGCTCATCCAGGTTGATGAGCGGGTAGCCGAGCACCTCCACGGGGTCGAGCGCGCGGACGGTGCCAGCGCTCGCAAGCTCCTCCAAGGTCATGCACGCCTCAAGCCCCACCTTGCCGCTGGAGGTGCGCGCCAGGGCGCTCAGATGCGCGGCGCTGCCGCACATGCGTCCCAGATCGCGGGCAAGGGCGCGGATGTAGGTGCCCTTCGACACGGTGAAGTCCACGTCCCACCAGGGGCCGCGCTCATCGACGCCCTGCGCGAGAAGCTCAGCACGCCGGACCTCGATGGGACGGGCTTCAAGCTCCACCTCTTCGCCCTTGCGTGCCTGGCTGTAGGCGCGCACGCCGTCCACCTTGATGGCGCTGAACGCCGGGGGTATCTGCTCGGTCTGGGCGGCGAGCTCGGCCAAGCGCGCCCGGGCATAAGCCTCGTCGAGCACCTCGGCCGGCACGGGGGCGCCGCGGCGCACCTCGCCCTCGAGGTCGTCGGTGGTGGTCTCGTTGCCCCACGAGATGCGCGCCGTGTAGGACTTGAAGTCGCTCGTGGCGTACTGCATGAGGCGCGTGGCCTGCCCCACGCCCACCACGAGGATGCCCGTGGCGAAGGGGTCGAGGGTGCCGGCATGGCCGACGCGGCGCTCCCCCAGCGCGCGGCGCACCTTGTTCACCACATCGTGCGAGGTCATGCCGGCCGGCTTGCGCACCCCCACGAGCAGGTTGAGACCGCTGGGCGTGCGCTTCATCGAGCCTCAGCCCCTCGGCAGAGCTCGTCGAACGAGGCGATGAGACGAGCGAGCGCCGCATCCACCGGGCCTTCGACGGAAAAGCCCGAGGCCATCTTGTGGCCCCCTCCCCCATAGGCGCGCGCGAGCAGGCTCACGTCGCACGCAGGGTCCTTGGAGCGCAGGTTGCCCCGGAACTCGCCGCTTGTCTGCTCGCGCAGGAAGAGCACGGCGCGGATGGAGCCGAGCTTGCGGATGCAGTCCACGAGGTCGTCGCAGTCGGCGGGCGTGGCGCCCACCTGGGCCAGGTCGGACTGCAGGATGTAGCTGTATGCCAGCTCACCCTGGCAGGCAAGCGCCAGGCGCTCCAAGACAAGCTGCTGGAGCTTGAGCTGAGGAAGCGTCTTGCTCTGGTACACATGCAGGCAAATGTCGTCGGGACGGGCCCCGGCCTGCACGAGGTCGGCGGCATGGCGCAGGGCCTCGGGACCCGCGTTTTGGTACTGGAAGCTCCCGGTGTCGGTGATCAGGGCCGTGAGCAGGCAGGTCGCGATGGGCACATCCAGCTCGACGCCGAGGTGGCGCGCGAAGTCGAACACGATCTCGGCACACGCGGCCGCCTCGGAGCGCGAGAAGCACTCCTGACAGAAGTCCTCGACCGCAGGGTGGTGGTCGAAGGAGAACGAGCTGCGGGCGCGCGCCAGCACATCGACGGAGTCGGCAAGGCGCTTTGCCGTGGGCGTGTCCACGCTGATGAACAGGTCGGGCGCGCCTTCGTAGCGGCAAGCGTGCACAAAGCGCTCGCTGCCAGGCAGAAACGCGAGGTTGGCCGGGACGGGGCGGTCGTTGGCGAGCAGCGGCGTGACCGACTTGTCCGGCCAGAGCTGCTCGATGATCCCCACCATGGCAAGGACGCTGCCCAGCGCGTCGCCGTCGGGGTCGGTATGCCCCGAGACAGCAATCGAGGAGGCCCCCTCGATCAGCTGGCTGGCGCGCTCAAACATCTGAGTCGCGACATCGTATCTCATCGAAAGGACCTCCTCGATCCTCAGTCATATAACGCAGGCCGCACGAGCGTGCGCGGCCGGCCTTGCTCCTACTCCTGGCCGTCCTCGGAGTCATCCTGGGACTCGTCGGCCGCCACGATGGGATAGCCGAACTCGTCCTTGGGGACGGACATGGTGGGAGGCACGTTCTTGAGCGCCTCGGTGATGCGCATGGCCTCGTCGGTGGAGCGGTCGATCTGGAAGATGAGCTCGGGCGTGACCCTCCAGGTGAGGGAGCGGCCCAGAAGCGAGCGAATGCGGCCCTTGGCGCTCGCGAGGCCCTCAAGCACCTCGTCGTAGCTCTCAGGGTCGGCGCTCACCCACACCTTGCAGACCGAGCGGTCGACGGAGACCTCGCAGCCCGTGACGGTCACGAGCGACAGGCGCGGATCGGAGATCTCCATCATGAGGATGGTCGCGATTTTCTCGCGAGCCTCCTCGGCAAGACGGCGCGTAGAGGAATTCTGCTTCACGGCTTACTCCTTGCGGGCGATCTCGACGGTCTGGTAGGCCTCGATGATGTCGCCCAGGTGGATGTCCTGGAAGCCCTCGACGCCGATGCCGCACTCGTAACCGCTCTTGACCGACTTGACGTCGTCCTTGAAGCGGCGCAGCGACCCGATCTTGCCCTCATACACCACGACGCCGTCGCGCACGACGCGCACGCTGTCGTCGCGGCTGATCTCGCCGGACTGCACCATGCAGCCTGCGATGGTACCCACGCGGGGGACCTTGAAGGTCTCGCGGACCTCGGCAGAACCGGTGTCGCGATCCTCGAACTCGGGGGCCAGCATGCCCACGCGGGCGGCGTTGATGTCGTCGAGTGCCTGGTAGATGACGCGGTAGGTCTTGATCTGGACGCCCTCGCGCTCGGCGGCGGTGCGAGCCTTGGCGTCGGGACGCACGCCGAAGCCGATGATGATGGCGTTGGACGCGGCGGCCAGGGTGACGTCGGTCTCGGAGATGGCGCCCACGGCGGAGTGGATGATCTCGATCTTGACCTCGGACTGGTCGATCTTGGACAGGGCGTCGGCCAGGGCCTCGATGGAGCCCTGAACGTCGGCCTTGACCACGAGGTTGAGCTGCTTGAAGTCGGCCTGGTCCATCGTCTCGAAGAGGTTCTCGAGCGTGACGTGCGTGCGGCGCTCCTGCTCGGCCTGGCGACGCTTGAGGGCGCGCTGGTCGGCCAGGGCGCGGGCCTCGCGCTCGTCCTTGAACACGCGGAACTCGTCGCCGGCGTCCGGCACGGAGTTCAGGCCCTGGATCTCGGCGGCCTCGGAGGGGCCGACCTCGGAGACGCGCTTGCCGTTCTGGCCGAGCATGGCGCGCACGCGGCCGTAGGCCAGGCCCGCAACCACGGTGTCGCCCACATGCAGGGTGCCGCGCTTCACGAGCACGGAGGCCACGGGGCCGCGGCCGCGGTCGAGCTTGGCCTCGAGCACGTAGCCGGAGGCGAAGGTCTTCCTGTTGGCCTTCAGCTCCATGACGTCGGCCTGGAGCAGGACGGCCTCGAGCAGGTCGTCGATGCCGGTGCCCTTCTTGGCCGAGATGTTGACGAACATGTTCTGGCCGCCCCACTCCTCGGGGATGACGCCGTGCTCGACGAGCTCCTGGCGCACGCGGTCGGGGTTGGCGGAGGGCTTGTCGATCTTGTTGACGGCAACGACGATGGGGGCGCCTGCGGCGTTGGCGTGGTTGATGGCCTCGATGGTCTGCGGCATGACGCCGTCGTCGGCGGCCACCACGAGGATGACGATGTCGGTCACCTTGGCGCCGCGGGCACGCATGGCGGTGAAGGCCTCGTGGCCGGGCGTGTCGACGAAGGTGATCTTGCGGCCGTTGATGACGGCCTCGGAGGCGCCGATGTGCTGCGTGATGCCGCCGGCCTCGCCGGAGGTGACGGCGGTGTGGCGGATGGCGTCGAGCAGCGAGGTCTTGCCGTGGTCGACGTGGCCCATGACCGTGACGACGGGGGCGCGGGGCTCCAGGTCCTTGGGGTCGTCGTAGAAGGTGAAGGAGTTCTCCTCCTCCTCGCTCATGATCTTCACGCGGCGGCCCAGGTCGTCGGAGATGAGCTCGATGAGGTCGTTGGACATGGACTGCGTGAGCGTCAGCATGGAGCCGAGCAGGAAGAGGCGCTTGATGATGTCGTTGGCGGGAACGCCCAGGGCGTCGGCGAACTCGGAGACGGTGATGCCCTCGGGAATCTTCACGACGTCGAGGTCGGCGGGGTTCTGGTCGTTTGCCAGGGCGTCGGCCACGGCCTCCTGGTGGCGGGCCTCCTCGGCGGCAAGCTCGCGGCGCTCCTTGCGCTTCTTGCGGCGGCCGGTCTCACGGCTGGCCTCCTGCACGGCGGCGCGGGCCTCGGCCAGCACGCGGTCGCGGCTGTACTCCTCGGCGTCGCGCGGGGCGCTCTGCTCGGGGGCGGCAGCGGCCTGGGCGTCCTTCTTCAGGCGGGCCTTCGTGGAGCCCTCGCCGGCGGCGGGCTGCTTGCGGGCGTCGTCGCGGGCGGGCTTGCCCTGCTTGTTGGAGCCGCGCGAGGCGTCGGCGTTGCGGCCGCCGGAGCGCTTGGGCTGCTCGGCCTGGGCAGGGGCGGCCTGCTCCTTCTGCTTGTTCTCGGCCAGGACGCGCTCCTGCTGGGCGATCTGGGCCAGCAGGCTGGAGAACGACGGAGCCGTCTTGGGGGCGGTGTCGCGCACGCGGTTGCGCTCCTCCTCGGCCTTGCGGGCGGCCTCGGCGGCGGCGCGCTGGGCCTCCTCCTCGGCGCGGCGCTTCTCCTCCTCGGCGCGGCGGGCGGCCTCGACGCGGCGCTCCTCCTCGCGGCGGGCCTCAGCGGCCAGGCGCTGCTCCTCGGCCTCGCGGGCGGCCTGCTCGGCAGCCTCGCGCTCGGCGGCCTGGGCGGCGGCCTTCTCGGCCTCGATCTGGGCGGCGCGCTGCTCCAGGATGGGCGCCAGGTTGCGGCGGATGATCGAGATGTAGGCGTCCTCGATGGAAGCCGAGGAGCTGGTGGCCGGAATCTTCATGTCGGCGAGATGCTGCAGCATCTCCTTGCTGGTCATTCCGTACTCTTTGGCAAGCTCATGGACTCGAATCTTGGCCATGTATGTCTCCTGTCCCTACTGCTCGATGTGCTCGGGGCACATCGTCTTGAATTCATCGCTCAGACGAGCGTACGTTTGGGCGTCGAGCTTGACTCGCAGCGCCCTGTCCAGCCCCCTGCGCTTGCAGGCGGCCTCGAGGCACGAAAGCGTCGCGCAAACGTACGCGCCTCGTCCGGCCATCTTGCCCGAAGGGTCGAGTGCAACCTGGCCGTCGGCTTGCTTCACGAATCGTACCAGGTCTGACTTCGAAGAGGTACGTCCGCACGCAATGCAAGTGCGTATCTTTGCCTCTGCCATGCAATCTCCCCCTCGAAAAGCCTAGATGAGCGAGTCGAAATCGTCGGCGATGCCCGAGGAAGCCTGGTGCACGGAGCAGAAGTGCGTGCCGGGGCGCGCCTGGTTGCGGCAACGGTTGCCCTGCGCGTCAACGTAGGAGCAGCGGCCGTCGTCGGACAGGTCCACGTTCTCGTCAACGAGCGAGGAGAGGCTGCCCATGAGGTTGGCGGCGAGGGACTCGTTCTTGATGTCGATGTGCCAGCCGGTGAGGCGGGCGGCCAGACGGGCGTTCTGGCCCTCCTTGCCGATGGCCAGGGAGAGCTGGTCGTCGGGCACGATGACGGTGGCGTACTGGTTCTCGGTGTCGGCCAGGACGCGCGTCACCTTCGCGGGCGACAGGGCGTTGGCCACGTACTTGGCCGGGTCCTTGTCCCACAGCACGACGTCGATGCGCTCGCCGCGCAGCTCGGAGACGACGGTGCGCACGCGGGTGCCCTTGGGGCCCACGCAGGCGCCCACGGGGTCGAGGTGCTGCTCGAGGGAGGCCACGGCCACCTTGGAGCGGGTGCCGGGCTCGCGGGCGATGGCCTTGACCTCGACGATCCCGTCGTAGACCTCGGGCACCTCGAGCTCGAAGAGGCGACGGATGAGGTCGGGGTGGGTGCGGGAGACGATGATGGCGGGACGGTTGTGCTCGCCGCGGGAGGCCGTGCCGTTCTGGATGGCCTTGGGGTCGCGCACGCCCACGATGACGGCGCGGACGCGCTGGTTGTGCTGGTAGTACTCGCCGTTGGGGCGCTCGTTCATCTCGTCGGGGAAGCGACGGCGGTCGAAGTGGGGCAGCTCGGCCTCGACGCCCTCGCGGATCTTGAGGATGGTGAAGTCGTTGGTCACCTGGAGCACGGTGCCGGTGATGAGCTCGCCGACGCGCTTGGAGAACTCCTCGTAGATGGCCTCACGGGCGGCCATGCGCACGATGGAGTTGATCTCGGCCTTGGCGTGCTGGGCGGCGGTGCGGCTCGTGTCGGCGGGAGTGACGTCGATCTCCTCCCACTCCTGGTAGTTGCCCTCCTCGTCCATGGAGTCGTCGACGGGCTCGAGGCGGTACACCCAGACCTTGCCGGTCTGACGGTCGATGGTGACCTTGGCGCCCCAGTCGAGCTTCAGAAGGTCGGCGTAGCTCTTGGCGAGCGACTGCTCGAGACGGTCGAGGAGGTAGAGCTCATCGATGTGCTTCTCCTGGGCAAGCGCGATGAGGGCTTCCATCATTTCCGAGGCCATGCGAGTTTCCTTTCAAACAGTGCACGTTGGTTGGTGAATGCGTGGTTGGGGTTGTTGCGGGGCGACGCGAGATTGGGGCGCGGGCCTACTCGAAGTCGGCCTCGGGGCCGGCCTCCTCAAGGGCCTTGGCGGCCTTCTTGGCAGCCGCGAAGAGCGCGTCGAAATCAGGCTTGATGTGGCAGCGCTTCATGTTGTCGAGGGGAAGCGCGAACTCCTGACCGTCAACGTCGATGAGGACGTTGCCTTCGGCGAAGCCCTTGAGCTCGCCGGTCCAGCTGCGACGGCCCTCGATGGCCGTGCGGGCCTCGAACTCCACCGTCTCGCCGGCGAAGCGCTCGAAATCGGCGGCCTTGCGCAGGGGACGGTCGACGCCGGGCGAGGACACCTCGAGCTCATAGGAGCCCGCGAAGGGGTCGAGCTCCTCGACGACCTGCGACACCCAGCCCGTGTGCTCGCACACGGAGTTCATGTCGATGGGGCCGCCCTCGAGAAGGTCGATGCGCACGCGCAGCGTGGGGTGCGACGCCGGGCCGCTCACCTCGACGCTCACGATATCCAGACCCTGCTCGGGCGCCTTGGCCTCAAGCGCCTCAAGGACCAGCTCGTCAGCCTTGACAGCAGACATGTCGCTCCTCCCTCCCCCTGCCCGGGGGCATAAAAAGAGGAAGCGGACCCAAGGCCCGCTTCCTCAGACTAGGTAAGCAGATTACGAACAAGGCAACTATACCCGATGCCGCCAACTCGCGCAACCCCGCACCCCGCTTGCGCAAAACCTCTACGACCCCTTTACGACACTACTGCATTACTGCAATGGCGGGAGCGCGTTGATTGAATCAAGGAGATCGCCGTCACGCACTGCCTGTGACTCCGACATCCACGACGCCTCCTCCTCGTAACGAGAACGGACCTCGCTGTTTGACAAAAGCGCCTCGCGAAGCTCGGGAATACCCACAGTCGCCGCCTCCCAAGCCATGCCTGGGCCGATGTGGCCGTAGCCATGAACGATAGTGTTACGAAACCCTTTTATCTCACGCCAGGGAACTTGCGGGAAAAGAGCCAGGTGCTCATCGCCTTTAAGGTGGGTCGTGAGCTCACCGATTTGAATGAGAGGCATCAGGATAAGGTCGCGCATCGCACGAGAGGAGTGCCACCTCTCCTCGTCGATGCCAAAGAACTCGAGCCTTAGGGCTATTTCGTCGGTCTCCAGAAGCATCTTGTGCTAAAGACGTCGAGAGCGCGGCTATCCATAGATTCTCACGCCATCACGCAAGACAGACTCACGGAATGCCTTCGTCTGGCCTTCCAAGGTAGTGATGAGATCCACATCGCGACCCGTCGCGTATTCAAGGGCTTCGCGCGTCGCCTCGGAATCAGCCAAACGAGCCCCTGGCTTGAACGAGACGAGTAAATCTATGTCGCTGTCCGGCCCCTGCTCCTCACGCGCAAAGGACCCGCACAGGGCAGCGGCAGCGACCGGAAAGAGGGCAAGAACGCGACCTATGACCTCCGCCGCCTCGAGGCGCGAAACGACATTGCCAAAACCGCCCGCATTCGAGGCGGCGTCACACACCGCACTTCTCAAAGCGGCATCACTTGCCGTTGATGCAACCATGTGGGCACCTCCTTCGCACGCATTGTATCCGCTCATCCCTCCCACTGCCAAGAACCTCAACACAACGAAGAGGAGGCAGAGCACTCCTAACCTGTTAGGGGTGCTTGACCTATAGGTCAAGCACCCCAATATCGGACACGCCAAAAAGGAGAACACGGTGGCAAACCTTGAGGAAATCGAAAGATCCTACCAGCTTCTGAGGCAGGGAGTCATCACCCAAGCAGAATTCGAGGCTATCAAGAATGAGGCACTCACACCAAGGCCAATCTGCAGAAAGAGCCGAGTCTGCGCCGGACTGCTCGCCCTCTTCCTCGGTGGCTTCGGGGCGCACAAGTTCTACCTCGGCTATACGACACAGGCACTCAACCTGCTGGCAATCACCATCTTCGCGGTCGTCATATTTCTCTTCAACCCCTATCTGGGATTTGTCTCAAGCTTGCTGAGCCTCGTGGTAGCGATTATCTGCATCATCGAGGCCATCCAGTATCTCACCAAAACGGACGACGAGTTCAACGAGATATATGTCGAGCACTCAAGGTACTGGTTCTAAGGCAACTTCTATCCGATAGTTCGGACTGCATCCTCTCCCTTACGCAAAAACATGCGTACTCATGTCTCCCTGGGAGCGCAGCTCAACAGCCACGCTCCCCGAGCGTGCGCATCCCCCAAGGCACGCTGCGCAGCCGCCGTGCCCTGCGCTCTGTGCTCTTCGCCCTTTGCCCCCATGCGAACCCGTAGGGGCTGGGCGCAAGGGGCGGGGTGTTCGCCTGGGCGCAGTTTCGCAGTGAATTGCAAAAGGCCGGCCGGGCGTCACGTGCTTGCACGTGTAAGCCCAGCCGGCCTTGAAGCAATTCGGGACGAGAATGTTTGAGCACCAGGCGAACAGCCCGCCCCGCTCGGGAGCCCGAAACCCTACTTCGCCACGATGTTGACCAGCTTGCCCGGGATGGCGACCGTCTTGATGACCGTCTTGCCCTCGAGCCACTTGGCGGCAGCCTCCAGGCCCACGCGCGCCAGCTCTTCCTTGTCCATCTCGCGAGGCACGTCCACGTGCACGCGCACCTTGCCGCACACCTGCACGGCCACCTCGACCACGTCGGCCTTGGCGGCCTCGGGGTCGAACTCAGGCCACGCGGCGTTGTACACAGAGCCCGCCTGATGCAGCTGCTCGTGCCACAGCTCCTCGGCCCAGTGGGGGCAGATGGGGGCCAGGCAGCGCACGATGTCGCTTGCGGCCATGAAGCACAGCGCCTGGTTGCGCTCCCCCACCTCGACGGCCTTCAGGTAGTCGTCGGAGGCGTTGACCATCTCCATGACGGCGGAGATGGCCGTGTTGAACTGGTTGCGGTCGAAGTCATCGGTGCACTTCATGACCGTGCGGTTGAGCTCGCGGTAGAGCGTCTTGGCGGCCTCGGTGTCGAGCGCGCCCTCGACCTCGCCCTCGGCGGCCGTCTGGGCGAGCGTGCACACGGTGCGCCAAGAGCGCTTGAGGAAGCGGTTGCAGCCGGCGACGGCCTTGGGGTCCCAGTCGAAGTCCTTCTCGGGAGGCGCGATGAAGAGGATGGAGAGGCGCATCGTGTCGGCGCCGTAGGGGTCGATGACCGAGGAGGGCGGCACGACGTTGCCCTTGGACTTGCTCATCGTCTCGCCGTTCTCGTCCTTCACCATGCCCTGGCACAGCAGGTTGGTGAAGGGCTCCTCGATGTCGCACAGGCCCAGGTCGCGGCAGACCTTCGTCCAGAAGCGCGAGTAAAGCAGGTGCAGGATGGCGTGCTCGATGCCGCCGATGTAGTTGTCCACCGGCATCCAGTGGTCGGCGCGAGCCTTATCGAAGGGCAGCTCGGCGTTGTGCGGGTCGGTATAGCGCAGGTAGTACCAGCTGGAGCACGTGAAGGTGTCCATGGTGTCCGTCTCGCGGCGGGCAGGCTTGCCGCAGCACGGGCAGGTGGTCTGGTAGAAGTCGGCGCACTCGGCCAGCGTCTCGCCGGCGGCCAGGTCGAGGTTCTCGGGCAGGCGCACCGGGAGCTGGTCGGCCGGGACGGGCACAATGCCGCAGTCGGGGCAGTACACCATGGGGATGGGGTTGCCCCAATAGCGCTGACGGGAGATGAGCCAGTCGCGCAGACGGAAGTTCACCTTGCGACGGCCCGCGCCCATGGCCTCGAGGTCGGCCACGATGGCGGCCTCGCCGGCGGAGTGCTTGCCGCCCACCATGCCCGTGTACTTGCCCGACTGCACGAGGTACCCCTCGGCGGTCATGGCGGCGTCCCAATCGACGCTCGTCACGACGCGGCCCTGCTCATCCTTGAGCTGGGGGTACAGCGGGTCGTCCTCGCCCATGATGATGGGGATGATGGGCAGGTCGTACTTCTTGGCGAACTCGAAGTCGCGCTGGTCGCCGCAGGGCACGGCCATGACGGCACCCGTGCCGTAGTCGGAGATGACGTAGTCGGCCACCCAGACGGGCACCTTCACGCCGTTGATGGGGTTCACCACATAGCGGCCGGTGAAGGCGCCGTGCTTCTCAAGCTCGCCCTGGGCGCGCTCGACGGCGGTGATCTTCTCGGCGCCCTCCACGACCTCGCGCACGCTGGGCTCGTACTCGGTGCCCGCCACAAGGTCCATGAGGCCCTTGTACTCAGGCGCGAGCAGGAAGAACGAGCAGCCGAAGAGCGTGTCAGCACGCGTGGTGAAGACGGTGATCTTCTCATCGGTGGCCTCGCCCGCGGCGTCGCACAGCGTGAACTCCACCTCGGCGCCCTCGGAGCGGCCGATCCAGTTGGCCTGCATCTGCTTGACGCGCTCGGGCCAGCCGGTGAGCTTGTCGAGGTCGTCGAGCAGCTCCTGGGCGTAGTCGGTAATCTTGAGGTACCACTGCTCGAGCTCGCGCTTCTCAGGCACGCTGCCGCAGCGCCAGCACTTGCCGTCGGTCACCTGCTCGTTGGCAAGCACCGTGTTGCACTTGGGACACCAGTTGACGGGGTTGTTCTTGCGGTAGGCAAGGCCCTTCTCCCACATCTTCTGGAACATCCACTGGCCCCAGCGGTAGTACTCGGGGTCGCAGGTGCGCACGAGGCGGTCGTAGTCGTAGGAGAAGCCCATGCGGCGCATGGTGGCCAGGGCGTTGTCCATGTTGGAGTAGGTCCACTTGGCAGCCTGGGTGTTGTGCTTGATGGCGGCGTTCTCGGCGGGCAGGCCGAAGGCGTCGAAGCCCATGGGGTGCAGCACGTCAAAACCGCGCATGCGGGCCTGGCGGGCCATGGCGTCGCCGATGGTGTAGTTGCGGGCATGGCCCATGTGAAGGTCGCCCGAGGGGTACGGGAACATCTCAAGCACGTACTTCTTGGGCTTGGAGGGGTCCTCGTCGGTCTTGAAAAGGTCCTCGTCGGCCCAGGCCTTCTGCCACTTGGCCTCGATGGCGGCGGCGTCGTACGCAGGTATGGCGTCGCTTGCGGTGTTGGGGGTGTCGCACTCAGTGCACATGCGCAATGCCTTTCATGCCGAAGGGCGCGGCGAGATAGAAATCCCGTCGCGCCCAAGAAACAGAAAACGAACTTTAAGCCCTAAAGAACGCCCAGGCTAGTTGGCGTAGGTGCCGTCGCCGGCGGCGATGACCGTCTGGCTGGGGTTCTTGAGCAGGACGTCGTGAGCGCCGCCCTCCACGAGGCTCGTGGCGGAGACGAGCGTGATCTTGGCCTTCTGCTGCAGCTCGGGGATGGTGAGGGCGCCGCAGTTGCACATCGTGGACTTCACCTTGGCCAGCGAGCTCGCCACGCCGTCCTTGAGGGAGCCGGCGTAGGGCACGTAGGAGTCGACGCCCTCGACGAACGACATGGACTTCTTGTTGCCGCCCAGGTCGTAGCGCTGCCAGTTGCGGGCACGGGCAGAGCCCTCGCCCCAGTACTCCTTCATGTAGGCGCCGTTGACGGTGACGCGGCGGCTGGGCGACTCGTCGAAGCGGGCGAAGTAGCGGCCCAGCATCATGAAGTCGGCGCCCATGGCCAGGGCCAGCGTCATGTGGTAGTCGTGCACGATGCCGCCGTCGGAGCACACGGGCACGTAGATGCCCGTCTCCTCGAAGTAACGGTCGCGCTCGGCGCAGACGTCGATGAGCGCGGAGGCCTGGCCGCGGCCGATGCCCTTCTGCTCGCGGGTGATGCAGATGGAGCCGCCGCCGATGCCGACCTTGATGAAGTCAGCGCCGGCCTCGGCCAGGAAGCGGAAGCCCTCGGCGTCCACCACGTTGCCCGCGCCCACGACCACGTCGTTGCCGTAGTTGGCGCGGATCCACTCGAGGGTGCGCTTCTGCCACTCGGAGTAGCCCTCGGAGGAGTCGATGCACAGGGCGTCGACGCCGGCCTCGATGAGCAGCGGCACGCGCTCGGCGTAGTCGCGCGTGTTGATGCCGGCGCCCACCATGTAGGACTTCTGCTGGTCGAGCAGCTCGTTGGGGTTGGACTTGTGGCCGTCGTAGTCCTTGCGGAACACGAGGTACTTGAGGTTGCCCTCGGAGTCCACCAGCGGCAGGGAGTTGAGCTTGCGCTCCCAGATGATGTCGTTGGCCTCGGAGAGGGTGATGGTGTCGGGGGCGCACACGAGGTGCTCGGCGTGCGTCATGAACTCGCTCACCTTGGTGGCCGGGTCCATGCGGGAGACGCGGTAGTCGCGGCTCGTCACGATGCCCAGGAGCTTGCCCTCGGGGTTGCCGTCCTCGGTGACGGGCATGGTGGAGTGACCCGTCTTCTCGAGCAGGGCCAGGACGTCGGCCAGGGTGTTGTCGGGCGTGAGGGTGGAGTCGCTGCGCACGAAGCCGGCCTTGTAGGTCTTGACGTCGCGCACCATCTGGGCCTCGTCCTCGGGGGTCTGGGAGCCGTAGATGAACGACATGCCGCCCTCAGTGGCCAGGGCGACGGCGAGCTTGGGGCCGGAGACCGCCTGCATGATGGCGGAAATCATGGGAATGTTCAGGGAGATGCGGGGCTCCTCGCCGCGACGGAAGCGGGCCAAAGGAGTGCGCAGGCTAACCTTCTCGGGGGTGTGCTCAGAGCCGCTGTAACCGGGCACCAGCAGATACTCGCTGAAGGTATGCGCCGCCTCGGGGTAGTAATAGGCCATTCCCAAATCCTTTCTTGACGTCCGACACAAGCTTATGGGCAGATGCTTAAACCAGACATGATATTGCACGGGACGCTGCGCATATCGCATCAACGCGCTTGCACTTGAAACTGATACATTGCGCCGGTGCGAGGGCCAACCCAAAACGCGGGGCTAGCGAGCGGCGCGAGGCGCGGGGTGCGAACCTAGCGCGAGCCGCCGGATTGCCCCGATGCGCCTGGCTAGCGCGAGACGCGAAGCCAGCACGGCACGCGCGGCCAGCGCGCGACACAGGGGCTAGCGCGAGACGATCTCGGAGAGCGACTTGGAGATGGTGTGCCTCGTGGGCACCCAGTCGACCTTCTTCACGGCGGCCACCACGGCGATGGGCACGTAGGAGAGCATGAACACCGGGAAGGTGAACAGGTTCGTGAAGAAGTGCAGCTTGCTCATGCGCATCTTGCGGCCCTGGGTGACCTCGGTGAGGATGGCGAGCAGGAAGAACGTGAGGTAGAAGCTCACGAAGGTGGCGCAGAAGGAGCCCAGGCACATGCGCACCTCTTCAGGGCCCACAAGCTCGGGGAACAGAAGGGCAAGGAGCAGGTAGACGCCGTTGACGCTGGCCGAGACGATGGTGAGGATCATGGCCGGGGCGATGGTCATCGTCATGTCGTAGGCAGCGAAACGCCAGGAGCGTGCCGCCCTGCTGTCGGGGGCCACGCGGTCTTTGGGGCCCTTGAACCATGTGGAGATGAGCGCCTTGCCGTACTTGGAGAACACCTGGTAGAACCCCTTGGTCCAGCGCATCCTCTGCTTCCAGGAGGCGGCGAACGTCACCGGCTGCTCGTCGTAGAACACGGCGTCGTGGGCGTAGCCGATGCGGTAGCCGTTGGCCGCGCAGAACACGGAGAACTGGATGTCCTCGGTGAGCAGGTGGAAGTCCCAACCGTGCATGCGCTCAACGAGGTCGGCCGAGATGAGGTAGCCCGTGCCCGAGATGGCGCACGACGTGCCCAGGATCATGCGGGCGTTGTTGAGGTAGGTGGCCTCACGGATGAACCAGGTGCCATAGCCGCGGCTGATCCAGGACGAGTCGATGTTCTTAGAGTTGCGAAAGCTCGTGATGGCGGCAAAACCGCCCAGGTCGAACACCTTGTTCATCTCGGCCACGTAGCTGCGGGAGAGCACGTTGTCTGCGTCGAAGACGATGAAGGCCTCGTGCTTGCCGGGGTAATCCTTAAGCACGCGCGTGAGGCCGTAGTCCATGGCCCAGCTCTTGCCCTTCTGGCCGCCGCCCGGGCGCTCGTACACGATGGCCCCCGCCTTGCGCGCAAGCTCGGCCGTGTCGTCGGTGCAGTTGTCGCAGAACACGAAGACGTCGATGAGCTCGCTGGGGTAGTCCTGCTCCTTGATGGAGCGCACGAGCTCGGTGATGACGACGCCTTCGTTGTGGGCGCAGATGACGAAACCGTAGCTATGGAGCTTACGTGCCTGCTTCACCGGGAACTTCTTGTAGCGAAGCGCCACGAAAATGTACACGAACTGGTAGAAGAACGCCAGCATGAAGAAGACGAGAACCACAAGGTTGAACACAAGGATGGGCGTTACCTGCATGGGGTTTCCCTTAAGGACGTGTGCGGTCGAAAACGTAAGCGGCCAGGCGGCGTCTACCAGCCCGACGAAGCCGGGTATGAAGCCTGTTCAAGCGCGTCGAGGACCTCGCGGCCGGCCTGGGTGGTCTCGCTCTCCCTGCCCGCAAGGCCCACGAGCGCCTCGTCGAGCTCCCAGGTGAGGGCGTCTTTGAAGCGCAGCGTCTCGTGCGTGGTGGGATGCTCGAAGGCGAGGCTCCACGAGTGGAGGAACTGGCGGTCGAGGTCGAGGTTCTGCTGAGCGGTACCCCTTCCATAGAGGGGGTCGCCCACGCAGGGATGGCCGATGTAGGACATATGCACGCGGATCTGGTGGGTGCGGCCCGTGTACAGCTTGCACTCAAGCAAGGTATAGCCGTCGTCGCGCCTGCCGGCCTCGAAGCGCTGCAGCACCGTGAAGGTGGTAAGCGAGGGGCGCGCGCCGGGGTCCTCGCTCACGGCCATGCGCAGGCGGTCGCGAGCGCCTCGCGCGATGGGCGCGTCGATGAGGCCGGTCTGCGGCGCAATATTGCCGTGGACGAGGGTGATGTAGCGCCTGTCCACCGAGCGCATGCGGATGGCCTCTTGGAGCAGCTCCTGGGTATGGTCGTTCTTCGCGGCGAGCATGAGGCCCGTGGTGTCCATATCGAGGCGATGGACGATACCGGGGCGGTCGGTGCCCTGAAGCGTGCCGAGGTTGCCGGGGCCGCAGTGATAGAGCAAGGCGTTGGCCAAGGTATGGTCGGCATGGCCTGCGGAAGGATGGCAGACGAGGCCGCGCTGCTTGGAGAGCACGATGAGGTCGTCGTCCTCGAAGCGGATGTCGAGGGGGATCTGCTGGGGCTCAAGCACGATGGATGCCCCGGGCACCTCCTCGCTCACCTGGGCGATGACCTCGTCGTCGATGTGCATGACGTGCTTCTTTGAGGTCACCACCTCGTCGTTGACGCTGACGAGGCCGCCCTCGAGAGCCTTCGTGGCGCTCGAGCGGCTGGGATAGATGCCTGAGAGGGCCAGGTACTGGTCGAGCCGGACCCCCTCGTGCTCCTCGGTGACGCTGCGTTCGACAAGCTTAGGCATGGGCCTGCTCCTCCTTCTGACCCCGAGGCTCGATGAACCAGTAATACACGAACAAGGCGGCGAACGCGCAGGTAATCGCGATGTCCGCCACGTTGAAGACAGGGAAGCGCATGAAGGTGGTCATGAGGAAGTCGGTGACATGGCCGGCACTGACGCGGTCGATGAGGTTGCCCACCCCGCCGGCGCATCCTATGCCCAGAAGGCACGCCACCGCCTTGGAGACGTCGTGGCGCGCGACCACCCAGATGCAGACGGCGCATAGAAGCGCCGCGAACACAACAAAGAGCCACGTCCAACCCACACCGAGGCTGAACGCGGCTCCTTCGTTGTATACGAGGCTCAGGTCGAGCACGCCCGGGATGAGCGTGACGCTCCCCTGCCCCAGAAACTCGCGCGCCGCCCACTTCGTCACCTGGTCGAGAACCAGGAGAATGGCGAACGGTATGGTGAAAAACCCGAAGCGGGCTGCGCGCGAGGTCATTGCGGTTTAAGCCTCGACAGCCTCGTGGCAGCGGGCGCACAGGCCGTCGGCGCACAGGTCGCGCACGTTCCAGCAGCGGGGGCACTTGTCGCCCTGGGCCACCGTGACGCTCGCGCTGGGCTCCTCGACCTGCGCGGCCTCAAGGCTCACGCTGGCCACGATGCAGAACTCGGCCATGTCGATGCCGGCCTCGCTGATGGCCTCGACCATGGCGGCGGGGGCGCTCACGCTCACGGCCGCCTCCTGGCTCTTGGCGATGGTCTTGTCGGAGAGCACGGGCTCCAGGGCCTTCTTCACCGCGTCGCGCACCGCGCTGGCCGCGTCCCACGCAGCGAGCTTGCCCTGTGCCTGCTCAGCGGACAGCGGGGCCTTGTACCAGTCGAGCAGGGCCGCGTAGGTCTGGCCCTCCTTCATGGACTCGGGCAGGTAGGCGAGCACCTCGTCGCAGGTGAAGGCCAGGATGGGCTGCAGGTCGTGCAGCAGCATCGAGAGGATGTGCGCAAGCACGGTCTGGGCGCTGCGGCGCTCGACGCTCGTGGCGGCGTTGCAGTAGGTGCGGTCCTTCACCACGTCCATGTAGACGTTGGACAGCTCGGTGACCACGTAGTCATAGAGCGTGCGGTACACCTGGTTGAAGCGATAGCCCGCATAGGCATCCTCAACCTTGGCATGCACGTCGCACATGCGAGCCAGCGCCACGGCGTCGACCGCGAGGAGCTGGTCGGCCTCAAGGGCGTCGCAGGCGGGGTCGAAGTCGTAGAGCTCGGAGAGCAGGAACCTGAAGCAGTTGCGGAAGCGGCGGTAAGCGTCGCTCGTGCGCTTGAGGATCTCGTGGTCGATGGCCACGTCGCAGGAGGTGTCCACCGAGGACACCCACAGGCGGATGATGTCGGCGCCCATCTCATCGCAGACCTTGTTGGGGTCGATGACGTTGCCCAGCGACTTGCTCATCTTGCGGCCCTGGCCGTCGAGCGTGAAGCCCTGGCTGATGACCGCCTTGTAGGGGGCGTAGCCGTTGGCGCCCACGCTCGTGAGCAGGGACGACTGGAACCAGCCGCGGTGCTGGTCGGAGCCCTCGAGGTACATGTCGGCCGGGTAGGTGAGCTCGTCGCGATGCTCGCAGACGGCCTTCCAGGACACGCCGGAGTCCCACCACACGTCGAGGATGTCGCGGTCGGCCTTGAGGTTGTGGCCCGCGCACTTGGGGCACACGCAGGCCTCGCCCAGGTAGGACTGGGGCTCGTCGGTGAACCAGGCGTCGGAGCCCTTCTCCTTGAAGAGGGCGATGACGGCGTCGAGGGTGGCGTCGTTCATGACCTTGGTGCCGCAGTCCTGGCAGGTGAAGCTGGGAATCGGCACGCCCCAGTTGCGCTGGCGCGAGATGCACCAGTCGGGACGCTGCTCCACCATGGCGCCGATGCGGTTGGCGGCGTGGGCCGGGTACCAGTTCACCTTGTTCTGAATCTGGTCGAGGGCCTCGGCGCGCAGGCCGGTCTTGTCCATGGAGACGAACCACTGGTCGGTGGCGCGGAAGAGCACAGGGTTCTTGCAGCGCCAGCAGTGCGGGTAGCTGTGCGAGATCTTGACCTCGGCCACCAGGGTGCCGCGCTCGCGCAGGAACTGGATGATCTTGGGGTTGGCCTCGTCGGTGTCCATACCCGAGAAGGGGCCGCCGCAGCCGAACTCGTCGCCGACGTAGAACTTGCCGTCGTCGTCGACGGGCATGCAGATCTCCATGCCCTCCTTCATGCAGACGTAGTAGTCGTCCACGCCGTGGCCCGGGGAGTTGTGGACGATGCCGGTGCCGTCCTCGACGCCCACGTAGTCGGCGAGAAGCGCGACGCCCTCGATGCCGTCGAAGACGGGCTGCTTGTAGTGCAGGTGGTCGAAGGTCTCGGCGGGCACGGCGTAGGGCTGGCCGTCCACCATGACGGGCGTGTACTCCCAGCCGGCGATGCCACAGACCTTCTCGGCCAGCTCGGCAAGCATGATCTCGGCGCGGCCCTCGTGCTCCACGGCCACATAGGTGGCGCCGGGCTTGAGGGAGACGGCCTGGTCGGACGGGATGGTCCAAGGCGTGGTGGTCCAGATGACGAAGTCGACGGGGCCGGGGAAGCCCTCGAGACCGGCGGGCTTGCTCGTCAGCTCGAAGCGCACGTAGATGGACGGGCTCGTCTCGTCGCCGTACTCGATCTCGGCCTCGGCCAGGGCGGTGTGGCAATGCTTGCACCAGTGCACGGGCTTGTGGCCGCGATAGACCATGCCCTTGTCGAACATCGCCTTGAAGACCTCGATGTCGGCGGCATCGTGTTGGTGGTAGAGCGTGAGATAGGGGTTGTTCCAGTCGCCGAGGACGCCCAGACGGCGGAAGCCCGCCTTCTGCAGCTCGATGTTCTCGACGGCGAACTCGTTGCAGAGCTCACGAATCTTGGCCGTGGAGGTCTCGTTGAACTTCTTGGTGCCGAGCTTGGTCTCAACCTTGTGCTCGATGGGCTGGCCGTGGCAGTCCCAACCGGGGACGTAGGGCACATAGCGGCCCTGCATGGTCCAGTAGCGGTTGATGATGTCCTTGGAGATCTTGTTCATCGCGTGGCCGATGTGGATGGGGCCGTTGGCGTAAGGCGGGCCGTCGTGAAGCACGAAGGTGGGATGGCCCTCGTTCTTCTTGAGGGCGAGCTGGTACACGCCGTCCTCGTTCCACTTTGCAAGGCGCACGGGCTCACTCTTGGCAAGGCCGCCCCTCATGGGGAAGTCGGTCTTGGGAAGGTTGAGCGTAGCGCTGAAGTCGTTCTCTTTTGCCACTTGTCAAACCCTTTCATGACGCGGCGCGGGCTTGGCGCCCGCGCAAGGACAGCTTTGAATGACGCGAGGGAGACGCTTAGTAGTGCACGACCACGGGGTCGCCGATGGAGCAGATGTCGTAGAGCGAGGCAGCCGCCGAGGGGGGCAGGTTGATGCAGCCGTGGGAGCCGGCACCGTCCATGTAGCGGGTGCCGCCGAAGGACGACTGCCAGTCGGCGTCGTGGAAGCCCACGCCGTCGTTGAACGGCATCCAGTACTGCACGGGCGTCTCGTACTCGGGAAGGCCCGTCTCGGCGACGGTGAAGCCCACGAGAATCTGGTCGAGCGCCTTGTTGTAGATGTAATACACGCCGGTGGGAGTGTCGTGCGTGCCGTACGCGCCCGAGACGCAGTCGCTCTCCCACAGGATGTTGCCGTCGGCGTCGAAATAATACACGTGCTGCTCGGAGAGGTCGACGTCGAACCAGTTGCCGCCGAGCCAGTCGGCGCCGCCGGGGTTGTAGGTGCGCGCCGTGGCCTTGGTGGGAACCTCGGTGGAGCCGACCGTGCCCGCGTACACGGCGTCGCGCACGATGGTCTCAAGCTCGGCGCCGTCGCTGATCCAGCCGTAGTTGCCGTCGCTCACCGTAAACGTGCAGCCGTCGTTGGGCCTGGTGTAGGTGCGCGTGCTGCCCACGGAGTCGATGAGCGACTCCACCCCGTCGACCCAGGACACGAGACGCGAGTCGTCGAGGTACATGCTGCCGTCGTCGGAGGTGCCGATCCAGTCCTTCACCACGGAGGAGTTGACCGTGGCCACCACCGTGCCGTTCAGCGTGAGGTCGAGGGCCACGTTGAGGTAGGCGTTGGCCGTGTCGCGCGAGCTGACAAGGGTGGCGTCGTCGGCCTTCACGGACTGCTGCACGAGGTTGACGCTCGTAAGCGACGCATAGGCGTTGCGCGAGGCAAGGGCCGTGCGCACCGTCTCCATGATGGAGTCGACGTCGAGCTTGGTGCCCAGAGAACCGGGGTTGATCTCGAAATGGCCCGTGGAATCGTCGTAGTAGAGCGTGGCGTTGGTGGGGTCGGTGGCCGTCTCGTTGAACGAGGAGAGGTTCGCCTCGATGGCGCTGCGCAGGCGGTCCGAATCGAACGACGAGCTCACCGTGTCGGTGACGTCATGGGAGGCGAAGATCTGAATCGGCCACTGCCAGCAGGAGCTGCCCGCAAGAATGCTCTCGGCGGCCGCCTGGGAGTTGATCTCCAGGCCGGCGGCCTCGCCCGTGAGGGTGAAGTCCACGCCCTGCCCCGACACGTTGACCGTTCGGGTCTGCGAGGCCTGGTCGAGCTGGGCCACCGCCTCGGCCTGCGTCAGACCGGACAGGTCGGCGTCGCCGGCCTTGGTGTTGGGCCAGATGCGCCCGTAAAAGTAGATGCAACCCACAAGGTAGACCACGGCCACCAGCGCGATGATTGCGCCCGCGAGCAGGCTTGCGACCTGCGCGCCGCGTCCGAGCTGCGCCTGGGACGTGTCCCGCTGAGCAGGGGCGTAGGGGTTGTTCATGGCCATGGAAGTCACTGCATCTCCAAGCTGTAGGTCAAAAAACGGACGTGCCCCACAAGTTCTTGTGTCTTGATGGGGCAAGTCCGTCCATTGTATGACCTTTACGCCTGCTGCGGCGCGTCGTTTAGGATAGCCATGAACTCGTCACCGGTGATGGTCTCCTTCTTCAGGAGGTAGCCGGCAAGCTCATGGAGCTTCTTGCGGTTCTCGCTCAGGATCTGCGTGGCCTTGGCGTGCGCCTCTCCCACGAGTTCCACGACCTCCTCGTCCACCTTCTCGGCCGTGCCCTCACTGCAGGTGAGCGAGGAGTCGGAGCTGAGGTAGGGGTTGTTGACGGTGCCCAGGGCCACCATGCCGAACTGGGAGGACATGCCGAAGCGCGTGACCATGTTGCGCGCGAGCTTGGTGGCCTGCTCGATGTCGTTGGCGGCGCCGGTGGTGGGCTGCTCGAAAATCAGCTCCTCAGCCGCACGGCCGCCGCACAGGGTGGCGAGCTTGTTGACGGCCTCCTCGCGCGTGGTGAGGAAGTGCTCGTCCTCGTCCACCTGCATGGTGTAGCCCAGCGCGCCCGAGGTACGGGGGATGATGGTGATCTTCGTGACGGGGGCGGAGGCCTTCTGCTTGGCCGCCACCAGGGCGTGGCCTATCTCGTGGTACGCGACGATCTTCTTCTCGTTGTCGGACAGCACGCGGCTCTTGCGCTGCTGGCCGGCGATGACCGTCTCCACCGACTCGTAGAGGTCTTCCTGCAGGATGCCCTTGCGGCCCTCGCGCACGGCGCGAAGCGCGGCCTCGTTCACAATGTTGGCCAGGTCGGCGCCGGAAGCTCCCGAGGTGGCCTTGGCGATGGCGGTGAAGTCGATGGGGCCGGCCATCTTCACGTTCTTGGCGTGGAGCTTGAGGATGGCGGTGCGGCCCGTGAGGTCGGGCAGCTCCACGTGCACGCGGCGGTCGAAACGGCCGGGGCGCAGAAGGGCCGGGTCAAGCGTCTCGGGGCGGTTGGTGGCGCCGAGCACCACGATGCCCTTGTGGTTGTCGAAGCCGTCCATCTCGGTGAGGAGCTGGTTGAGCGTCTGCTCGCGCTCGTCGTTGGAGGAGAAGCCCGCCGTGTCGCGGCGCTTGCCGATGGTGTCGATCTCGTCGATGAAGACGATGCAGGGGGCCTTCTCCTTGGCCTGCTTGAAGAGGTCGCGCACGCGGGCGGCGCCGCGGCCCACGAACATCTCGACGAACTCAGAGCCTGAGATGGAGAAGAAGGGCACCTTGGCCTCGCCGGCTACGGCCTTGGCGAGCAGCGTCTTGCCGGTGCCGGGAGGACCCACGAGAAGCGCGCCGCGCGGCAGCTTGGCGCCGATCTCCTCGTAGCGCTCAGGGCGGTCGAGGAAGTCGACGATCTCGGTCAGGGCCTCCTTGGCCTCGTCCTGGCCGGCGACGTCCTCGAAGGTGACGCCCGTCTCCTTCTGCGCGACGATCTTTGAGTTGGAGGCGCCCAGGCCCTGGCCGAAGCCGCCGAAGCTCATCGTGGGGTTGTCGTCGCCCATGGCCTTGCGCAGCTTGCGGTTCATCCACCAGCCGAAGAGGATGAAGATGATGATGGGCAGGAAGAAGGTCAGCAGGTAGACAAAGAGGGCGTTGTTGGAGGTGTCGATGTGCGTGGTGGCCGTGGCCCCAGATGCCTCGAGGCGCGGCAGGAGCGTGGAGTCGTTGGGCCAGTAGGTGGTGGAGTAGTAGGACTTCGTGCCGTCGTCGGCGGCCGGCGAGGAGAACACGATCTCGCCCGTGCTCAGGTTGTACTCGACCTCATCCACCTTGCCCTCGTCGGCCATGGAGAGCAGCTCGGTGTAGGAGACCTGCGACACCGTGCTCGTGGTGATGGCCGGGGCGACCACCGCGTTGAGCACCGCGAGCACCACGATGCCTATGAGGACGTACGTGATTAGGGCTTTGCGTTTCTTGCTCTCGTTCATATCCATATCTGCCTGGGCTCCTCCCGGTGCAGCGTGCGGCCCGCGAATTCGGGCGCGACAAAGCGCAACTGTGTCGCTTTTTACCCGACCATCCTACATCTAAGTCTGTTAGATATAGATTTCGTATACAACGCGCATGAGATGTCACATGCCTTAACAGAAACTGAACACATGGAAGACGAGCTGGGGGGCGCGAGACGACCGGACCTATCGCCTGCGGTACTCCCCTGCCAGGAAACGAATGGCTTGCACGCACATATGTCGCAGCCCGCCCATAAGAACGAGACCTAAGCGCATGCCGGATGAGACCGTTCGCTCGCGCGCCGCCACTCACACGGCGAAAGGAGCCGGCCTAACGCTTGCGGTACTCCCCCGCCAGGAAGCGCTCGACGTCGAGCTCGCGATAGTCGCGGATGGCGACGTCGGCCAGGGCCGACAGCTCCTCGAAGGTGCCCGCCTCGTCGGAGTCGTAGACGCCCACCGTGGCATATCCCGCCGGCACCGTGGCGGCAAAGGTGTAGGCCCCGTCCTCGAACACCCAGGTGGCAGCCACGTCGGAGCCGAGAATCTCACGCGCCCGGTCATACACCGCACTCTCGCGCTTGGAGACGCCCACGTCGTCCGTGGAGACGACGGCGCGCAAGAAGCGCCCGATGCCTGTGTGCTCGACGCCGGGGTCGAGCAGGCTGTGGGGACTCGACGAGGCGATGGCGCACGGTATCCCATGGGCCTCCAGGGCGCAGAGGAACTCCCTCGCGCCAGGCTTAAGCTGGCTCTTCGTGGCATAGAAGTCTTGAGCCAGGTGTTCGATCTCCTCCACCACGGCCTGGGGGGACGCCATGAGCCCGAGCCGGGCGTGCATGAACTGCCCTATCTCACCGATGGTGCACGCCCGCAGGGTGTCGCGCTCCTCCTTGGAGAAGGCATGCCCCGCTCGGGCCCCCAACTCGTACTCCATGCTCGCCCACAGCCCCATCGTGTCCATGAGCGTGCCGTCGCAGTCGAAGATGACCCCCCGCACGGGGATGAAAGTCTCACTCATACGCAACCCTCCGCATCAAACGTGTCACATGCGCGTGTAGTTTACACAGACCCCCCCGTCAGCACGTTTGCGCATTTCGACTCCTCGGTCAACTGCACGCACGCCAGCCCAAACCCTACCCCCGCGCCCCAAAAATAGTTAGCTCTAAGAGAAAAGGGCCTCCCGGCCCTTTTCTCTTAGGCGCCCGTCTCCCCGGCCGCCCCCACGTCATCATGACCCGGGTTCTTCTCGAAGCAAGGGGCGCGGCGGGCGGTGAGCCCGGCTTGCGAAGTGAGCGCAAGCGAAGGCCCAAAAGCGCGCGAAGCGCGCCCTTGGGCCGGGTTCGCGCAGCGCTCGGTACGAGCACCGCCGGGCGAGCCGCCCGCCGCGCCCCGCGCGAGCAGACCCTACTTCATGATGTCCTTCATCATTTGCTGCATCTGCGCCATGTCCATCCCCGGCATGCCGCCCATCATGCGGCTAAGCGACTTCATCGCGCCGCCACCGCCGCGCTTCTTGCCCTTCTTCCCCTTGCCCTGGGGCTGGCCGGCACCGGAGCGCAGCTTGCTCATCATCTTGTTCATCTGGTCGAACTGCTTGATGAGGTTGTTGACGTCGTAGACCTCCACGCCCGAGCCCTTGGCGATGCGTGCGCGGCGGCTGCCGTTGATGATGCGGGGCTTGGCGCGCTCCTCCTTGGTCATCGACATGATGATGGCCTCGGTCTTGTCCATGATGGAGTCGTCGATCTGGCCGTCGGCCTTCTGCATAAGGCGGTCGCCGCCGGGAAGCGCCGACAGAATCGAGGTGAAGCCGCCCATCTTCTTGATGGACTTCATCTGCATGAGGAAGTCGTCGAAGGTGAGGCCCTGGTTGAGCATGCGCTCGGCGGCCTGCGCCTGCTCCTCGTCCACCTGCTGCTGGGCCTTCTCGATGATGGAGACCATGTCGCCCATGCCCAGGATGCGCCGGGCCATGCGCTCGGGGTAGAACACCTGGAACTGGTCGGGCTTCTCGCCGGTGGAGATGAACTTGATGGGCTTGCCCGTGACGGTGCGCACCGAAAGCGCGCCGCCGCCGCGCGAGTCGCCGTCGAGCTTGGTCATGATGACGCCGTCGAAGTCGACGCGCTCGGCGAAGACCTGCACCACGTTCACGATGTCCTGGCCGGTCATGGAGTCCACGACCATGAGGATCTGGTCGGGCTTGACGGCGGCCTTGATGTCGGCCGCCTCCTTCATCATGGCCTCGTCGATCTGCAGGCGGCCTGCGGTGTCGACGATCACCACGTCCTTCATGTCGTCGATGGCCGCGCGGATGGACTCCTTGGCGATGTTCACGGGGTTCTTGCCGTCGCCGCGGTACACCTTCACGCCCAGCTCGCCGCCCAAGGTGGCAAGCTGGTCGGCGGCGGCAGGGCGATAGACGTCGCAGGCGGCGAGCAAGGGGGCGTGGCCCTGCGACTTGAGCAGCGCGGCGAGCTTGGCGGCCGCCGTGGTCTTGCCCGAGCCCTGAAGGCCCACGAGCATGATCACGTTGGGGTGGCGGCTCGTGAGCACCAGGCGGCTCTCGGTGGAGCCGAGCAGCACGGTGAGCTCGTCGAGGACGATCTTCACCACGTTCTGCGCAGGCGAGAGCGACTCGAGCACCTCGCTCGTGAGGCAGCGCTCCTTGCACTTGGCGACGAACTCCTTGACCACCTTGAAGTTGACGTCGGCCTCAAGCAGCGCCATGCGTACCTCGCGCATCGCGGCGTCGATGTCGGCCTCGCTGAGCTTACCCTTGCCGCGCAGGCCCTCGAAGGTGTCTTGCAGGCGGTTTGACAGGCTCTCGAACATTGCCATTGCTTACTCCTCCTCGCCCGTGATGAGGGCGCGTGCGAAATCGTGCGCGTCGAAGGGGCGCAGGTCCTCGATGGACTCGCCCACGCCCACGCGAAGGATGGGCAGGCCCAGGTCGTGGCTCACCGCAAGCGCGATGCCGCCCTTCGCCGTGCCGTCGAGCTTGGTCATGATGACGCCGTCCAGGCCCAGGGCGCGGTTGAACTCCTTGGCCTGGTTGAGGCCGTTCTGGCCGGTAGTGGAGTCGATGACGAGCACCACGCTCACGGGCATCTGGGCGCGCTTCTTGGTGACGTTGACAACCTTGCCCAGCTCGGAGAGCAGGTCGGTGGAGGTGTGGAGACGCCCCGCCGTGTCGATGAGCACGAGGTCGGCGCCGGTGCGCTCGGCGGCCTCGATGGTGTCGTAGCACACGCTGGCCGGGTCGCTTCCGCGCTCGCGCTTGATGACCTCCACATGGGCGCGCTCGCCCCACACCTCAAGCTGCTCGATGGCGGCGGCGCGGAAGGTGTCGGCGCTGCCGATGATGGGCTTGCGGCCGTCGTGCTTTGCCTCGGAGGCGATCTTGCCCACCGTGGTGGTCTTGCCGGCGCCGTTCACGCCCACGAAGAGCACGCACGACGGGTTCTTCGCGATGGGGTCGGACTCGGCCGGGGTGAAGGCCTCGGCGATGAGGTCCACGAGCGCCGCTTTCACCTCGCGCACGCCCGTGAGCGACTCGCGCTGGGAGCGCTCGCGCAGGCGGCTCACCACCTGCTCGGTGGCGCCCACGCCGATGTCGGCCATGAGCAGGGTGGCCTCAAGGTCGTCCCAGAACTCGTCGCCTACCTGCGGGCCGATCTCGAAGAGCACGTTGAGCTCGCCGGAGATCTTCTTCCTCGTCTTGTTCAGGCCCTCGGAGAGCCTTTGAAACCAACCCATGGGCACACCGCCTTTCGTATCGAACCAGAAGAACGGGCTACTTGCGCTCGAGCTTCTGGGAGATTACCTGACTGACGCCGTCGGACTTCATGGACACGCCGTAGAGCACGTCGGCCGCCTCCATGGTACGCCGCTGGTGGGAGATGACAATGAGCTGCGTGGTGCTGCGGAGCTGCTCGATGGCGCCCAGGAGCCTGTCGAGGTTCGAGTCGTCGAGCGCCGCCTCCACCTCGTCGAGCACGTAGAAGGGAACCGCGCGGGTCTTGTACACCGCGAAGAGCAGGCCCAGCGCGGTGAGCGAGCGCTCGCCGCCGGAGAGCAGCGACATCTTGGTCACGCGCTTGCCGCGCGGCTGCGCCACGACCTCGATGCCCGTTTGCGAGGGGTCGTCAGGGTCGGTCATCTCAAGATGGCCCTGGCCGCCCGGGAAGAGCAGGCCGAACATCTCGGCGAAGTTGGCGTTGACCGCCTCGAAGGCCTCGAAGAAGCCGTCGCGCATCTTGCGGTCGATGGCGGCGAGGATCTTGCGCAGGTCCGCACGGGCGTGCTGCAGGTCTTCCACCTGGCCCGCAAGGTAGTCGGCGCGGGCCTTGAGCGACTCGTACTCCTCGAAGGCCACCTGGTTGACGGGGCCGATCTCGGCCAGCTGGCGCTCCAGGCGCTGCAGCTCGCGCGAGTCGGCGTCGCGGTCGGCCGGGGCGGGAAGCTCCAGGGCCTCCTCGAGCACCACGCCGGGCTGCGAGGTGATGGACTTCACCGCCTGGTCCACCTGGACCTCCAGGCGGCCCTTCTGCACGCGGATGTCGGCCAGGGCCGAGGTGGCGCGGGTGCGCTCCTCCTCGGCACGCGCGACGGCATCCTTGGCGGCGTCGATGGTCTGCTTGATCTGCGCCGAGTCGGCCTCGGCCAGGTTCGCCCGATCGCTGAGCGAGACGCCCACGGCACGTGCGCCCTCAAGCAGGTCGGCGATCTGGGAGCGCAGGGGCGCGACGCGGCGCAGGGTGACCTTGAGGGTCTGCAGGCTCTGACGCGACTCGGTAATGCGCACGGCGAGCTCGGCGCCCTCCTTGTCGAGCCTGTCGTTGCCGCGCTCCAGGCTCTGCGAGCGCTCCTGCACGCGGGCGAGCTCCAGCTGCACGGAGTTGGCGTCCTCATGGGCCAGGCGCTCGGAGCGACGCGCGTCGTCAAAGGCGTCGTCGAGCTGGATGCGCAGCGACTCGGCGTCCTCAAGCATCTTGGTGAGCAGGCTGAGGCGCTCCTTCTGGCGCGTGAGCTCGGTGAAGGTCTGGGCCGACTTCTCCTTGGCGGCGGCGCGCTGCCTCTCAACGGACTCCAGCTCGGAGGCGGCGTTGGACACGACGCGCTCCAGGCGGGCGACCTCGGAGGTGCAGGAGCGCTCCTCGCCGGTGAGGCGGGCCACCTTGGTGGACGCCTGGGCCTGCGCGTCGCGCGTGGAGGCGAGCAGGGCCTCGGCGGCCTCCTGGGCGGCGTGGGCGCTCTGCTCGTCCTCCCTCAGGCGGGGCAGGCCCTCCTCAAGCTCCGAGAGGGCGCGGCGGTACTCGAACAGGCCCTCCTGGCCCGAGCGCACCTTGCCCACGTTGAGCAGGCCGCCCTTGGAGGCCACGGCGCCGTCGGGCGTCGCGAAGCGCAGCTGCGGGAAGCGCGCACAGGCCTCGCAGGCCTCCTCCACGCTGCCGACAACCCAGACGTCCTGCAGGTAGGCCTGGGCCACCGACTCAAAGCCCGGGCGCGTGGAGACACGGTCGAGCAGGCGATAGCCGGGGACGTCCTGCGCCTCCAGCTGCGCCTGGTCAAACGAGGCCTCCACGATGTGGATGGTGCCCGCAGACCCGGCCGCCAGGCGCTGGGCGGCACGGCCGAGGTCGGCCAGGCCCTGCGAGCCTTCGACCACGAAGCCCGTGAGGCCCTCCCCCAGCAGGCGCTCCACGAGGCCCTCAAGCTCGCCGGGAACGTTGAGCACCTCGCTCGTGCGCGCCGTGCAGGCCTGCGCGGCCGCGTCGGCGCTCAGGCGCTTGGCCAGGGGCACGGCGTTTTCCGCCTGGGCGACGCGCTCGCGGGCCGCCTGGGTGCGCGCCTCGGCGGCGGCAAGCTCGCGCTGGGCCTTGGCATGCTCAGCCTGGGCCGCTGCCAAGCCCTCCTTGGCCTGCTTGAAGGCACTGGAGGCCTCGTCCTGCTCGCGACGCGCCTGCGTGATGTCCTGCTGGCAGGCCTCAAGCTTCTGGCGGGCCTGGTCGAGCTGGGCCTGCCCCTGCGAGATGGACTCCTGCAGCTGGGAGGCGCGGCTTGCGAACAGGCCGTCCTGCACCTCGGCGTTCTTCACGCTGTCCTGCGCCTTGGCGAGCGCCACGGCGCACTGGTCGCGGTCGCGCTGGGTGGCGCGGTAGTTGTCGCGTGCGCGGTCGAGCTCCTCCTCGGCCTTGCGGCGCACCTTGCGGGCCGCGTCCACGGCCGACTTCGTTTGGGCGGAGCGGGCGCGCAGCGACTCCAGCGCCGCCTTCGCCTCGTCATAGGCAACCTTGGAGCGCTGCGTCTCCTCAAGAATCTGCTTGCCGCGCGCCTCGTCATCGGCGATGAGCGAGCTCAGCTGCTCGCTTCGCTGGGCCATGCTGCGACCCTTCTCGTCGAGCAGGCGCACAGAACCCTCGAGCTTCTCGCAGATGAGCTGGGCGCGGCGGCGCTGCTCGGAGATGTCGCCGGCGAAGATGCCCTTCTCCTCAAGGAGCAGGCGCAGCTGGTCGAGCTCGCGAGAGCGCTCGGTGGCCACGGCCTGCGCCACGTCGCGCTCGGCGCTGCGGGTTCGCTCGTCTTGGAGCACCTTCTCCCAGCGCTCCTGCAGGCGGCGCAGGTCGTCCACGGCGAGCACGCAGCGCAGCTCGCGGGCGCGCTCGGAAATCTCGGTGGCGCGCTTGGCGCGATCGACCTGCTTCTCGAGCGGCTTGAGCTGGCGGGACACCTCTTTCTGCACGTCCAGGACGCGCTGCAGGTGCGACTCCATGCTCTCAAGGCGCTTGACCGAGCGCTCGCGGCGGCGCTTGTGCTTGGAGATGCCGGCGGCCTCCTCGATGAGACTGCGGCGCTCCTCGGGCTTGCTCGCCAGGATGGAGTCGAGCTTGCCCTGGCCGATGATGGAGTGCGTCTCCTTGCCCAGGCCCGTGTCGTGCAGGATGTCGGTGATGTCGAGCAGGCGCGCGGGCGAGCCGTTGATGAGGTACTCGCTCTCGCCCGAGCGGTACATGCGGCGCGTGATGACGACCTCGGAGAAGTCGACGGGCAGCACGTGGTCGGTGTTGTCGAGCGTGAGGTCCACCTCGGCCATGCCCACGGGCTTGCGCGCCGAGGACCCCGCGAACACGACGTCCTCCATGGCGGCGCCGCGCAGCTGCTTGGCGCTCTGCTCGCCCAGGACCCAGCGGATAGCGTCGGACACGTTGGACTTGCCCGAGCCGTTGGGGCCCACGATCACCGTGAGGCCCGGCTCGAACACCATATGCGCCCTGTCGGCAAACGACTTGAAGCCCTTGAGGGTGAGAGACTTGAGGTACACCGGCTACTCCCCGTCTGCGGGCTGAGGCTCGCCCGCGACGTAGCCGAGGCTCTTCAGGGCCTCCTCGGCGGCGGCGGCCTCAGCCTCCTTCTTGGAGGATCCGGTGCCCCGGCCGACGTGGCGCTCCCCCAGCAGGCAATCGCAGGTGAACACGGGGATGTGGGCGGGGCCGCCGACGCTCACGATCTCGTAGCGCGGGGCCTCGTGGAACTGCGCCTGGGTCTTCTCCTGCAGCAGCGACTTGGGGTTCTCCTTGGGAAGGGCGCGGCCGGCCACCATGAAGGGGCCCAGGGTCTCGAGCACCCAACGGCGCGCCTCCTCAAGGCCGCCGTCGATGAAGATCGCGCCGGTCACGGCCTCGAAGACGTTCTCGAGGGCGGAGTGCATGCCGCGCGCGCCCGTGCCCTTCTCCGACTGGCCGAGGATGATGAAGTCCTCGAAGCCCAGCTCGTGGGCCACGGCGGAGAGGGTCTCGCCGGAGATGACGGACACCTTCAGGCGCGACAGGCCCCCCTCGTCGATGTCGGGGAACTTGCGGTACAGCTCGTCGGCCACGATGAAGCCCACCACGGAGTCGCCCAGGAATTCCAGGCGCTCATAGCCTGCGGTGACGGGCTGGTTCTCCACGGCCGACGGATGCGTGATGGCGCTGCGAAGAATCGTGGTATCCAGGAACTCGTAGCCCAGGATCTTCTGGGCGAGGCCGAGCTTTTCCATAAGAGTGGACAAGGTGCATCTCCTAGCAAACGCAGTTTTGGGCGATCTTCTCTACAAGGCCGGCGCGGGCGGCCTGCGCCACGCAGAGCGTGCCGTTCATGACCGCCTCCGGGCTGGTCGCGCCGTGCCCGATGGCAACGACCCCCTTGACGCCGAGCAGGATGGCGCCGCCGTACTTGTCGCCGCTCAGGGCGTCCTTGGCCTGGGCGAGCACCGGCTTGAGGGCCGCCAACGAGGGCGCAAGCGCGGAGTCGGCCTTTGCCGCACCCACGATGGTGCCAAGCAGGAACTTCGACATGCCCTCGAGCGACTTGAGCACGGTGTTGCCCGTGAAGCCGTCGGCCACGATGACGTCGAAGCGCCCCGCGAGCAGGTCGGTGCCCTCGGCGTTGCCCGCGAACTGGGGCACCTCCTGGCGCAGGCGCGCGTGGCACTCCTGGGCGAACATCGAGCCCTTGGTGTCCTCCGAGCCGTTGTTGAGAAGCGCGGCCGTGGGGCTCTCCAGGCCCAGCGCGACCTGCGCATAGGCAAGGCCCATCTGGGCAAACTGCACGAGGTTCTCCACCTTGCAGTCGGCGTTGGCGCCCAGGTCAAGGAACACCGTGGGCTTGGGGCCGGGAAGCACGGCCGTGAGCGCCGGGCGGTCGATGCCCTTGACGCGGCCGATGCCCAAAACGGCGGCCGTCATGACGGCGCCCGTGGAGCCGGCCGAAAAGAAGCCGTCAGCCTCGCCTTGCCTCACGAGCTTGCAGCCCACGACGATCGAGGAGTCGGTCTTGGTGCGCACGGCCTGCACGGGGTGCTCGTCCATCTCGATGACCTGCGTGGTGGGATGCGCCTGGCAGCGCTCGTGGGCCTGCGCGAAGGGGACGATCTCCTCGGCCGGGCCGGTGAGGACGACGCTCAGGGCCTCATCGGCCTGAAGGGCCAGTTCCACGCCCTCCAAGACGCAGCTCACAGGACGGTCGCCGCCGGCGGCGTCGACACAGACCACAACGGGCTTGGTGTTCTCACAGCTCATGGACGTGCGCCTCGAATCTATCCGCTAAGTGACAAAAAAGGCCGACGTCGCATGCGCGGACGCCGGCCTTTGGGCAAACCCTGAAGAAATCGCTAGTCGACAGCGATGACCTGACGGCCCTTGTAGGTGCCGCAGGTGGGGCACACACGGTGGGGAAGCTTGGCGGCACCGCACTGGGGGCAGACAGAGGTCTGCATGGTCTTAACGCGAGTGTTCGCGGCGCGACGCGAACGGGTCTTCATACGGCCGGTTTTACCCTTAGGAACTGCCATCATGTACCTCTCTCAAAACTCGCCCACTTACTCAAAGGGGCGAACAGCTCATTGCACGGTTGTCGATGATAACACAAAACGTGAAGCGGGCAAAGGGCAAGTGAACCTGCGCATCCCCTTCACACCAAAACGCTACGCCTGCTCGCCCTCGTGCTCGGAGCGCTGGGCCCACGCCTTCTCGAACTCCTCGTCGTCGAGGTCGTCGATGTCGTCAAGCTCCTCGATGTCCTCGTCGCCGGCGGGCGCAGGGGCGCAGGCCTCGTAGGCGGCGTCGTCGAACTTGAGGGCGGCGAGGGCGGCGAAGGGGTTCGCGCGCTCGAAGTCGGGGTCGTGCACGGGCTGGCAGCCGCACTCCACCTCGTTGCGGTTGGCGCCGCACTGGGGGCACAGGCCCTTGCAGTCCTCGCGGCACGTCACCACATAGGGAATCTCCATCGCAAGGCCGCCCTGGATGGCCTCGGCGAGGTCGATGGTGCCGTCGGAGGCGTCGATGAGGCCGAAGTCGCTCTCGTCCTCCACCTCGTCGGTGGGCTCCTCGTGCAGGTAATAGCAGGAAATCTCGGCGCTCACGTCGAGTTCGGCGTCGCCCAGGCACAGGTCGCACGACGTCTTGCCCGTGAAGCGCGCCATGCCGGTGGCCAGGATGCCATCGCCGGTGTTGGTGAGCATGATGTCGTAGGAGATGCCGTCCTCAAGGGCAATCGTGCGACCGCCGATGGTGAAGGAATCGACCTCGAGCGTGTCCTGGCAGGAGATGGTGTCGCCCGGGCTTACAAGCCCCGACTCAACGGAGAGCTTGACCTGGGGGAAAGAGGAGCTAGCGGACATCGTCACCTTCCGGGAGCTGATCGGGGCTGTCGGGATTGACGGAGCCGCCGAGGGCGATGCGGCAGTTCGTGACCTGCTCGAGCATGTGCTGGGCCTCAGCGATGGCATCGCCGAGCTTGGCCTCAACCTGCTGGAAGGCGTGGTCGACGACGCTCTCGGCCCAGTAGCGGGTGTCGCGGGCGTCTTCCTCGGCGTGGCGCTTGATGTCGGCGGCCATGTTGTTTGCCAGGCGCACGACCTCCTGCTCGCTCATGAGGATGTTGGCCTGGGCCTCGGCGTCCTCGATGGTGTGCTGGGCCTGGGACTTGGCCTGCTCGATGAGCTCGTCGCGCTCGCGCAGGACGCGGCGGGCCTCCTTGAGCTCCTTGGGCAGAGAGTTCCTCATGTCGTCGATGATGGCGTAGGCAGTCTCGGCCTCGATGATCTTCTTCGAGCCGCCGCCGGAC
This sequence comes from Alistipes onderdonkii, assembly GCA_963648855.1. Lineage (GTDB taxonomy): Bacteria > Actinomycetota > Coriobacteriia > Coriobacteriales > UMGS124 > UMGS124. Next base: position 1,581 of record CAVJGP010000009.1, on the reverse strand, counting down.
AAGGGCGACTTGGCGTTGTTGATCAAATCCTCGAGCTCCGCGATGAAAGCCTCGATTTCAGTTCCGGGCATGGGCTGTCCTCCGATGACGACTATGAGATGCGCTGAAGCGCAAGCAAACTTGCACGAGTAGCTTGCAGGATAGCAGACGGCAGGCCCCGCCGTGCGCACGCGCCGTGAATTAATAATCCTTCAACGGATAGCGCCGCCTCAGGGCCGCCTCCACCCCGGGGGTGACGAAGGGGGCAACGTCGCCGCCCAACTCGGCTATCTCGCGCACGGCCGAGCTGGACACATAGCCGTAGTCAGCGCCGCCCATGACGAAGATCTCCTCCAGCTCAGGGGCCATGCGGTAGTTGAGATGGGCCTGCTGGAGCTCGTACTCGAAGTCGGTAGTGAGACGCAGGCCCTTCACCACGGCGGTGACCCCGCCCAGCGAGCGCGCGAAATCCACGAGCAGGCCCGTGAAGGGCATGACGGTCACGCTGGGCAGGTGGTCGGTAGCCTGCTGGGCAAGGGCCACGCGCTCCTCGAGCGTGAAGGCGGTGCCGCCGCGCTTGTGCTTGGACTCGGCCACCGCCACGATCACCTCGTCGGCCAGGCGCGTGGCGCGCTCGATGACATCGAGGTGGCCGCGCGTGATGGGGTCGTAGGTGCCCGGCACCAGAAAACGGCGGGCCGTCGTGGGTCGGCCGGGCTGGGTTTGAATCTCCTCGTTCATCGTCTATCCTCCGGACACGTCGCGGAACACGTCGCCGTAACGGGCGACGACCTCGGCTTTGATGGGCGCATAGGTGGGACGCTCGAGCATGGGGTCGGCAGCGAGGAGCTCCTCGGCCAGGTCATGGGCGTCTTGCAGGATGTCGGCGTCGCGGGCGAGGTCCACGAAGCGCAGCGACACCTCGCCGGACTGCCGCACGCCCATGATATCGCCCTCGCGGCGCAGCTGAAGGTCTTGCTCGGCAAGCTCAAAACCATCGGAAATCTCCTCGAGCGCCTTCATGCGCTTGCGCGCGTTGGGCGTGGTGGCGTTGGCGCACAAGAAAACCCGGCCGGGATGTTTACCGCGCCCCACGCGGCCGCGAAGCTGGTGGAGCTGCGCCAGGCCGAAGCGCTCGGCGTCCTCGATGAGCATGACCGTGGCGTTGGGGACGTCCACGCCTACCTCGATGACGGTGGTGGAGACGAGCACGTGAATCTCCCCCGCCTTGAAGGCCGCCATGACCTCGGACTTCTCCTGAGGCCGCATGCGCCCGGTAAGCAGGCCCACCCGATAGTCGCGAAAGACCGTCTGCGAGAGCGTCTTGACCACCTTCTCGGCGGCCTGCGGGTCGCTCGGGTCCTCGCCGCCGTCAAGGGCCTCCCCCGCCTCGTCGGCACCCTCCTCGTCGGCCTTCGTGCCCACGAGCGGGCACACCACATAGGCCTGCCTTCCCTGCGCAAGCTCGGCCAGCATGGCGTCGTAGGCGTCGGCACGGTTGCGGCGCACGATGACCTCGGTGGTGAGGCCCGCCCCCTGCACCGGGCGTTGGCGCAGGTAGCTGCGGTCGAGGTCGCCGTAGAAGGCAAGCGCCATGGTGCG
>CAVJGP010000008.1:42365-45353 GCA_963648855.1 Alistipes onderdonkii | reverse complement strand
GCGCGTCGAGCAGGCAGGCGGCCGCGAGCAGCACGCCGCCCGCCACGCCCACGAGCGCTTGCGGCAGTCTGTACCCAAAAACCTTGCGCGCGGCGGGCTTGGCGTCGAGCGCCGCGTTTGCCAGATAGGTCAGGGCGCACGCCGCGAAGAAGACGATGGGGGAGCCGTCGGTGCCGAAGAGCGACTCTCCCATGCCGCACCCCAAGGGTGCCAGGAAGAGCGGCGTGTAGGTCCAGGCGAGCGCCAGGCCTACCGAGACGGCGAAGAGCACAAGCCAGCGTCCGTCTTTGCTTGTGAGCGTCGAAAATGAATTCTGTATGAATGTGGCGAGCTTCATGGCGTTTCCCCTTGCCGCGCGACGCGTTGCGACGCGCCTAAACCTCGGGGTCATATCTTAGCTTGCGTTGGGGTGAGTTTGAAGAAGTACCAGCTAGATATCTCAACTTTTTGGTTGAGAGGTATTCTCGGGGCCAACTTCAACTCGCCAAAGGATGCCAGGGGCCTGCCTGCCGGGTAATGTGCGGACTCGTCAAACGGGCGGTGCCGCACAGCGCGGCGCACAAGTGCCGCAGACGTCCAAGGGGGCGTCGGCGGGCCGCCCACAAACAAGAGAAGGATGGACTGAAGATGGCTAACGAGCTTTCCCGCAGGAACTTCATCGCCGGTGGCGTCGCCGTGGCTGCAGGCGCCGCGACCGTCGCTGCCAAGGCCGCCCTCGCTGACGAGGCTGTCGACCCCACCCAGCCCTGGATTCCTGCTTGGGACGAGGAGTGCGACATCGTTGTCGCCGGCTACGGCGCCGCTGGCGTGACCGCCGCCATCACCTCCTGCGAGCAGGGCATGAAGACCATCGTTCTTGAGAAGAGCCCCATCGAGGACGGCGGCAACTTCGGCTGCTCCACTTCCAACCTGCACGACACCTTCCGCTGCGACCTCGACGAGATCAAGCAGAAGACGAAGCGCATGAGCTTCTACTGCGTGCCCAACGAGGACGCCATCGACCACCTCTGCGACGTCATGGTGCAGGACATGTACCCCTGGCTCACCGACGAGCTGGGCTTCAGCTTCTTCGAGGGCACCCGTGAGGGCACCGACCGTCACGCCACCGACGGCGCCATCATGTTCTACCGCACTCCCGAGGGCCATCCCGGCGCCGGCTATGAGTTCTTCGCCGCTCTGTCCCAGATCGCCAAGGACAAGGGCGCCGAGGTCCGTCTGGGCTCGCCCATCACGGGCCTGGTGCAGAACCCGCTGACCCGCGAGGTCCTGGGCGTGGAGTACACCGACGACGGCGGCGCCACCACCAAGACCATCAAGGCCAAGCACGGCGTCATCATGTGCACCGGCGGCTTTGAGAACAGCAAGACCAAGCAGGCCTGGTACAACCACGCCGGCATCTTCCAGCAGTGCTGGGGCACCCCCTACAACACCGGCGACGGCATCGACATCTGCTCCGCTGCCGGCGCTGCGATGTGGCACCTCGAGGGCTGCGAGTGGAGCGCCTGCGCCTACCGCCTGCCCTCCGAGGAGGTCGGCTGCGCCGTGTCCATGCCCGAGAAGGGCTATGACCCCTACACGTTCAACTACTTCTGGGTGAACAAGTACGGCAACAGGTTCATGAACGAAGAGACCACCATGAACCACAACATCGGCAAGACCCCGCTGACCGACTGGACGCACAACAAGGGCAACTACCCCAAGGCCGACGAGTACCCCAACCTGCCCTTCTGGATGGTCTTCGACCAGACCATGTTCGACAAGGTGCAGCTGTACCAGGGCACCGGCTACTGGGGCCTGCTCGACACCTACTGCGCCGTCCAGGGCCTGCAGCCCACTGAGGACTGGAACAACTACGCCCTCGACAAGGGCTGGATCGTGAAGGCCGACACCATCGAGGAGCTCGCCGCCCTCATGCAGGGCGAGAACGCCTCCAGCGAGGTGGAGACCTGCGACGCCGAGGGCCTGAAGGCCACCTTCGCCAACTGGAACTCCATGTGCTCCAAGGGCAAGGACTCCGAGTTCTCCCGTGATTCCTCCAAGATGGCCGCACTGTCCGAGGAGGGCCCGTACTACGCCATCGAGATGTGCTGCTCCTCGATCAACACCCAGGGCGGCCCTTGGCACGACGGCTACAACCGCACCCTCGACGCAAAGGGCCAGGTTATCCCCCGTCTGTACAACTGCGGCGAGTTCGGCTCCATCAACGGCTTCGCCTACCTCATCGGCAACATCTGCGAGGCTCTGACCACCGGCCGCATCGCTGCCCTGGACGCCGCCTCCCTCGATCCTCAGGCCTAATCTTCCTGGTAGATGACGGAATCAAGAAAGGAAGACTAAGTCATGGCATACGTTGACGGTTTGTACAAGGGCACGGCTCGCGGCATCGGCGGCCGCGTGGACGTCGAGGCCATCATCGAGGGCGGCGTGCTCGTCGACCTCGTGCTGACCCGCCTGAAGGAGACGAGCGGCATCGGCAAGGACGCCGGCCCCATCGTGGCCCAGAACATCGTGGCCGCGGGCGGCACCGACGGCGTCGACGGCGTGGCAGGCTGCACGGTGACCTCCAACGCCATCATCTCGGCCACCAACCAGGCTCTGGCTGCTGCCGAGGGCGGCTACAACGACGGCACCTACGACGGCACCGCCCGCGGCATCGGCGGCCGCGTGGACGTGCAGGTGACCTTCGAGGCCGGCAAGATGACCGACCTGCAGCTCACCCGCCTGAAGGAGACGAGCGGCATCGGCAAGGAGGCGGGCCCCATCGTGGCCAACGCCATCATCGAGGCCGGCACCTGGGAGGGCGTGGACGGCGTCGCGGGCTGCACCGTGACTTCCACCGCCGTTCTGACGGCCACCCAGATGGCCTTCGAGGCTGCCAGCGGCGCCACGGCCTATGAGGCCTACATCGCCGAGCAGGAGGCCAAGGAGAGCAAGTAAGCTCTTCTCGCAGCCCACACAGGCTCGACCACCAAGGCCGGGGAGGCGCAG
>CAVJGP010000008.1:0-42178 GCA_963648855.1 Alistipes onderdonkii | reverse complement strand
ACCATGCGCCTGGAGGTCAAGATGAGCTACGCAATGCCGACGCAAGCGGAAGTGACGGCGGTCATCGAGAGGATGCGGCAGCAGGGCACCGACGACGGGCTCTGCGAGGCCAAGTCGTGCAGGCATGAGCTGGGGCGCAGCGTGTGGGCAAGCGTCTCGGCTTTCGCTAACACCAGCGGTGGCCTGCTGCTTCTCGGCATTGATGAAAGCCTGGGCTTCACCGTGCCCGAGGATTTTGATGCGAACAAGGTCATCGCTCAGTTTATAGATGGCATGGGGGACGGCTCGGCCAACGGCGCGCGTCTCACGAACCCGCCGGCATATGAGCTCGCGCGTGTCGAGGTGGACGGAAAACAGGCCGTTGCTGTCCGGATCGAAGCGAGCCAGCCGCAGAACAAGCCTTGCTACGTTACCGCGCGAGGACTGCCGACGGGGGCTTATCGCCGTGTCGACGACCACGACGTCATGCTCAGCTCGACTGACGTCTTCGAGATGGCAAATCTCATGACTCCCAGCGCCTCAGAGCGCGAGGAGGTTGAGGATTCGTCGGTCGAGCACCTCGACAAAGGGTTGCTCGACCGCTTTCTCGGGAGATTCGACGGCGGCTCGGCAAGCCTGAACAAGACGCTTGAGCAGAAACTCAACTGGCTCGGCATCACCACGGCAGGCGGGAGACTACGCCTCTGCAGCCTCGTGGCGCTCGGCTCATACCCTCAGGGCTTCCTGCCCGCATGCTCGATAGACGTCGTGGTCTGGCCTGGCACGGCAGATGATTTTGAGACAAACCTGCGCTATACAGACCGCAAGATCTGCGAGGGCCCGCTCGGCGAGATGGTGCACAACGCCGTCTCCTTCGTGATGAGAAACCTGCGGTGCTGCGGTGTGCTGCAGGGGCAGGGGCGCATCGACATCCCCGAAGTGCCCGAGGAGGCCGTCCGCGAGGCGATTGCCAACGCCGCCCTGCATCGGGAGTACGCCCCCTGCTTCCGCGGTACCCGCATCACCGTGGGCATCTACCGCGACCGCATCGAGATAGCCAGCCCCGGGGGCCTCTGGGGCGGGAAGACGCTCGCGAACCTTTCCGACGGCACGTCGCGGTGCCGAAACCCCGCCCTCATGCGCATCGCATGCAACACCCCGGGCGGGGTGGACGGTGGAGCGACGGTGGAGGGTATCGGGCGCGGCGTGTCGACCATGACGAAGAAGATGCGCGACCAGGGGCTTCCCGCACCTTCCTTCAAGGTGACGCCCGACCAGGTGACCGTACGGCTGTTCCGCCCGAGCGTCTGGCCGCCGGAAGTCGACCAGTGGGGCAACGTGACCTTTCCCGAGAACCCGCCGCTCAAGGTGCCCGAGATCCGCATCCCCCAAGACGCCCCGCGCATCACCTCCTTGCCCGACTACGCCTTCACCGGAGAGTGGTCGCCTACCTGGATTGACGGCGACGGCTTTGCGCCCGCAGGGTTCGGCCTCGCCGCCGCCGAGAAGGCAAAGGGATTCCATCCCGCAGGCTACGACCCCGCGACGGAATGGCAAGAAGAACTCACGATGTACATGCGGGACAGGCCGTCCAAGGCCCCGGCGAAAGACGCCGAGCAAGGCCGCTACTTCATGATGACGAAAGACGGCTGGGCCCTCGACATCCTGCGCGAGCAATACCCCGAGCCCCTCACCATCCACGAGATAGCCGAGCGCGGTAAGAAGTCGCTGCCCATCACAAGGCGCGCCTTACGCGAGCTCATCGATGCCGGCGAGGTGCTGGCCACCGCCCCCGCCACCAGCCGCAACCGCAAATACCTCGCGGCGGAGTGCGCGTAAGCGAAGTGGCGCTCGTTGTACGGCCCTCGCATGTGGCGGGCCGCCACTTTTTGGCTTGCGCGCGCAGGCAAGAAGGGCCCGGCGGGGGCGCGGACGATGCGCTCCCCGGCCTTTTGCGTGCACGGCATGCTGAGCGTGTTCCCTTGGCAGTGGTATCTCTCAGCGGGAAGCCTAAAGCGGCCCTGCCTACAGAAGGAGCTCGCTCTTCTTCCCGTCGAATTCCTCCTGGGTAATCGCGCCCTCGTAGGGCATCCGCTTCTAGTTGAGGCCCTGGCCCCATGACAGCAAAAGGCGGGGAGGCGCAGGTGAGACGCCTCCCCGCCTGGCAGGCGAGATTCTGGTTTTGGAGGTTGCCGGGTGCCCTTACGCGCGCTCCTCGGCCTGCTCGAGCATGGCCTGGGCGGCCTCGGCGCGCTGCTTGTCGAGCAGGCGGTTGCGGTAGTACACCACCCAGTTCGCCGCGATGCACACCAGGTTGAAGAGGTACACGATGAGCACCCAGTTGATGGCGTCGCCCACGATCTTGGCCGCGATGCCTGCGAAGTAGCCCAGGGTGATGAGCAGGATGAACTGCCACGAGGTGCCTGCGGCCGTTTGGGCCTTGAAGTTCTTATAGGCGTTGATGGGCCAGGAGAGGCCGAAGCACAGCAGCATCACAGCTTCGAGGATTTGCGCGGCCATGGGACATCCTTTCGACGTGCCGGTTTATGGTGGTGCGCAAGTCTAGGAATCTGGCCGAGGTTGGGTCGCGCCACTCGCCCATACGCACGGTGCTCACACAATCGGGCCCCGCGCGGGTATCATGTCCCCCGTCAAATCGCGACGGCGCAAGGCGCTTGCGCCGAAAGAGGGGAGCAGTGGCATGGCGTTGCAGATGGTGAAGCTTTCCGAGGTGTGCCGGGCGGCGAAGGAGGGGCGCTGGGACCTGACGGTGGCCGAGCGCATGGCCCGCAAGGGACCGTTTCCCTACTACGCGGACAACTGCCAGTCGTTCGGCATCGACGACTGGCTCGTGGACGCCCACGGCGCCGTCCTCGTGCCGGCCTACGGGCAGGTCGTCTCGAGCCTGGGCTACGTCATGGCGTGCAAGGAGGAGGGGCGCTTCTCCTTCGGGCGGGCGGTCCACGCGCTCGTGCCCTTCGACGCGGCCGACACCGACTATCTCTTCCAGGTGATCACGCACTCCCCGCAGGTGGCCCACCAGGTGTCGGGCTCGCCCCAGCTGCGCCAGATCTCCGAGGTCGCCCTGCTGGCCTCGCGCATCCCCTGGCCCTGCCGCGCCACGCGCGACTCGTTCGTCGCCATGGTGGAGGACGACGAGGCTGAGGCGCGCCGACTTGCCGCCCTGCCCGCCCAGCTCCTGGCCGAGGGCGACGAGGCCTTCACGCGCATCGTCGAGCAAGGCGGCGCTGGCGAGTCCGTGGCGCTTGCCGACCTCGTGGACTGGCACGAGGGCACGCCCGTGCCCTTCCAGGCGCGCGGCGCCGACAAGCCCGTGCGCGTGGAGGGCACGCGCGGCAACCTCGGCCGCTGCGACGAGGCGCTCGCCGCCGGCCCCGCCGTGCTCGTGGGGCCGCAGGGCAGCGCCATGGTGGCGCGCTACATCCCCGAGGCCTCGCACCCCCTGGCCGACGTGCTCTTCGCCTGCGCAGAGGACGCCAAGGTCGACCTGGGAGTCCTCTTCTTTGCGCTGCGCGCCGCAGGCGTGCGTGAGGGCATGGCCCGCGGCGAGGGCGTGACGCGCGAGGCCTTCGCCCAGCTCAAGGTGGCCGTGGGCACGCCCGAGGCCCAGGCCGCGTTCGCGCCCGTGGCGGCCGACGTCTTCGAGCGCCTCCTCGCCTGCGAGCGCGACGCCGCCAAGCTCGATCGCGACCACACCGCCCGCCTGAACGAGTTCTTCAAGCAGGGCAGCGTCTGGGGTAACGGCAGCTGCGAGGGCTGCGAGTCGGCCCTGGGCGACCTGCCCGAGCCGGTCGATGCTCCCCAGGCAGTCGCCGCGCCCGAAAACGCCGCCGCGCTCGAGCGCCTCGCGGCCCTGGGGCCCTTGCAGCCCCTCGCGGCCGAGGGCATCCGCCTCTTGTCCGAGCCGGCCGACGTGGCCTGGGAGCTTGCGCCCCTGGCGGTGGTGCGTGCTTGCGCCACGCCCTCGCAGTGGGCCTACATCGCCGCCTCGGCGGGCCCCTACGCCGCGCCGGCCTACGCGAACCTCGTGGCCGCCCTCGACGCCGTGATGGGCGAGCTTGCCGAGTCCAACGACCTGCTCTCCTTCCTGCCGAACCTCTCCTACGCCTCCTCGCTGCTCAGCCTTGAGACGCTCGCCGGCTGGGTGGGGCAGCTCGGCGACATCGCGCCGGCCGACATCACGGGTCAGCTCGTGCGCGCGGTGTTGCAGCTCGACGCGTCGCTTGAGGTGCTGCCCCCGGCCGTGCAGGGTGTCTTCGACACGGCGCTGCGCGCGTGCGCCGAGGGCTTCGGCGAGGAGCTTGAGTGCGTGTATATCCCCTGCTCGGGAGGCGAGGGCGCGGCCGACCTCTTTGCGCGCGAGTTCCCGCAGGCCACGCTGCGCACGCAGGTGCAGGAGTTCTCGCACATCCTGGCCGACATGCTCGTGCGCGCGGCGCAGCTCAAAGACGCGTCCCCGGAGTGCGGCGGCATGGGCGCGGCGGCCGGCTCGGCCCTTGCCCACGACGAGTTCGATGACTGGCGCGCCCAGGTGGTGTGCGCGGTGCTTCCCGAGGAGGAGGGCGCCTGGCACGAGGGCGTGGTGCCCTCCGACGACCCCCGTTGGTCGATCCTGGGCGTGCCGCCGCGCAACAAGGCCGTCTTCGCCTGGATCCAGCAGGCCCTCTACCACCTGGCGCCGGGTGGGCGTTGCGTGCTGCTCGTGCCGAACAGCGCCCTGCATTCCCGCGCGGGCATCGAGCACGACCTGCGCACGCGTCTTGCCTCGCAGGGACGCGCGGTCGCCGTGGTGAGCCTGCCGGCCCGCACCTTCCCCAACGCGCGGCCCGCGATGAGCCTGCTCGTGCTGGGCGAGGCCGACCCGGCCCGGCGCACCCTCATGGTGGACACCCTGGGCTGCGGTGTGCCCGCCGCCGGCCCGTGCCCGCGCGAGCTTCCCGCACGGGCGGCCGAGCGCATCCAAGCCGTGCTGCGGGCATGGCTCGCTGGGCAGGACGTGCCTGCCGAGCAGGGCTTCTGCCGTGTGGTTGGCGCCGCCGATATCGAGGCGGCCGACCAGGTGCTCACGCCCTGGACCTACGTGGGCTAGCTGAGCGGGGCGAGCGCGAGGTTCGCGAGTGCGGGAGGGACGCGCGGGGGAGAAGGGCGCGACCGCCTCTCTTGCCCGCTCGTCCATGCGCCCGCCCCGCCCGCCTGATTGCGCCCCGCGCCCGTGCCCGCGCTCTCTCGCCCGCCCCTCTCGCTCGCGCCCCCGTCCCTCTCGTTTCCCACGCTTGCACACGCGCCCCGCGCCCTGTAAGCTGCCCCGCGCGACAGCATCCCAACCCACCCGCCGCGCACCCGCGCGCCACAAGGAGGACCCATGAGCGGAATCGACACCGTGCTTCAATACCTCCAGGCCGTTCCCGCCTGGTACCTGGCCACGAGCGTGAACGACCAGCCCCACGTGCGCCCCTTCAGCTACGCCGCCGAGCATGACGGGCGCGTGTGGTTCGTCACCGCCACCACCAAGGACGTCTGGCAGGAGCTGCTCCAGAACCAGAAGTTCGAGGCCACGAGCTGGTGGCCCGGCCACGGCTGGCTCATCCTGCGCGGCCTGGCCGGCCTGAACGACGAGGTCACGCCCGAGATTCGCCAGGCGGGCTACGACCACCTCACCGCCCTGGGCGAGTCCTACGACGGCCCCGACGACCCCACGCTCGTGTTCTTCTCCGTGGAGCAGCCCCAGGCGTGGATCTGCAACCACACCGAGTGGGTGCCCGTCGAGCTGTAGCGCCTCGCGGCCGCATTCTTTCGCATATCCCGCCGGGGTGGCGTGGCCTGCCCGCGTCATGGGCGGCCTGCCGCCCCGGTATCGACGCAGCCGATAGCTGGCGTCCATATATCTTTGTGGCCAACTCGCGTCCGACGCGCACGCACGCCCCGCGAAAAGGTATCTTGTTCCCTTGCGCCCTTATGGGTTCGGCCCATGCCGGGGCGCGCGCCGACGAGTATCAAGGAGCTGCCCCATGCCCATCAACATCCCCACCGGGCTTCCCGCCAAGGAGATCCTCGACGACGAGCGCATCTTCGCGCTTGAGGAGAACGTGGCCTCCAAGCAGCACATGCGCCCGCTCAAGGTCGTGCTGCTCAACCTCATGCCCAAGAAGATCGAGACGGAGACGCAGATCCTGCGCCTCATCTCCAAGTCGCCGTTGCAGGTGGACATGGACTTCATGTGCATGGCGTCGCACGAGAGCCGCAACACCGCCCACGACCACCTCGTCAAGTTCTACGACACCTTCGAGGAGTTCCGCGACAAGCGCTACGACGCCCTGGTTATCACCGGTGCGCCCGTGGAGGAGATGCCCTTCGAGCAGGTGGACTACTGGGACGAGCTCACGCGCGTCATGGACTGGAGCCGCACCAACGTCTACTCCACCCTGCACATCTGCTGGGGCGCCCTGGCGGGCCTGTACTACCACCACGGCGTGGACAAGGTGCAGCTGCCCAGCAAGCTCTTCGGCATCTTCCCCACGCGCCTCACCGACGAGTACAACTTCCTCACCAACGGCTTCGACGAGCGCTTCCTGATGCCCCACTCGCGCCACGCCGGCATCGACCTGGCCCAGCTCGAGGGCCATCTCGGGCGTGACCTCTTCGCTCTGGGCACGAGCCCCGTCACGGGCCCCAGCATCCTGGCCACCAAGGACATGCGCCAGGTCTTCATCACGGGCCACCTCGAGTACGCCAAGGACACGCTCGACGCCGAGTACCGCCGCGACCTGGGACTGGGCCGGCCCATCGACATCCCACGCAACTACTACCCCGACGACGACCCCTCACTTGCGCCTACCCTCACCTGGCGCAGCCACGCGAACCTCTTCTGGCGCAACTGGCTGAGCTACGTGTACCAGATGACGCCCTTCGACCTGGCCGAGCTGAGCGCCGACTACAAGGGCTTCCGCATCTCCGAGCGCGTGTGGCAGCCCGGCACGCGCGCCAGCCAGGACATTCGTTAGAGCCGCCCGCCCCATCCACCACCTGCCGAAGGAGTCTTCCGTGCCCGTCCTCATGAACAAAGGCGACGACGTCCGCCGCGCCGCATGGCTCTTCTACACCGACCGCGCCACGCTCGACGCCTGGGGCCACGCCATCGTGGAGGGCCGCTGGGACTCGGCGCGCCTCGTGGTGGACGAGGAGCAGGTGCAGGCCGCCAAGAAGGCAAGCGCCCCCGTGGAGGTGTGGGCGCAGGCCAAGGCCCTCATCCCCGAGGACTTCGACCTCGAGGCCGCGCGCGGCGAGGTGATGAGCCGCGCCCAGGCCGAGCTCGAGCGCGCCCGCCAGGCCGCCGAGGAGGAGGCCGACGAGGCCGGCGGGCAGGTTGACGCGGGCGAGGACGGCGGGCAGGCTGGCGCGGGCGAGGGCGGCGAGGCTGGCGAGGCCGACGCTGCTGGCGAGCCCGACGCTGCCGTCGACGCGGCCGAGTCCGACGCCGCCGACCCCGCTGACCCCTTCGACTACGAGCCGATCCCCGCGCCCGACGGCCTGCGCGTGCTCGTGGGCACCACCACGCGCCAGGCCGCCCAGAGCTACCTGCTGCCCCACCAGGCCAGCGGTCAGGAGGAGGGCGCCCAGGACGCCTGCGACACCGACCTGCCCGGCCTTCAGATGCTCGCCCAGCTCATCGACTACATGCGCGACTCCTCCGACGGCCTTCCCGCCCAAGCCGTGTGGTACATCGACCCCTCGGGCATCCTGCGCATGGTGCGCGCCAAGAAGGTCAAGGTCATGGCCGGCAACGTCCTGAGCGTGAAGAGCTAGCCGGCGCCTTCCGGGCGGCTTGCCTTCTCTGGGACGGCCGAGACGTCGCCATCTAGCTGCGCCTTCCGGGCGGCGCCCCCATCTAGCACGTGTGCCTGAGGGTGGCGCACTCCCTTCATGACGACCAGGCTTCACGTCCCAGCCGCCCTCGCCCCCAGCGCGACTTGCCCGTACCGCTCGCGGCCATCTGGGCCCCTGCGCCAGAAAAGCGCAGGCGCGTAACACGCTTGCCCAAATCAAGCCGGATAATGGCCAGACACGACCATGGCCACCGGGGGAGGCGGCCCAGACAGAAAGGCATCGACGATGGCTGCGGTTGAACTTCTCGATTCCGACGTGTTCCTGCTCGACGGGGCGACCCTCGTGGCCGAGCACGAGGCCCAGGCCTACTCCGAGCAGACGGGCAGGGCGCTCGACGTAGAGGCGGGCCGTGCGGGCACCATCGCGCACTCCATTTTGGCCGCGCACAACACCTCGCCCGACATGGCGCACCTCAAGATCCGCTTCGACGCCATGGCAAGCCACGACATCACGTTCGTGGGCATCATCCAGACCGCGCGCGCCTCGGGCATGCAGGAGTTCCCGCTGCCCTACGTGCTCACCAACTGCCACAACTCGCTGTGCGCCGTGGGCGGCACCATCAACGAGGACGACCACGTCTTCGGCCTGTCCGCCGCGCGCAAGTACGGCGGCATCTTCGTGCCGCCCCACATCGCCGTCATCCACTCCTTCATGCGCGAGAACTTCGCCGGCTGCGGCAAGATGATCCTGGGGTCGGACTCCCACACCCGCTACGGCGCCCTGGGCACCATGGCCATCGGCGAGGGCGGCGGCGAGCTGGCAAAGCAGCTCCTGCGCGACACCTACGACGTGGCCTACCCCGGCGTCGTCGCCATCTACCTTGAGGGCGCGCCCCGCCCCGGCGTGGGCCCGCACGACGTGGCGCTGGCCATCATCGCGGCCGTCTTCAAGAGCGGCTACGTCAAGAACAAGGTGATGGAGTTCGTGGGCCCGGGCGTTGCCAGTATGACCTGCGACTATCGCAACGGCGTGGACGTCATGACCACCGAGACCACCTGCCTGTCGTCTATCTGGGTCACCGACGACAAGACCCGCGAGTTCCTAGCCCAGCACGGCCGCGAGGACGACTTCCGCCCGCTGGCCCCGCAGGCCGTGGCCTACTACGACGGCTGCGTGCGCGTGAACCTCTCCGAGGTCAAGCCCATGATCGCCCTGCCGTTCCACCCCTCCAACGGATTTACCATCGACGAGCTCAACGCCAACCTCACCGACATCCTCCACGAGGTTGAGCTGGAGGCCGCTAACATCGGCGCGGGCAAGACGCACTTCTCGCTGCTCGACAAGGTGGTGGACGGCAAGCTGCACGTGCAGCAGGGCGTCATCGCGGGCTGCTCGGGCGGCAACTACGACAGCGTGGTGCAGGCGGCCCGCGCGCTCAAGGGCGCCAACACCGGCTGCGGCGAGTTCGCGCTGTCCGTGTACCCCACGAGCCAGCCCGTGGCGCTTGAGCTGGCCCGTCGCGGCTATCTCTACGACCTGATGGAGGCGGGCGCCATCGTGCGCACGGCCTTCTGCGGCCCGTGCTTCGGCGCGGGCGACACGCCTGCCAACAACGGCCTGTCCATCCGCCACACCACGCGCAACTTCCCCAACCGCGAGGGCTCCAAGCCCGGTAACGGCCAGCTTGCCGCCGTGGCCCTCATGGACGCGCGCTCCATTGCCGCCACGGCTGCGGCGGGTGGCGTGCTCACCCCAGCCACCGACCTTCCCGAGGACACCTGGGACGAGGACTGCGCGTACACCTTCGACTCCGCGCCCTACGACAAGCGCGTCTACTGGGGCTACGGCAAGGCCGACACGGCAAGCGAGCTGGTGGAGGGCCCCAATATCAAGCCCTGGCCGCAGATGGAGCCCCTGGGTGAGAACATCCTGCTCAAGGTGTGCTCCAAGATCATGGACCCGGTCACCACCACCGACGAGCTCATCCCCTCCGGCGAGACCTCGTCATACCGCTCCAACCCCCTGGGCCTGGCCGAGTTCACGCTTTCGCGGCGCGACCCGGACTACGTGGGCCGCTCCAAGGAGGCGGCCGCCGTGGAGCAGGCCCGCGTGGCCGGCGCCTCGCTCGTCGAGGCCGACCCCTCGCTGGCCGGCGTGTTCGCCGCGCTCGAGGCAGCGGGCGTGGCGGGCGACCCCGCGACGTGCGAGTACGGCAGCATGGTCTACGCCGTCAAGCCCGGCGACGGCAGCGCCCGCGAGCAGGCGGCGAGCTGCCAGCGCGTCATCGGCGGCCTGGCCAACATCGTGAGCGAGTACGCCACCAAGCGCTACCGCTCCAACGTGATGAACTGGGGCATGGTGCCCTTCCAGCTCAAGGGCGAGCCGCCCTTCGAGGTGGGCGACCACGTGTACGTGCCCGGCATCCGCGCCGCGCTCGACACCGACATGGCCGACATCCCCGCCTGGGTGGTGCGCGCCGACGGCTCCTGCGAGCAGATCCACCTCTACGTGGCCGACATGACCAGCGAGGAGCGCTCCATCGTCAAGGCCGGCTGCCTCATCAACTACAACCGCGCCAAGGCCGCCGCGAAGTAAAGGAGCTAGCGGGGGTACGCGTTGATTCCGTGCCCCCGCCGCACATAAGCCGAGCGGGTCGTTGCTGCTCCAAAAGGACGGACGGTTGCCCAACGACCTCACCAGCTACAGAGCAACAAAAGCCTGCGGGCGAGAGCTCAACTGCTTCCGCCCGCAGGCTTTTTTGTTTGAATCTATCATTCAAGCAATCATTAGAATCATCGCCTGTGCTATGTCTACAATGACACTCGTGATGTCAGCTATCTACCCTCGATTCGGAGGCGCTCATGGAGGCCATCTACTCGTCGACGGCACTGCAGACGCAGCAGCGCGAGATCAAGGACATCGCCCGCAAGCAACTTGTGCACATCACCGAGAACGGCAACGGGGCGTTCGTCTTTTGCTCTGAGGAGCTTTTCCAGAAGGCGCTCGACGACGCTCGCGCCGAGGCTGCCGAGGACGCTATGGTGGCGGCCCTTGTGAGGCGGGGCAGGGTAGACTTTGCCTCTGGCCGCGTGTTCGAGGGCACCGACGAGGCTTTCTCCGAAATCGAGCGAAGGATGGCCGCTCGTGGCTAAGGTCCGATACGCCGAAGGCTTCGTCGAGGACGTCGTGGAGAAGGTCGAACAACCTGCCAAGGTTGCCCAGATACGAGCCGCCTGCAACCTTCTCGCCGACTTCCCTGAGATGGGCTCGCCCCTCGTGCGTGCATCAATCCGCAGCACCTTCGGTGCCTCCGTCCGCACCCTCCCCGCGAGCCCCTTCGTCATCGTCTACGAATACCTCAAGGAGCTTGACGAGGTTCGCATCCTAGGCCTGATGCACGCCAAGCAGGTACGATAGCCGCAGCGTCTCCTCGCCGGCCGATTATTTCAATCGCCGATAGACCCCGCTGCCAAAGGGCGTCCGCCTTGTGCCCCCGGCTCAAATCTCAACCACGCTCCCAGGCAAACAAAAGAAACGGCCATGCGAGCGAGGCAATCCCCCTCATCGTCCACCCCCTTGCCCTTCACGCCCCACCCTTGAGGAACCCCGCCCCTTCCGGAAGACCCTCTTCTCCATCAAACAGCCCCAGGCCTGTGTCCACAGCACCGACGGGCGAACGCCTGCGGAGCTGTGGCGGCTCACTGCGCGTTCTGGCCGTATCACCGACGCAGGGCAATCCGCCATTGCAACACCACGGACATCGAAGGGTTTTGGTGGGACACGAAAACGGCGGCGACGTTTCCTAGAACCCGCCCCTCTCGCGACTTCTCGCCACCCTTCCCTTCCTAACCCTTCCCTTCCTAACCCCTCCTCGACCATCCGGCCCTCTCAACGCATATCCGCAGCGCCAGTTGGCCTGCCACCCTCGAACCTCTTGTCGCCTCGTACCCAAACCTGCAGCTCGCGGCCATATCCCCCGTTGTGTAGGGGATGGTTTTTGGGACGTGGTCTGTCAAGGAGTGGTTCCATGTCCCCCATTGTGAGACGGCCCCGGCGATAAATCCCACACACCGGTTTGCGCGGCGAGGCTAAAGTCGAATGCGTCAGGCGGTGCGGCCGACGAGCGCCGCGACCGAAACCTCTATCGATTGGAGACACGCATGGGAACGAGCATGGGAACGGACATGGGAACGAGCAACATCTCGCGTAGGAAATTCGTCACCGCCGCCGCCGGTGCCGGTGCCGCGCTGGTCGCCGCTGCGGCGCCCGGGACCGTTATGGCGGACGAGGCCGAGGCGTCCGCGTTCGACGAGACGCACGACGTCGTTATCGTGGGCGCCGGGCTTGCCGGCCTTTCGTGCGGCATCAAGCTGCTCGACCTCGGTGTGAAGGACGTCGTGGTCATCACCAAGGCGGCCGACGCTGGTATGGCGGCCAACTCCATCGTCGCCGGCGGCACCTTCAACTTCCCGACGACCGACGACGAAGCCGGTCGTGCCGCCCTTATCGACGTCTACAATTCGAAGAGCCAGGGCAAGGGACGCCAGGACCTCACCGAGCTCATCGTGAGCAACGTGACGACCGATCTCGAATGGCTCAAGGGCCACGGCTGCGAGTTCACAGAGCCGACCCAGTCCATCCCGTGGGACGCGCTCCAGTTCAACGCCGCGCCCGGCAGCGGTCTGGGCATGCCGGCGCTCATGCAGCAGCTCGCGTCCGAGTACGAGGCCGAGGGCGGGCAGCTCATGACGGAGACGAAACTCATCGACATTGTCCTCGACGAAAAGGGCGCCGCAGCGGGCGTTAAGGTGCGCACCGCCGAGGGGTACCGCTACATCGGCGGCAAGGCCACGGTTATCGCGACGGGCGGATATATGGCGAACAAGCAGCTGCTCGAGCAGTATGTGGGCGCCGACGGCGACCAGATCCTGGTCCGCGGCATCCCCTCCCTCACCGGCGACGGCCTGCTCGCCATCCAGCGCGCCGGCGGAATGATGTACCAGGCGGGCGGCTTGGACCAGACCGTGCACCTCGCCGCCGTGGCTCCCGAGAACCCGGCGATGTGCAACCCTTACATGGCGATTCAGCAGACCATCGCGATCAACGCCGAAGGCAAACGTTACGTCGACGAGTCGAAGGGCTACGTGACCAACGGCAAGGCGGCCTTCAACCAGACCAACCAGACGTGCGCCCTGGTCTTCGACTCCGAAATCGCTAAGATCGACGGCGTGGCGTCCGACATGGCCAAGTTCGAGACCTATGGCGTCACGGTCAAGCAGGCCGATACGCTGGAGGAGCTCGCCGGGTTGATCGGTTGCGACGCCGACGCCCTCGTCGCGACCGTGAACGAGTTCAACGCCGCCACCGACGGCGTGAAGACCGAGGGCCTGGAGTTTGAGAAGACCGCGTGCGCCAACAAGGTCGAAGTCGGTCCCTTCTACGCGTTCTACCCGCTGACCGCCGCGGGCATCATGTGCTACGGCGGCGCCTACACCGACGGCGACTGCCGCGTGCTCGAGCCCGACGGCGTCGCGATCGCCAACCTTTGGGCGGCCGGCGAGGTCATCGGCGGCGTCTTTCAGTACGACTACCTCGCGGGCTCGTCCCTCGACCGCAGCCTCGTGACCGGCGTGCACGTCGCGGAGCTCATCGCCGAGGGTCTTTAGGCGCCCGACGTATAGCCGGCGTCCTGGGCGGGGTGCGCGCAAGGCCGGCGTTCAACGCTCGACGAAGCCGTCGTTCTGTGAAGACGGTGCTCTGTGAAGACGGCGTTCCATAGAGTCCATAGACAGGACGTGCGGGGCGGTCGCTTGAAAGCGCGGCCGCCCCGTCTTGTGCGGTATCCCGGGTCGTCGGCCTGCCGTTGGCCTACGGTAGGTTTCCCGACGGCTTGTTTGCCGTCCTATTGCCCGGATGACGCCCCGGTTGCCGGTTTTGCCTCGAGAAGGTCGATGAGCTCCTGTTTCTCGTGCACGCCCATCTTGCGGTAGGCGCTCTTGATATGGTCGCGCACGGTGTTCTCCGAGACGCACAGCTGGTCGCCGATCACGGCCCTTGTGCGACCGCGCGCATACAACCCGACGACTTCGCGCTCCCGCGGCGTGAGGCCGAAATCCTTTGTCAGATCGGCGAGGCGTTCGTCGAGGTCCACGCTCTGATGATCGTCGATATGCGGGTCGAAGTCGATGAACAGGCGCAGCCTCGGCGCCTGATGCTGGCGCAAGAACACGAGGGCGAGCATGAGGATCCAGATGACGACGACGGCCATGGACTGCACGTCGATGCGGTCGGGGCTCAGGTGGGGGAGCAGTATGCCGAGCCCCATGGGGAGCGCGAAGAACGCACCCCACCCCAGGCCGAACACGCAGTCGCTCGGCATGTTCCCGCGGTGCGCGATGTCGGCGAGGGCGACATACCAGAAGGAGATGACGCACATCTGGGCCACCGTGAAGATGGAGGAGGAGAGACCCCCGAGCGGCGCACCCGTGAGGATGCCGAGCGCGAGACCGGAGGCGATGACAAGCACTATCCCGAACCACATCACGAAGGGGCTGACAACCTCGGATGCGCGGCGCGCGAGGAGAAGGGCGCTCAGCGCCAGTACGATTGTCGCGCCCTGGGCGGCGAGCCGCCAGACGAGGGGAAGCTCGAACACGCCCGACACAAGGGACATGAACACGCCGGACCCGAGGGCGATAAGCGAAACGCCGACGCAGGTGCTTTTGAGCGCAGAGACGTTGTCCGCGGTGAAGTCGACGTCTTTGGTGCCGCCCTTGCCCTCTGGGGCTTCACCGTACTGCGACCACGCGCCATGCCAAAAGGCGAGCGAGGCGAACGGCAGCGCAAGCAGGGCGAGCGCCGACGCGGCGTCGTGGCCGAGCAGGTCGTAGAATATTTTCACGAAAGACGAGAGGACGAGCGTCCCGCATATGCACGCGAACGCCTGCTTGGTCTCGAGACGCGCGAACAGCTGCCCCCACATACAGCAGAGCCACGAGAGGATGAGGCCGCTGACTGCCGCGAGCGTCATCATGATTGGCGCGGACGAAGCCCATGGGCCGTCGACCACGATGAACGGGGCGCTGACGACTGTGAGGGCGAGCCCCGCCACGATGACCGGTCGAAGGCGTGTGACGTTTCGTTTGAGTCGGCTTGCGGCGAGGCAGACGGCCAGGCACCCCAACGAATTGGCGATGTACTGAACGACCTGGAACATGCCGTCGTAACCGTTGGACACCAGGCGCTGGGACGAGTAGTACCAGCAAAAGGCGAGTCCGAGACCGAACAGCTCGACCATCGGCTTTATCCCGTAGTAGCGGGCGAGGTCGGAGATGAAGCCGGCCTTTGACGCGGGCGCGTCCTCGGAAGCGTCCTTGGCGCCCCTGACGTCTTTGGCGATACCCCGGGCGGTGCCTTGAGCGGCACCTTGATTGGCGCCAGCGTTTCTGTCGGCACCCTGAGCGGTACCGGCGTTTCTGGCGGCGCCGGTGCCTTTGGCGATGCGCGAGGCCCCGAAGCCAACGGATGCATCGGGATTATTGGCGGGCCCATTGGGACTTCTCGTCATACTCAACCCCCCGAAGCGACGCTACTTTTATCGACCGATGAATGCCTGCCGCTGATCGCGGAGGCTGGGCGATGGGTGCGCCCGGCCGGGCGGCCGACGATGCCCGAATGTTAGCACGACGGGTGGCGCCGGGATATCCCGCCGCAAGGATGCGAGAAAGGGATTGCGGGGTGTGGAGCGGGGGCATGTTGGGGGCATGTTGGGGGCGCGTTGATGGCATGTTGATGGCGACGGGACTTCAATGGAGAGGGAACTCTGTCGGCCCGGCTGGCCGTTAAAGCCGGTTTATGCAATGTAAAAGGGGCAAAAGCGCGCAACGCGCGCCCTTGCCCCGGGTTTTCGCCGCTTTCGGTACGAGGACCGGAAGGCGCAGGAGGAACCCCGCCCCTTCCGGAAGACCCCCTCTTCTCTACTTCCCTGCCAACTCCTCAAGCTCCCCAATGAGCTCCCCAAAATACGCCAGCGCCTCATCAATCGGCTCAGGCGTCGCCATGTCCACGCCCGCCCCGCGCAGGAGCTCGATGGGCGTCTTGGAGCAGCCGCCGGACAAAAAGCCCAGGTAGTCGGCCACGGCCGGGGCACCCTCGCTCAGGATGCGACGCGACAGGGCGATGGCGGCGGCGTAGCCTGTGGCGTACTGGTACACGTAGTGGTCGTAGTAGAAGTGCGGGATGCGGCTCCACTCGAGGGCAATCTGGTCGTCCACCGCCATCTCGGGCCCGAAGTAGTCCTCGTTGAGGCGGCGGTACAGGGCGCACAGGGCGTCAGCCGTGAGGCCCTCGCCGCGCGCGTTCATGCGGCCTGCCTCAAGCTCGAACTCGGCGAACATGCACTGGCGGTAGATGGTGCCCTTGAACTGCTCCAGGTGATGGTCGAGCAGGTAGGCGCGCTCGGCGTCGCTGCCGGCATGCTCCAGCAGGTAGTGCATGAGCAGCGCCTCGTTGCAGGTGGAGGCCACCTCGGCCACGAAGATGGGGTAGTTGGCGTACTGCGAGGGCTGCGTCTTGCAGCTCAGGTAGGTGTGCACCGAGTGGCCCATCTCGTGGATGAGCGTGAACACGTCGTCGAGCGTGCCCTGGAAGTTCATGAGGATGACGGGCTGCATGCCGTAGCCGCCGGCGGAGTAGGCGCCGCTGCGCTTGCCGGGGTTCTCGTAGACGTCCACCCAGCGCTTGGACAGGCCCTCAGACACGATGGCCAGGTAGTCGGGCCCCATGGGCTCGAGCGCCTTGAGGATGAGGCCGCAGGCCTGCTCGTAGGTGAACTCCATCTTGAAGTCGCTCACCATGGGCACGTACACGTCCCAGAAGTGCAGCTCGTCCACGCCCAGCAGGCGCTTGCGCAGGGCCACGTAGCGGTGCATGGCGCCCAGGTTGCGCCTCACGGCCGCGATGAGGTTCGTGTACACCTCGGCGGGCACCTCGTTGGCGGCCAGGGAGCTTTCCATGGCCGAGCCGTAGTGGCGCGCGTCGGAGAAGAACTTGAGCATCTTCATCTGCGAGGCGAGCATCGAGGCGCTCGTGTTCTTGAACTGGCCGTACACACCGTAGAGGCTCTCGTAGGCGGACTGGCGAAGCGCGCGGTCGGCGCTGCGCTCAAGCGGCACGAAGGTGCCGTGCGTCACGGGGTGCGCCTGGCCCTGGGAGTCCACGGCGTCGGGGAAGGTGAGGTCGGCGTCGCTGAACATCCCGAAGACGTTCTCGGGCTGGCGGGCCATCTCGCCGGCGCTTGCGAGCAGCGCCTCCTCGGCGGGGGAGAGCACGTGCTCGCGGCGGGCCAGGATGCGCTCGATGGCGCGGCGGAACTCCTCAAGCGCGGGCTCGGCGGCGAAGAAGCCCCCCACCTCGGCGGCATCGCAGGACAGAAGCTCGGCGTCGAACCACGAGCTCGCCTGTGCCGCCTGCACCCACAGCGTGGTCACGCGCGCGCAGAAGTCCTGGTAGGTGGCCACACGCGTGTCCTCGTCGCTCTTGCGCTCGGCGTAGTTGGAGAGCCTGCCCAGCTCCACGTACACCTCCTGCTCCTCGCGCAGGTAGGCGAGCAGCTCGGCGGCGCTGGCGCAGGCGCGGCCCTGATGGGCCGCAAGACGCGCGGGGAAAGCCTGCGCGGCCTCAAGCGCGGCGAGGAAGGCCTCGTCGCTGGGGTAGATGCCCGACAGGTCCCAGGTGTAGCGCTCGGGCACCTGTGAACGTTCCTTGACTTCCATGTATCGTAACCGTCCCTTCATATGCGCTCGCGAAGCTAGTTGGTCACGCTGCAGTATCGCATAGCTGCGTTTCGTGTGCGTGAGTAACGGAAAACTCTCGAAGCTGTTCACTTGTTAGATATTTCGAACTATTATCCCCTCCTAGCTTAGGGCCTCGTGTCCGTTGCAAATGCACCGAATGAGAAAGGTCACCATGGAAGCCTGCCAGAACATGTGCGCCTCCACCGAGCTGCTGCACGACCTGGTGCAGGGCATCGTGTCGGCCCTGGAGGCGCGCGACCCGCATACCGCCGAGCACTCGCTGCGCGTGGGCGACATGGTGGAGCAGACCTGCGCCCTCATGGGGCTGCCCGCCGAGCAGGCCATGCAGATCCACATGGCCGCCCACGTCCACGACATCGGCAAGATCGCCATCCCCGACGCCATCCTGCTCAAGAAGAGCCGCCGCACCCCCGAGGAGCACGCCATTGTGCGCGACCACGCGCGCATGGGGGCGCAGATCCTGGGGCGCTGCGCGAGCCTGGAGCCCATCGCCCTCATGGTGCTGCACCATCACGAGCGCTGGGACGGCCTGGGCTACCCCGACGGCCTGGCCGGCGACGACATCCCCTTCGGCTCGCGCCTCATCGCCGTGTGCGACTCCATCGACTCCATGCTCGGCAAGCGCCTCAGCTCCAAGCGCAAGACGCACGAGGAATGCCGCGAGCAGATCGCGCAGGGGGCGGGGGAGGCCTACGACCCCGAGATAGCGGCCTTCGTGGTGGCGCACTGGGATGCCATCGTGGGCGGCATCGACTTTTGCGACTCCGAGGACTTCGACGGCGCGGGCGTCGCAGGCCCGGGACGCGCGCTTCGCTGCTCGGTGCCCACCGCCGGGCGTGCCCTGAGCCTGTCGGCGTAGAGGGCTCGCCGCGCGTAGGGCCTGGTTGCGCTGTCGAGCCTCTCGGCAACGGCTCGCCGTCGGCCTAGGCCGTGCTGCCTGCGGGCTCCTGCCGCGTGGCCGAGCCGCTTGCCTCCGCCCCCGGGCTCCCCACCGTCTCACTACAATGTATGAACACTTGCTCATGTTGCATAACGTCGCAACAAAATACGAGTTAAACAGGCATGATTCGTGTAAACGGTGAATGAGCATCCGAGAATTGTCGAAAAGTTGGTTGAAGGTTTACAAAAAGTTGGTAGAGGGGTAATTTTCACCCCAGGCGCGTTCGCGCCGCTTCGGCACAAGGCGCCCGCAGGTGGGCGCTCGACATACCAATCACGAAAGGAATGGTTCACATGGCATTCGACAAGATCAAGGCCTGGGGCTCCAAGCATCACAACGGTCTGCTCGTGGCGGGCGGCTTCGCCCTGGGCACCGCCGGCGTGAAGGCCCTCACCTCCGACACCGCCAAGAAGGGCTACGTCAAGGTGGTCGCCTCCGGCATGCGCGCCAAGAACGCCTACCTCGACGTGTGCGAGCAGGCCAAGGCCCAGGTCGACGACATCGTCGCCGAGGCCAGCTACATCAGCTCCGAGGAAGACGCCAAGGCCAACGCCTAGTCGAGGCATTCGAGGCATCTCATGGACTTCGCACCTGTCAAAGAACTTCCGGGCCGCGTGCGCGTGAAGCTGCGCGGCCCCGTGCCCGAGGGCGACGTGTGCGCCCTGGAGCAGGCGGTCCGGGCGTGCCCCGACGTCGAGCGCGTCACGGTCTACCCCCGCATCGGCGAGATGGCCGTGTGCTACACCCGCGCCGAGGGCGCCAAGGGCCGCCTCTTCGCACACCTCGCGACGCTTAAGGCCGCCGACATCCAGGCCGCGCAGCAGGCGAGCGCCTACGACCCCTCCGCGCAGACGCGCGCCCTCGTGCGCGACATCCTGTGCCTGGTGGGCGCGCACTACGCCCGCCGCTGGTTCCTGCCGGCGCCCCTGCGCACGGCCTGGACGGTCTGGAGCTACCGGACCTTCCTGGCGGCCGGCCTGAACTCGCTCATGCACGGGCGTCTCGATGTGCCCGTGCTCGACGCCGCCGCCATCGGCATGGCGTTTCTCTGCAAGGACCCCAAGACGGCCTCGTCCACCATGTTCCTGCTCAACCTGGGCGAGACGCTCGAGGACTACACGCGCGCCCGCTCGCAGGGCCAGCTCATCCGCTCGCTTCTCGACGCGCCCGAGACGGCGCAGCTCATCGAGGGCGACCGCGAGACGTCCGTGCCCATGTCGTCGCTTCGCGAGGGCGACCTCATCGCCGTGCGCACGGGCATGCCCATCAGCGTGGACGGCACGGTGGAGTCGGGCTGCGCCATGGTGAACCAGGCGGCGCTCACCGGCGAGCCGCTCGCCGTGGAGCGCTCCGCCGGCGACGACGTGTTCGCCGGCACCGCCGTGGAGTCGGGTGAGATTCTCGTGCGCGTGCATGCGGGCACGGGCGACACGCGCCTGCGCTCCATCGTGGCCCTGGTGGAGCAGTCCGAGGGCCTCAAGGCCGGCGTGCAGACCCGCCGCGAGGCCCTGGCCAACAAGATCGTCCCCTGGAACTTCCTGCTGGCGGGCATCGTGGCCCTCACCACGAAGAGCCTGGTGAAGACGGCCGCCTCGCTCATGGTGGACTACTCGTGCGCCCTCAAGCTCACGGGCTCCATCGCCGTGCTCTCCGCCATGAACCAGAGCGTGCGCGAGGGCTTTTTGGTCAAGGGCTCCAAGCACTTCGAGGCCATGGCCAAGGCCGACACCATCGTGTTCGACAAGACCGGCACCCTCACCAACGCCGAGCCCCAGGTGGCGGGCGTGCTCGCCTTCGACGGCTGGGACGAGGAGGAGGTGCTGCGCTTCTCGGCCTGCCTTGAGGAGCACTTCCCGCACCCCGTGGCCCGCGCCGTGGTGCGCGCCGCGGCCCAGCAGGGCCTCAAGCACCGCGAGCGCCACGCCGAGGTGGAGTACATCGTGGCCCACGGCATCGCCAGCTCGCTCGACGGCAAGCGCTGCGTCATCGGCAGCGAGCACTTCATCGTCGAGGACGAGGGCGTCCAGGTGGACGAGGCCGCCCATGCGCGCATCGACGAGGCGTTCGGGGCCATCTCCTCGCTCTACCTCGCGGTTGACGGCCAGCTTGTGGGCGTCATCGGCATCCACGACCCCATCAAGCCGGGTGTGCCCGAGGCTGTCGCGCGCCTGCGCGCCCTGGGCTTCGAGCACATCGTGATGCTCACGGGCGACAACGAGCGAGCAGCTGCCCCCGTGGCCGCGCAGGCGGGCATCACCGAGTACTGCGCCAACATGCTGCCCGAGGGCAAGCACGCCTACATCGAGCAGCTCAAGGCCCAAGGCCGGCGCGTGGTGATGGTGGGCGACGGCGTGAACGACTCGCCGGCCCTCTCGCTTGCCGACGTGGGCGTGGCCATGGGCAACGGCACCGCCATCGCCAAGGAGGTCGCCGACATCACGCTCTCCGAGGGCGACCTGTCCAGCGTGGTGGCCCTGCGCCAGCTCTCTTGCGAGCTGCTCGAGCGCATGGACCTGCAGTTCCGCGAGGTCATGGCGTTCAACACCGCGCTTCTGGCCCTGGGCATCGCGGGCGTCATCGCCCCGGCCACCTCGGGCCTTCTGCACAACGGCTCCACCGTGGCCTTCGCCGCGCAGAGCACGCGCGCCTATCGCCTCGACGCGCGCGAGGCCGTCCCCGCACAAGACGTGGTGGTCGAGCCGTAGTTCATATGTTCGACACATCCTGGAAACTCCAGGGCACGTCTGCTGCTTTACCATGGGCGCTGCAACTGTTCCTGAAAGACATTAAACGTCGTAGGGAGCGGGTGCAGCGCCCTATTTGCCTTGTGGGGACAAGGCTGTGGGGGTATAAAAGAGAACCAGTTGCTGACGCGAGAAGGGGATGGCACGCGATGATGGCTCGAAGAACGCTCACGGTGGTTGTGTCGGTCGCACTTGCAGGATGTCTGGCCGCCGTGCCGCTCTCCGGTTGCCAGAGCTCCTCCAACACCGGTCAGGCCACCCCCGCGTCTTCCGAGCAGGAGCAGCAGCCCGCTGAGAAGGACGCCCCCGCGCCCGACTCCGCCGACGAGGCCAAGCCCGCCGAGGGCGAGGGCGCCGAGGGGCAGCAAGGCGAGGGCGAGCAGGCTGAGCCGCCCGCCGAGAGCGCCCCCACGCTGCAGACCACGAGCTCGGTCACCATCCCCGTCGACTTCTTCGAGATACTGGGCATCGCCGAGTCGGCCCGCGAGGACTTCCTGGGCTCGCTTGGCTGCACCGACATCGAGGCCAACGACGACGGCTCGTACGTGGTGAAGCTCACAGGCGACGACTACAACGACTTCGCCACGCATGCCTACCAGGCCATTCAGGAGAAGATCAACTCCTCCACCTCCGACGGCACCTACACGGGCGTGAAGTCGGTGGACTACGACGAGACGTTCGCCACCGTGGTGGTGGTGCTCTCCGGCAAGGAGCTGCCGCAGCGCGACATCGCCCTTGCGAGCAACCTGGGCCATGCGGCAAACGTGTACCAGCAGATCGCGAACCTGCCCGTGAGCTGCGACGTCATCGTGATGAACTCCGAGGGCGAGCAGCTCTCCGAGACCACCTTCTCTCAGGCGACGTCCGAGTAGTAGCGACTCGCGCGGCCCGGCGCCCGCGCCCGGTCACGCCCGCCCGTGTCCGCGTCCCCGCGTCCCCAAGCGCACCCAAACGAAAAGCCCCCGAGGCCCTGTGCCCCGAGGGCTTTCTTGTGGCATGCCTGCTGCTCAGCGCCTAGTACTGGCTGGCGTGCTTGGAGAAGAAGTCGGTCCTGGGGGGCAGCTCGCGCACGAGGTGCTCGCCGGGCTTGTCGCCGGCCAGCTCGCAGAGCTCGTCCAGGCCCATGAACGCGTTGTCCCAGCTAAAGAACAGCTCCGGGGCGATCTGGAAGTAGTCGCAGATCATCTCGCAGCCGCTCGGCACGCAGGGGTGCATGAGCAGGGCGGCCACGCGCAGGGCCGCGAAGGCGTCGCGCAGGGCGCTCACCATGGCCTGCTCGTCGCCGGCGCCCTCGTTGGCGTTCTTGGCGGCCTTGCTCGCGTCGCTCCAACGCTTGTTGGCGTCGCGGATGAAG
Source organism: Alistipes onderdonkii (assembly GCA_963648855.1). Taxonomy (GTDB): domain Bacteria; phylum Actinomycetota; class Coriobacteriia; order Coriobacteriales; family UMGS124; genus UMGS124. The sequence goes on along the minus strand of CAVJGP010000008.1, from coordinate 19,501 downwards.
TCGTCGGCCACGCGCAGCGCGCCGGGGAAGTCGAGCACGTGCATCTTGCGCTCGAAGGCCAGCAGCGCCTTCTCGCAGGCGGCGCTCACCTCGGGGGCCGGAGCGCCTGCGGGCAGCTTGCCCGCGCAGCTGCCGGCCGCGCCGTAGAAGCACGAGCGCGCCAGGCGGTTGAAGACGTTCGTGAGCAGCGCCGACTCCTTGAGCGCCGGGTCGGCCGCGCGGGGGTCGTTGCGCTTGGCCTCGTCGGGCTCGTAGGGCTTGGGGGAGAAGCTCACGGGCTTGTCGCCCAGGCCCAGCGACAGCCAGTGGGCGCGCAGCTGCTCGGGGGTGTAGTAGTCGAGCAGGTCAAGCGCCATGGGAGGCTTCACCGCGCCGGAGCTGGAGGCCTTCGAGCCCATGAAGAGGATGTGGTAGTTGGCCACGGGCACGCTCTGCTTGAGGTCCCAGTCCAGGGCCTCCCACAGCGCGGGCTGCGCCACGCAGTAGAAGTAGATGTTGTCCTGGCCGATGAACTGGAACTGGTCGCAGTCCTCGCTGCACCACCAGTCGTGCCAGTCGTCGGTGGCGTAGCGCCCGCCGCCGTTTTCCGCGTCGAGCTCGAGCACGGTCTTGGTGAACGAGATGGGCGCCCACAGGCTCTCCGGCCAGCACCAGGTGGTGAGGCCCTCCACGCCGTCCATCACGGGGGTGGGCACGCCCCACTCGATGTTGCCCGTGATGCGGAAGGGCAGCAGGGTCTTGCCGGTGCGGAAGCGCACGCCGGCGGCCACGAGGGCGTCGCGGGCCTCGTCGCGGGCCTGCCAGTCGGCGAAGGTCAGGCTGCACGCGCCCTTGCCGTCGGTCTCGGCCAGCTCGTGGGCGGGCAGGCTCGGCAGCGCGGCGTTGAGCGCCTCGCGCATGGGGGCCGTCACGTGAATCACGGGAGGCAGCAGCCACTCGGCCACCGTGGAAGTCACCACGGGGCGCACACGCTCGTCGCCCTTCTGGCGCGCCACCTCGCCGGCGATGAAGTCGTGGGCGCTGGGCAGGTCGAAGTACCAGTTGTCCACGGGGCGCAGCTCGGGGGTGGTGCCGGTGAGCTGCGACACGGGGTTGATGAGCTCCTCGGGCTCGAACTGGTGGCCCAGGTCGCACTCGTCGGCGTAGGCCTTCTCCGACTTGCAGCCCTTCACCGGGCAGAAGCCCTTCACCTGGCGGCCGTTGAGGAACTGGCCGGCCTGCACGTCATAGAACTGCTTGGTGGAGCGAAGCGTCAGGCTGCCCTTCTCGTGCAGGCGCTCCTCGATCTGGGCGGTGAGGTCGGCGTGGCGGCTGGCGGCCGGCTCCAGGGCGCTGCCCGCGAACAGGTCAAGCGAGATGCCGTAGGCGTCGAGGGCCTGCTGCTGGCGGGCGTGGTTGGCCTGCACGTAATCGACGATGGAGCCCTCGTAGCCCTCCTGCTCCACCTTCTTGCGGTAGCCCTCCATGATGGGCGAGCCGTAGCAGTCGGTGCCCGAGACGAACACCACGTTGGCCGCGCCGATGCGGTCGCGCAGGAAGCGCGCGTAGAAGTCCGCGGGCACGAACACGCCGGAGATGTGGCCGAAGTGCAGGTCCTTGTTGCCGTAGGGCATGCCGCTCGTCACGACGGCGCGCTTGGGGAAGTGGGGACGCTCACATGCGTTGGACATTCGGTGCAACCTGCCTTTATTCGATGGGTGATGATGCGGTCGTATGGGCGAGAAGTATAGGGCCTGGGCGGCCCGGCGTGTGCCGCGCGGGGCCCGCTTGCCCGGAACACCACGGATGGGGAGGGCGTGCCCTACTCCACGGTGCCGTAGGTGAGGCCCCAGCCGTGGGCCGTGACGATGGAGTTCATCTGGTCGGCAAGCTCGGCGCGCGTGTAGTCGCCCGGCGGCATGAGCTCGCACACCTCCATCACGTCGGCGCACACGTCGTGCGACTCCGCCAGGCACACGAGCTCCAGGCGGCTTGCGTGTGGCTTGCGCGCGAAGAGCGTGTCCACGAGGTCCTGCAGCACGCCGTAGTCCTCGCTTTGCACGTTGATGGGGCTTTCGGGCGGCTTGGGTGCGGCCGGGGCGGGGGCGCTTTGGGCGAAGGGGTTGAAGTCGTACGACACGGGGCGCCTCCCTGGGGCGTGTGGCTGGGACGTTTTGCGTCGGCCCACTATAGCGCATGCCCGCCGCAGGCATCGCATCTCCACCGTCGGGGCGGCCCCGCGCGCCCGGCTTGCCCCGCGCGCCCGCGCGTTCAGTCCCGCGCCCCGCGCCCACCTGTCCGCGTGACCCGTCCGCCCCGCCGTCCGGCCAATCCTGCTTCTTGCGTAGATATCGGGCATTTCCCCGGCGCGAATCGCCCACGGGCTATCATGGTGCATTTAACAAGCTTTGCATTTGTCCTTGTACGAACGCCGAGACGAAGGGTGCAGCCGTGTCCGCCTCTTACTACGAGTCGCTTGCCGACGATGAGCTCGCAAGCCAGATAGCCCAGCTCGAGGAGCTTGTCGCCCAGACCAAGGCCCGTGGCCTCAAGCTCAACATGGCGCGCGGCAAGCCCTGCGCCGAGCAGGTCGACCTGTCGCGCCCCATGCTCGACGTGCTGCCCGCTGACGCCGACCTCACCGACGGCGGCGTGGACTGCGCCAACTACGGTTGCCTCGAGGGCATCCCGGCGGCCCGCGCGCTCTTCGGCCAGGTCCTGGGCGTGCCGGCCGAGAACGTCTTCATGGGCGGCGAGAGCTCGCTGACCCTCATGTACGACGCCATCTCGCACGCCATGGTGAAGGGCGTGTGCGGCTCCGAGCCCATGCTGCTCCAGATGCAGTCGCGCAAGCTCAAGTGGATCTGCCTGGTGCCCGGCTACGACCGCCACTTCGGCATCGTGTCGCAGTTCGGCTTCGAGTGCGTCTGCGTGCCCCTGGGCCAGGACGGCCCCGACATGGACGCCGTCGAGGCCCTTGTGGCCGACCCCGACGTCAAGGGCATGTGGTGCGTGCCCAAGTACTCCAACCCCACCGGCTGCGTCTACTCCGACGAGGTCGTGGAGCGCATCGCGCGCCTCAAGCCCGCCGCCTCGGACTTCCGTGTGTACTGGGACAACGCCTACTGCGAGCACTTCCTCTACCCCGAGGGCGCCGCGCCCCTGGCAAACGTGTTCGAGCTTTCCAGCGCTGCCGGCAACCCCGACCTGGTGCTGCAGTTCTGCTCCACCTCGAAGATCACCTTCCCCGGCGCCGGCGTGGCCGCCATGGCCGCGAGCAAGGCCAACCTCGACGACCTCAAGGCCGAGTGGAAGCACCGCATGATCGGCCACGACAAGATCAACCAGCTGCGCCACGTGCGCTACCTGGGCGACGTCGAGGGCCTGCGCGCCCACATGGCCAAGCAGGCGCAGGTCATGCGCCCGCGCTTCGAGCTTGTGGAGCAGCGCCTCACCGAGGGCCTGGGCCAGCTCGGCTGCGCCTCCTGGACGCACCCCCGCGGCGGCTACTTCGTGTCGTTCGACGGCCCCGAGGGCTCGGCGAAGGCCGTCTGGGCCCTGTGCGCCGAGTGCGGCGTGACCCTCACCTCGGCCGGCGCCACCTTCCCGGGCGGCAACGACCCCAAGGACTCCAACATCCGCATCGCCCCCACCTTCCCCACGATCGCCGAGCTCGACGAGGCCCTCGGGGTGTTCGTGCTGTGCGTGAAGCTCGTGAGCGCCCGCCTGGCCGCGGCCAAGAGGGCTTAAGGGGAGGCCATGTCCACCACCCCCGAGCTCAACCTCGACCAAAAGGGCGAGATGGTGCAGGGCATCTTCTCGAAAATCGCCCGCAAGTACGACACCTTCAACGCGCTCTCGAGCATGGGCATCTACAAGTCCTGGCTCAAGCGCGTGGCGTGCACGGCCGCCTGCACCCCTGAGGAGCGCGTGCTCGACGTGGCGGGCGGCACGGGCGACGTGTCGTTCGAGCTGTGCCGACGCTGTCCTCCGGCCAGTGTCGAGGTGTCCGACTTCACGCCCGAGATGCTCGAGGTCGCCAAGGCGCGCGCCGAGCAGGGCGCGTCGTGCGGCGTGCCGTGCTCCTTCCAGGTGGCCGACGCCATGAACCTGCCCTACGGCGACGCCGGCTTCGACGTCCTCACCATGGCCTACGGCCTGCGCAACTTCTCCGACCGCAAGCGCGCCATGCGCGAGGCGGCCCGCGTGCTGCGCCCCGGCGGCCGGGCCGTCATCCTCGAGTTCGGCACGCCCCCCAACCCGGTGTGGCGCGCGCTCTACCACGTCTACCTCATGCACGTCGTCCCCGCAATCGGGGGCGCGGTGTGCGGTGACTCCTCGGGCTTCAAGTACCTCGCCAGCTCCATCCGCGAGTTCCCCCAGCAGGCCGTCGTGGCCCAGGAGCTGCGCGAGGCGGGCTTCGAGGACGTGTCCTTCCGTAACTGCACGGGCGGGATAGCTGCCATCTACGAGGCCCACAAGGCCCCCGCCGATGCGCACCGCCACCAGGCCGACTAACGCTTCAGGAGGTTCAGCCATGCTGCTCACGTCCCGCTACGTCATCCCCGTATCCCAGGAGCACCCCGTCTACATCGAGTACGGCGCCGTGCTTGTGCAGGGCGACAGGATCGTCGAGGTCGGCACCCTGTCCGACCTGCTCGCGCGCCATCCCGACGAGGAGGTGCGCGACTTCGGCATGGCGGCCATCATGCCCGGCTTCGTGGACTGCCACACGCACCTGGAGTTCTCGCTCATGCGCGGCATCCTCAACGACACGCCCTACGCCAGCTGGAAGGCCTTCATCAACGAGAAGATGTCGCTGCTCACCACGCAGGACTGGTTCGACTCGGCCTACATGGGCGCCTACGAGGCCCTGACGGCCGGCATCACCTGCGTGGCCGACGTCACCTCCACGGGCGCGAGCCTTCCCGCCGTGGACAAGCTGGGCCTGCGCGGCATCATCTACCGCGGCGTGGGCGCCCCGGCCCGCAGCCAGGTGGAGCAGGAGATGGCCAACGCCCGCCAGCAGATCGTGGACTGGCGCGGACGTGTGGGCAGCGACCGCGTGCAGATCGGCATCGCCCCCGAGAACCTCTTCAGCTGCCACCCCCAGATCCTCAAGGAGGTCGCGGCCTACGCCAATGAGACGGGCACGCCCGTGGCCATCCACCTGGCCGGCTCGCAGGAGGAGTGCGACTTCATCCGCTACGGCTCGTCGGTCTTCTCCATCGCCAACGACACGAACGACCACCGCCTGCTGGCCCGCCGCCAGTCGGTGGAGCTGCTGCCCGCCGGCTGCTCGCCGGTGGAGTACGCCCTCAACTGGGACATCCTCGACGTGCCGCAGATCCTGGCCATCCACTGCGTCAAGGTGGACGAGCACGACATCGAGGTCCTGCGTGACCATGGCGTGAGCGTCGCGGTGACGCCGCGCGCCTGCGCCAAGCTCGGCCAGGGCCTCGCGCCCATCGTGGAGATGCGCCACGCCGGCATCCCCGTGGGCCTGGGCAGCGACTCTCCCGCCGCCTCCGACAGCATGGACCCCATCGCCGAGATGCGCTTCGCGATGCTCGCCCTGCGCGCCACGCACGGCAAGGAGGGCTTCATCGAGGGCCCCGACATGATCGCCATGGCCACCATCGAGTCGGCCCGCGCCCTTGGCCTGGACCATCTTGTGGGCTCGCTTGACGCCGGCAAGAAGGCCGACATCATCGCCGTGGACCTGTCCGACTCGCGCCAGGCCCCCACGCACTTCCCCACCTCCGCCGTCGTGCACACCTCCAGCAGGGACGACGTGGTCATGACCATGGTGGACGGCAACGTCGTCTACGACGCCGCCGACAAGTTCTGCCCGCTGCCCAACGCCGACCTGCGCGAGATGCGCCGCATCACCCAGAGCCTCGAGGGCTTGCGTCGCCGCCTGCGCTCCTAGCCCCGGCGTCTTCTCTGTACAGAAAGGTTTTGCACGCACATGACCGACACCAACGATCAGTTCTTCGGCGAGGAGGCCTGCGAGCCTGCGCAGGGCAGCCCCGCATCCCAGGCCGCGCCCGCCCGCAAGAAGGGCGGTATCAAGCCCCCGAGCTTTGCGATGGCCGTGGTCATCGCCGTCGTGGCGCTTGTCCTGGGCCTTGCCATAGGCTATTTTGCAGGCATGTACGTTGCCTCGAACTCCAGCACGCTGGCCCAGGAGCACGCCGACACCGCCGCCCAGGCCACGACGCAGGCAACCGCCGCTTCCACCAACGAGTAGGGGAGACAACCCATGGCTTTCGACAAGAACCACACCTCGACCGGCATGAAGGTCGTCATCGTCCTGTTCGCCATCATCCTCGTGGTCTCGATGTGCGTGCCGTTCATCAGCAGCTGCTCCACCACCGACACCTCGTCCGACTCCACCGACAGCTCCGACGCCTCCACTGCCACGACCACCACCACGGTGGCCTCCGTCAAGCAGCAGTACTCCTCCATCCTCTCCAGCCTTGAGTCCAAGCTTGAGGCCGACGAGACCAACACCACCGCCATGGCCAGCCTGGGCAACAACTACATGGACATGGCCTCCGCGATGAAGAGCGCGTCGGACTCCGACGACAACTCCGACGAGGTCGAGGCCGCCTACGCCAAGGCCGCCGAGTACTACGAGATGTACCTGGCCAAGGCCTCCTCGCAGGCCGTGAGCGTCGACCACGCCGTGTGCCTCTTCTACGGCGGGAGCGCCGACGAGGCCATCTCCGAGCTGTCTGAGTACGTGCAGGGCGACGGTGCCGACTACGCCATGGCCTGGTACAACCTGGGCATCATGCACTACACCAGCGACACCCCCGACTACGCCAGCGCCGTGGAGGAGTTCAACAAGGCCGCCGAGCTCGACTCCGACAACAGCGCCGGCATCAACATGTACGCCCAGATCTATGCCCAGATGGCCCAGAGCTCGCTCGACGCCGAGAACGAGGACGACGAGGATTCCGAGGACAGCTCCGACTCCGACTCGACCGACTCCGACTCTGACGCCGCGTCCGAGAACGCCTCCGACTCTGAGGACGCCGACGCCTCCTCCGACGACGCCGAGGTGCCCACGGCCACCTCTTCCACCGGCGCCGCAGTAGACGCCGCCTCTGACGACGCCGACTCCAGCGACGCGACTGCGGACTCCAAGGACTCCAAGGACTCCAAGGACGACGCGTCCACCTCTGAGTCCAGCACGTCCAGCGCCTCGAACACGACGGCCAAGTCGAGCACGTCCAGCAGCTCCACGACCTCCAAGACGAGCTCCACGAGCAGCTCCTCGACCTCCTCGTCCAGCTCCGACTCCACGTCCTCGAGCAGCTCCTCGTCCAAGTAACGCCACGTTTCTTGCGCGTCTTGTCCCTTTTCGGTGTTTGAAGGGCGCGTCAATCGGGTATCCATGGGCAGTCGTAGACGGCCCCACCAAGGGAGAAGCGATATGAACCTGCACACACAGAGCGCACCGGAGCAGCATCGCGTGCGCGTGGTCGTGAGCGGCGAGGTCGACGTGAGCAACGCCGAGGAGCTGCGCGCCCAGATTGACGCCGCCTTTGCCCAGGCTGACGTCGAGGAGGTCGAGGTCGACATGGCCGACGTCTCCTACATCGACTCCACGGGCATCGGCGTGCTTGTCGGCGCCGCCCACAGGGCGCAGGAGGCGGGTCGCGCCTTCCAGGCGCTCAACCCCCAGCCTAACGTCCTGAGGATTTTCGGGCTGCTCGGCGTTGACGAGGTGCTGGGACTCAAGTAGCCTGCTTTCATGCAAGAAAATGCCCACCTGAGCGCCATGTGCGCAAAAGTGGGCATGTTTTTGTAGGCGCACGAGGCGCAAGTCTGACCTATACTGTGATGACTTGCGCGCTTTTCCAAGCGCCAGACGTAATGCCCGCTTGCAACAGAAAGGTCCCACGGTGTTTGGAATCGGTGGTACCGAACTCGCGATCATCCTCATCTTCGGTTTCCTTATCTTCGGGCCCGACAGGCTGCCCGCCATGGGCCGCACCATCGGACGCGCCCTGCGCCAGTTCCGACAGGCCCAGGACCAGATGAACAAGATGGTCCAGACGGAGATCGTCAACCCGCTCAACGAGACCATGAAGGAGCCTGCAAAGAAGCAGGGCCCCAAGAAGAAGGTCTCAGGCGCCGCTGCCTCGGCCAAGCCCGAGACGTTCGCGGAGAAGAAGGCACGTCTGGCCGCCGAGGCAGACGCCGCCGCCAAGCGCAAGGCTTCCGGCGAGCCCGAGCAGCCCGCCGCTGCGGCCGCGCCCGTCAAGAAGGCCGGCACCTCGGAGACGTTCGCCGAGCGAAAGGCGCGCCTCGAGGCCGAGAAGGCCGCCGCCGCCGAGAAGAAGCCCGCTGCCGCGAAGCCTGCGACGACCGCCAAGAAGGCCGGCTCGTCTGCCGCCAAGCTGTACGGCATCGACAAGGACCGCATCGCAGCCGCCCGCGCCGCTGCGGCTGCACAGAAGGCTGAGAAGGAGGAACAGGCCGACGCCTAAGGGCGGCCTGGAGACATACCATGCCTATCGGACCCGCACGCATGCCCTTGATGGATCACCTCGGCGAGCTTCGCCGTCGTCTGACCATCATCGTCGTGTCGCTCTTCACCACGGCCATCGTCCTGTACTTCGCGACGCCCACGCTCATCGATTTCCTCATGGCGCCCGTCCAGGACTACATCCCCGAGTCGCTCTCCGCTGCCACCACCTCCAGCACGGGCCTGTACGTCAGCTCGCCGCTGGGAGGCTTCGGCATCAGGTTCCGCGTCTCCATCTTCGCGGCGTTCGTGGTGTGCTCGCCCATCGTTTTGTGGGAGGTGCTGGCGTTCTTCCTGCCCGCCCTCAAGCCCAACGAGCGTCGTTGGGTCCTGCCCACCCTGGGCGTGGGCGTGGCGCTCTTCGTGTTCGGCATCATCTTCTGCTACTGCGTCATCCTCGGCGCCGCCTTCGGCTGGATGACCGGCGAGTCTGACGCCATCGGCACGGTGCTGCCCGACGCCGAGACCTACATCAGGGCCATTCTGGGCCTTGAGGTGGCTTTCGGCATCGCTTTCGAGCTGCCGCTTGTGGTGTTCTACCTCATCGTGTTCAACCTCGTGCCCTACAAGACGTTCCGCAAGAACTGGCGCACCATCTACGTCGTGCTCCTGGTGCTCTGCGCCATGGTCACGCCCGACGCCAGCCCCGTCACGATGCTCTTCATGTTCGCCGCCCTCCTGGCCATGTACGAGATCTCGCTGCTCGTGGCGCGCTTCGTCCTTGCCAAGCGTATCGCCAAGCAGAAGGCCGACGGCACCTGGGTCGACCCTGACGAGGAAGACGACGATGATGACGAGGACGAGGACGACGAGGAGAAGGACTAACCTGTGCACGAGTACTCCATCGTTCAGGGCGTGCTCGACACGGTGATCCCCGCCGCCCAGGGGGCAGGCGCCACCAAGCTCCTCAAGGTGCGCCTGCGCGTGGGCGACATGACCGAGGTCGTGCAGGAGTCCCTCGACTTCATGTGGGACATCTGCTGCGAGGAGCGCGGCCCGTTCGTGGAAGGCTGCAAGCTCGAGGTCGAGTTCGTCTACCCTCGCTCGGCATGCATGAAGTGCGGCCATGAGTTCCAGCACGACCGGTTCCACCTCAAGTGCCCCGAGTGCGGCAGCGCCTCCACCATGCTGCTGTCGGGTCGCGAGCTCGAGGTCGCCTCTATGGACGTTGACATGCCCGACGAGAGCCCGGAGGCTCCCCAGGGCGCGTAAAAGCTTGCCAGGCCCGCCTCGCCACGCGTGGGGCGGGCCTTTTGGCTACAAAGGAAGGATGCAGGCAATGGCAGAGAAGACCATCGAGGTGTCGAAGGGCATCCTTGACCGCAACGACAAGATCGCCGCCGAGCTGCGCGACATCTTCGCCTCCCACGGGGTGTGCTGCGTGAACCTGCTGTCCGGGCCGGGCGCGGGCAAGACCACCACGATCATCGCCACCATCGAGGCCCTGGCCGGCCGCTACAACGTGGCGGTCATCGAGGGCGACATCGCCAGCGACGTGGACGCCCTCAAGGTCAAGGAGCACGGCGCCGCCGCCGTCCAGATCAACACGGGCGGCATCTGCCACCTCGAGGGCGACATGGTGAAGCGCGCCCTTTCGGCCATCGACCTGGATTGGGCCGACCTCGTGATCATCGAAAACGTCGGCAACCTGGTGTGCACGGTGGACTTCGACCTGGGCGCCGACCTCACCGCGATGATCCTCTCGGTGCCCGAGGGCCACGACAAGATCTACAAGTACCCCGGCATCTTCCAGGCGAGCCAGGCCGTCATCGTGAGCAAGGTGGACACGATGGGCGTGTTCGACTTCGACGATGCGGCTTTCGACGAGGGCCTCTCGCAGCTCAACCCCACGGCCGACGTCTTCCGCATCTCCTCCAAGACCGGCCAGGGCATGGACGCCTGGGCCGAGTACCTCGCCGCCCGAATCGAGGCGGCCCGAGCCAAGAAGGCCGAGTAGCCCATGAAGCTTGTAGTCGCAGAGAAGACCAACGCCGCCGAGAACATCGCCAAGGAGCTGGGCCACGGCGGCAAGAAGGACAAGGTCTACAACACGCCCGTGTGCCGCTTCACCCGCGACGGCGAGGAGTGGGTGGCCATGGGCCTGCGCGGCCACATCCTGGCCGTCGACTTCCCCCGCGAGCTGCGCTGGACGAAGGAGTCCGGTTGGTTTGGCGTGGGCGAGGAGGGCGAGGTCTTTCCGGCGCACCTGCCCGATTCCCTGGCCAGGCCGCCCTACGAGAAGGTGCGCAAGCCCTTCACCAAGGAGGGCGTGGACATCAAGGGCTGGAAGGTGCCGAGCCTGCCCTACCTCGTGTGGGCGCCCGTGGTGAAGAACCCCGCCGAGAAGGAGATCATCCGCACCCTCAAGAACCTGGCGAAGAAGGCCGACGAGGTCATCATCGCGACCGACTTCGACCGCGAGGGCGAGCTCATCGGCTCCGACGCCGTCTCCATGGTGCGCGAGGTGAACGAGGACGTGCCCGTGGTGCGCGCCCGCTATTCCTCCTTCACCAAGCCCGAGCTTGAGCACGCCTTCGCGCGCGAGAACCTCGTGGCGGTGGACGATGACCTGGCCGCGGCCGGCGAGTCGCGTCAGTTCATCGACCTCATCTGGGGCGCCGTGCTCACGCGTTACCTCACGATGGCCAAGTTCGGTGGCCTGGGCAACGTCCGCAGCGCCGGTCGCGTGCAGACGCCCACCCTGGCCCTCGTCGCCCGCCGCGAGAAGGAGCGTCTGGCCTTCGTGCCCGAGGACTACTGGGTGGTGCGCGGCACCGCCGCCACCGACGCCGGCGAGACCTTCAAGATCGCCCACACCACGGCGCGCTTCAAGGACGAGCCGAGCGCCACGAGCGCTTACGAGGCCGCCAAGCAGGCTGGCAAGGCGCAGGTGTGCGACGTGCAGAAGAAGACCCGCAAGGGCCCCATCCAGACGCCGTTCAACACGACGAGCCTGCAGACGGCCGCCGCAGCCGAGGGCATCTCGCCTGCGCGCACCATGCGCATCGCCGAGTCGCTCTACATGAGCGGCCTCATCTCGTACCCGCGCGTGGACAACACCGTCTACCCGGCCACGCTCGACCTGTCCGAGGTCGTGACGATGCTCAAGGGCGTGCCCCAGTACGCGCCCTACTGCGACGGCCTGCTCGCCAACCAGCCCCTCACGGCCACGCGCGGCAAGCAGGAGACCACCGACCACCCGCCCATCTACCCCACGGGCGTGGCCGACCCCGACAAGCTGCGCCCCGAGGAGTGGAAGCTCTACAACCTCATCGCCCGGCGCTTCCTGGCCACCCTCTCCGAGCAGCCTGTCATCGAGGGCACGAAGGTCGTGCTCGACGCCGGCGGCGAGAGGTTCGCGGCCAGCGGCGACGTGCTCGTGAAGCCGGGCTACCGCGCCATCTACCCCTACGGCTCCAAGAAGGACGAGCAGCTGCCCGCCCTTGCGGTGGGCCAGGTGGTGGACATCGCCACGCTCGACCTCGAGGCCAAGCAGACCGAGCCGCCCGCGCGCTACAGCCAGGGCAAGCTCGTGCAGGAGATGGAGCGCCTGGGCCTGGGTACCAAGTCCACCCGCGCCTCCATCATCGAGCGTCTCTACGAGGTGAAGTACCTCAAGAACGACCCCATCGAGCCCAGCCAGCTGGGCATGGCCATCATCGACGCGCTTGAGCAGTACGCCGCCCACATCACCACCCCCGACATGACCAGCGAGCTTGAAGGCGACATGACGCAGGTGGCCGAGGGCAAGGCCACCCAGGACGGCGTGGTGGAGCACTCCCGCGAGCTTCTGGCGGGCCTGCTCGAGGGCCTCATCGAGCACAAGGAGGACCTGGGCGAGGCCATCTCCGACGCCGTTCAGGCCGACGCGAAGATTGGCTCGTGCCCCAAGTGCGGCCACGACCTGCTCGTGAAGCAGTCCGCCAAGACCCGCTCGAGCTTCATCGGCTGCTCGGCCTGGCCGGAGTGCGACGTGACCTACCCGCTGCCCCAGGGCAAGATCCAGACGGTGGAGGAGCCCTGCCCCACCTGCGGCTGCCCCCAGATCAAGGTGCAGCCCTTCCGCTCGAAGCCCTACACCATGTGCGTCGATCCGGCCTGCCCCACCAACAAGGAGCCCGACGTCACGGTGGGCACGTGCCCCACATGCGCCGCTGCCGGGAAGGAGGGCCTGCTCATCGCGCATCGCAGCGAGCGCACCCTCAAGCGCTTCGTGCGCTGCACCAACTACGAGGAGTGCTCCACGAGCTACCCGCTGCCCCAGCGCGGCGAGCTTGCGGCCACGGGCGAGGTGTGCCCGGACTGCGGCGCGCCCATCGTGCAGGTGACCACCTCGCGCGGCCCCTGGCGCATCTGCGTGAACATGGACTGCCCCGGCAAGGCCCGCGCCGAGGAGGAGAAGGCCGCCAAGGCAGCGGCCCGCGCCGCCAAGGCTGAGGAGGACGCCGCCGAGAAGGCGGAGAAGGCTGAGAAGAAGGCGGCCGCAAAGAAGCCTGCGACCAAGAAGACGGCGACCAAGAAGCCTGCCGCGAAGAAGGCCCCCGCGAAGAAGGCTGCGCCCAAGGCCAAGGCGGCGCAAGCCGAGGAGGCCGAGGCGTCCGAGTAGGGCGGCCTGGGGCCGCGCGGGCAGGCTTGTGCGCGCCCTGCGCGGCTTGCTCGCCCGATCTCTCTGGCCGGCTGTGTGACCCGCGCGCCTGGCGCGGCCGACGGGGCGGGCGCAAGCGGGCCTGCCCCACACGCGCGGACTTTGGGTGGGGGCGGGCGACTTTGCCCGTCCCTTACACAAGCGTCCGGCCATGTGGGCTACCCTAGGCCGGACACGCCGTTTTTCTCGAAAGGACCTGTGACGATGCAGCAGCCCTGCGACCTCATCCATACGCGAATCAGCCGCCGCGCCCTTGCGTGCATGGGCCTGGTGGCCCTCGCCCCGGGCAGCCTTGCGCTGAGCGGCTGCGGCCAGGACGGCGCTTCCTCGCAGGACGCGACCCAGGGCCAGGGCGAGTCCGCCGCCGCCGACAAGCTCGTCATGGGCATCACCGTGGAGCCCGACGGCCTCGACCCGCAGCGCACGGCCGCCGCCTCCACCTTCCAGGTGACCAACAACATCTACGACCCGCTGCTCAAGGTGCAGGTGGACGGCACGCTCGTCGCCGGCCTTGCCGAGTCGTGGGAGCTTGCTCAGGACGGCCTGAGCGTGGAGTTCAAACTGCGCGAGGGGCTGGCCTTCTCCAACGGCAACGCCTGCGACGCGCAGGCCGTAGTGGCTTCTTGCAAGCGCCTGGTGGAGGCCGACTCTCCGCGTCTTTCGCAGTACGAGGGATACACTTTCGAGGCTGTGGACGACCTCACCGTGCGCGTGAGCAGCGCCGAGCTCAACGTGAGCATGCTCACCGACTTCGCCTACGCGTGGAGCGCCGTGGTGGACACGAGCGTCGCCGACAAGCTGGGCAGCAAGCCCGTGGGCACGGGCTCCTACACCCTCGCGTCCTGGACGCCCCAGCAGAGCCTCACGCTCCAGGCCAACCCCGCCTACTGGGGCGCGCCGGCCCACATCGCCAACGTTGAGCTGCGCGTGCTTCCCAGCTCCACCACCATGGCCAGCTCGCTTCGCGCCGGCGAGATCGACCTCATGCTCGCCGAGAACTCCCAGGTGGCCGAGTTCGAGGGCGACGCCGGCTTCAAGGTGATGGACTACCCCATGAACAGCGTGCAGCTCATGGCCATGAACTGCGCGAACAAGGTGCTGTCCGACGCGCGCGTGCGCCAAGCCATCAACATGGCCGTGGACAAGGACGCCCTTATCGAGACGGTTTGGTGGGGCTACGGCCAGAAGATCGGCTCGCATTTCCCGCCGAGCATCGCGGGCTACGTGGACTGCAATGACACCTACGCCTACGACGTGCAGGCCGCTCAGGACCTGCTCGACGAGTGCGGCTACAGCGCCGAGGAGCTCACCTTCTCGATGCGCCTGCCCAAGAGCTACCAGATGTACGTGGACGCCGGGCAGGTCATCGCCGACGCGCTCAAGAAGGTCGGCATCACCTGCGAGGTGGAGATCGTGGAGTGGGCCACGTGGCTCGAGGAGGTCTACACGGGCCGCAACTACGACCTGACCTGCGTGGGCCACACCGGTCGTCTCGACCCCATCACGCTGCTGGCCCGCTATGCCTCGGACAGCTCGGAGAACTACTTCAACTACAGCAGTCCCGAGGTGGACGAGCTCATCGAGAGCTACCGCGGCCAGACCGATGAGGAGAAGCGCACGGAGTACGTGGCCCAGATTCAGACGACGCTGGCCAAGGACGTGCCCGCCCTCTACATCCAGGCCCCCGACATGGTGTTTCTCTCCAAGGCGGGCCTGGACGGCTTCGTGCAGTACCCCATCGACATCTACGAGTACAAGGACGTGACGCTTACGGCCTAAGGGCCGCGGGCGCCGGCAGGGCGGTGAGGCAGGCATGTTGAAGAGACTCCTCAAGAGGCTCGGCGCCGCCGTGGCCGTGCTCTTCATCGTGTCGCTGCTCACGTTCAGCGCCCTGCACGTGGTTCCGGGCGACACGGCCACGCTCGTGCTCGGCACCGACGCCACGCAGGAGGCGCTCGAGCAGCTGCGGGCCTCCATGGGCCTGAACCGCTCCCTGCCCGAGCAGTATTTCTCCTGGATATACGGGGTGTTCACGGGCGATTGGGGCACCTCGCGCACGTACTCGGCCCCCGTGTGGGACGTCATCGCCTCCACGCTGCCCGTGACGCTGGCCTTGGCGGTGTACGCCACGGTGCTGGCGCTCGCGCTGGCCCTCGTGCTGGGCTGTGCGTCGGCCCTGCGCCCCGGCGGCGTCGTGGATGTGGTGTCGCGCACGATAATGCAGCTTGCAAGCGCGGTGCCGGGCTTCTGGCTCGCGGTGCTGTGCATGCTCTTCTTCGCCGCGCGGCTGGGGTGGTTCCCCGTGAGCGGCTGCGCGCCCTTTGCGAGCGACCCTGTGGGCTGCGTGCGAAGCCTCACCCTGCCCGCCTGCGTGCTTGCCTGCGGCGAGGCGGGCGTGCTCATCCGCACCGTGCGCTCCTGCGTCATGGACGCCCTGCAGCAGGAGTACATGCTCTCCACGCAGGTCAAGGGCCTCACGCGTGTCCGCGTCGTGCTCGTGTACGTGCTGCGCACCTCGCTTTCGGCCCCCATCACCGTGGCCGGCCTGCAGATGGCCAAGCTCGTGGGCGGCACCGCTGCGGTGGAGCGGGTCTTCGCCCTGCCAGGTCTGGGCAACCTTTTGCTCACGGCCGTGGAGCAGCGCGACATCATGCTCGTGCAGGGCATCGTCGTCTTCGTGACGCTCGCGGTGGTGCTCGTGAACCTCGTGGTTGACCTGCTCACGGCGGGAGCGGCCGGCAAGGCCGGTGCCGCCGGCGGGAGCGCCGTGCGAGGCACGCATACGGTGCGGGGGCGCGCGGGATCCAGGCGCTGCCTGGTGGCGGGCCTTGTGCTCGTGTGCGCCGTGGCCCTCATGGGGGCCATGAGCCTGGTGTGGACGCCCTGCGACCCCACCGCCATGGACCTCGCGCTGCGCTTTGCCGGCCCGAGCCTGGAGCACCCCCTTGGTTGCGACCAGTTCGGCCGCGACATCCTGTCGCGCTGCATGACGGCGGCGGTGCCGGCGCTCTCGGTGGGCGTGGGGTCGGTGGTGCTGGGGTCGGTCGTGGGCACCGCCTTCGGCGCCTTCGCGGCCATGGGCTCGGAGCGCCTGCGTGCCGTGTGCATGCGTGTGACCGACGCGCTCATGGCCTTCCCGGGCGTGCTTCTGGCCATGGTGCTCGTGCTCGTGCTCGGCCGCGGACTCAACAGCGTGCTCGTAGCGGTGGCCGTGTTCATGGTGCCGGTGTTTGCGCGCCTGACCTGTCAGATCACGCTCGACGTGGCGGGAGGCCTCTACGTGAAGGCTGCCCGCATCGCCGGGCTTCGCCCCCTGCCTATTCTCGTGCGCCACGTGCTTCCCAACACCGCGCCCCTGCTCCTCACGCAGCTCACGGCGCGCATTGGCTCGGCCATGCTGCTCGAGGCTTCGCTGAGCTTTCTGGGCCTGGGTGTGCAGCCGCCGGTGGTGAGCTGGGGCTATATGCTCTCCGAGGCGCTGCCGTACGTGACGAGCCACCCCGGCCTGGCGGTGGCACCCGGCGTCATGCTCATGGTGGCGGCCCTGGGCTTCAACCTCGTGGGCGACGCCCTCAACGACCGCCTGTTGGCAAGGGAGGGTGCGCGATGAGCGAGCTTGTGCTTGAGGTGCGCGGCCTCTCGCTTGCGACGGCCGACGGCCGCGTGCTCGTGGAGCCGCTCGACGTGGACGTGGAGGCGCACGGGTCGCTCGGCGTGGTGGGGGAGTCGGGCGCGGGCAAGACCCTGCTGGCGCGAGCCTGCCTGGGCCTTCTGCCGTCGGGCGTGACGCTTGCGTCGGGCACGGTGCGCCTTGCGGGCCGCGATGTGGCGGCCTGCTCGCCGGTCGAGCTGCGCGAGCTTCTGGGGCGAAACGTGGGCTACGTCCCCCAGAACGCGGTGAGCTACCTGCACCCGGGCCTCAAGGTGTCGGCCCAGATAGGCGACGGGTATCGCACCTGGTTCGGCGCGAGCCGCGCCGAGGCGCTCGACCGCGCCCGCAGCCTGCTTGAGCAGGTGGGCATCTCCGAGCCGGGTCGTGTGCTCGCGAGCTATCCGGGCCAGCTCTCCGGCGGCATGCGGCAGCGCGTGAACATCGCGATGGCGTTCATGGGCAGCCCCGCCCTCATCGTGGCCGACGAGCCCACGGCGGCCCTGGACGCCCTCGCGCGCTCGCAGGTGGCCGAGCTGCTGCGGCGCACCTGCGCCAAGAACGGCGCGGCCCTGCTCATGGTGAGCCACGACCTGCCGCTTGTGGGGCGCGTGTGCGAGCAGGCGCTCGTCATGCGCCACGGCCGCGTGGTGGAGCGGGGCCGCGTGGCCGACGTCCTGGCGCATCCGGAAAGCCCGTATGTGGCGGGTCTTCTCGCCGCCATCCCGCGCGTGGGCAGGCCCCGCGACGAGCGCCTCCCGGAGGGCGTGGGGCAAGAAGAGGGGGAGCTGCGATGAGCGTGGTGCTGCAGGGCGTGGGCCTGGGGCGCGTGTACGGCCGGGGCAAGCGCGCGGTGCACGCGCTTGAGGGCGCGAGCGTGGAGCTGCACGAGGGCAAGACGCTGGGCGTTATCGGCGAGTCCGGCTCGGGCAAGTCCACCCTGGGCGACATCCTCGGGGGCCTTCTGCGCCCCACCGAGGGCGAGGTCTTCTACCGGGGGCGGGCCCTGTCGAGGCTCTCGCGCTCCGAGCGGGCGCGCTACCGCCGCGACGTGCAGTTCATCTTCCAAGACTGCGCCGCCTCGCTCGACCCGCGCTACACGGTGGCGCGCGCCGTGGCCGAGCCGCTCGAGGCCGGCATCGACGGCCCGGACGGTGCGGAACGGCAGGCGCAGGTGCTGGAGATGCTTGCCCGCGTGGGCCTGCCGCAGGACGTGGCGCCACGGCGCACCTGCGAGCTCTCCGGCGGGCAGCGCCAGCGCGTCGCCATCGCCCGGGCGCTTGTGAGCAGGCCTGCGGTGGTGGTGTGCGACGAGCCGACGAGCGCCCTGGACGTTTCGGTGCAGGCACAGGTGCTCAACCTCCTGCGCGACCTGCAGGACGACCTGGGCTGTTCCTATCTCTTCATCAGCCACGACCTGGGTGTGGTGTCGTACATGGCCCACGACGTGGCGGTCATCCATAAGGGCCGCATCGTGGAACAGGGCCCGGCCGCGCAGGTGCTGGCCGCGCCGCAGGACGCCTACACGCGCCTGCTGCTGCACGCGAGCGCAGAATAGGGGGATGCGCATGGAACTCACGGTGCTGGGATGCGCGGGGGGCGTGGGCCGGGCGGGGGAGGCCTGCTCGGGCTATCTCGTGCAAGACGGCGACACGCGCCTGCTCATCGACTGCGGGTCGGGCGTGGCGGAGAGGCTCCAGCGCATCTGCCCGCTGGAGGCGCTCGACCACGTGGTGCTCTCGCACTGGCACGCCGACCACTCGAGCGACGCGGGCATCCTCGTCCACGGCCGCATCATCCAGCGCATCCTGGGGCAGACGGGCGAGGTGCTGCACTTCTACGCGCCTGCGGCCGAGCCCGACCTGTCGCGCGTGGGCAGGGCCGACCAAGGCTGCGCCTCGCAGGCGATCGGCGAGGGGTCGCGCCTGTGCGTGGGGAGCCTTGAGCTGGCCTTTCACCGCACGGCGCACCCGGTGGAGTGCCTTGCCGTGCGCGTGACCTCGACGCTCGACGGCGCGGTGCTCGTCTACACCGCCGACGGCGCGCTCACGGACGGGCTCGAGGAGTTCTGTCGGGGGGCCGACGTGCTTGTGGCCGAGTGCAGCCTGTACCCGCCCACCTTAGGCGCGGCTCCCGGCCACATGAACGCCGACGACGTGGCCGCTCTGGCGCGTGCCTGCGACCCCGGCCTGCTCGTCTTGTCGCACCTGCCCTTCTACGGCCGCCGCGAGGAGCTGCTGGAGCACGTGCGCCAGGGCTGGGAGGGGCCGGCGCGGCTCGCGTACGAGTTCGCGCGCTACGACGTGGGTTCGCGGGTTTGCCTGGACGAGGCGTGCGGGGAGGTGCGCTGAGATGGTCCACGTGTATTGGGGCGACGGCAAGGGCAAGACGACGGCCGCGATGGGCCTGGCCATGCGGGCGGCGGGCGCCGGCTGGCGCGTGGTGGCCGCGCAGTTCCTGAAGGACGGCGCCTCCTCGGAGATGGGCGTGCTTGCGGGCCTGCCGGGCGTCGCGGCCGTGCTGCACGACGGCGACCAGGCGAAGTTCACCTTCCGCATGACGCAGGAGGAGAAGGCCGCCAGCCGCGCGCTGCACGACTCCAACCTGGTCCGGGCGCTCGGGCTTGTGGGGTGCGGGGATGCGGGCGGCGTGCGCGTGGGGGATGCGCCTGCGAGCTGCGGGGAGG
>CAVJGP010000007.1:0-47752 GCA_963648855.1 Alistipes onderdonkii | reverse complement strand
CTTCTTTATGGGGTTGTGGTGGGATGGGGTGGGGCGATATCGCATGGAATTGCATGGGGTGTGGCAAAGGGGGTTGGTTTTGGTGTATCCTGACCCCTACGTTGGATGACTCTCACCGGTGAGGGGAGGTTGCAGTGAGCCAAGAGACGCAGCAAACATGCTTCACCGGCGTGGCCGAGCACATGCTCGACGCGAAGGGGCGCGTGTCCCTGCCCGCAAAGGCCCGCCGCAACCTGGGCGACACGGTCAAGTGCGTGCTGTCCCTGGACAAGAAGGCGGTCTACGTCTTCTCGCCCGAGGACTTCGACACCTGGTTCAAGTCGTTCTTCCCCGAGGGCTTCAACCCCCGTTCCGAACGGGAGACGAAGCTGCGCCAGCGCCTGCTCGCCTTCACCGAGGAGGCTGACATCGACTCGGCCGGCCGCATCGGCATCTCGGCAAAGCTGCGCGCAATCGTGGGCCTGGAGAAGGAGGTCGCCATCATCGGTGGTGGCGACCATCTCGAGGTCGTAGACAGGGCGTCGTACCAGCGAGTTGAGGACGACCTGCTTTCCTTCGACTTTATGGAGGCTTAGGTGGACTCGACGCTCATGCAAGACGGCACCCCTGCAGAGGAATTCCGGCACATACCTGTCATGCTGGCAGAAGTTCTGGACACTTTGCGTCCAAGTGACGGCGACGTCGTGTGCGACTGCACGCTCGGCGGCGCCGGCCACTCCCTTGAGCTGGGTAGGCTGTGCAGCCCGTCCGGATTGCTTATCGGCATCGACCAAGACGACCTCGCCTTGGAAAACGCCGGCAAGCGCATCCGGGCAAACATACCCGAAGTCAAGTCTATCCAGCTCAAGGGCAACTTCTCCGAGCTCGATCGCCTGCTTCAGCAGGCCCAGGTACCCGGCGTCGACTGCTTCCTGTTCGACCTGGGCGTGAGCTCTCCCCAGCTTGACATCGCCTCAAGGGGCTTCTCGTACCACGAGGACGCCCCGCTCGACATGCGCATGGACACGGGCAACAACACCTTAACCGCACTCGAGGTCGTAAACCACTACAACGAAGCTGACCTCGCCCGCATCCTTCGCGTCTATGGCGAGGAAAAGTTTGCCAGCCGCATCGCCAGCCGCATCGTGGAGCGCCGCGCCAAGGCTCCCATCGAGACGACGCTGCAGCTCGTGGACGTCATCAAGGAGGCCATCCCCGCCTCGCAGCGCCGCCAGGGCGGCCATCACCCGGCCCGCAAGAGCTTCCAGGCCATCCGCATCGAGGTCAACCACGAGATGGACGCCCTGAAGTCGGGCCTGGACGCGGCCGTGCGCTGGCTCAACAAGGGCGGGCGCATCTGCGTCATCTCGTACCACTCCCTTGAAGACCGTATCGTGAAGGAGGCGTTCAAGTCCCTCACGCAGACGTGCACATGCCCGCCCGACCTTCCGGTGTGCGTGTGCGGGGCCAAGCCGGTGCTGAAGCTTCAGGAGCGCAAGCCTCGGGTGCCCAGCGATGATGAGATTGTACGTAATCCGCGTTCTCGCTCTGCCAAGATACGAAGCGCGGTCAAACTGGTCTAGAATGTGCGGTCTTGCACTTGCAGGGCCCATGAGATCGCGAACGAGGGGGTGACGACATGCCAGAGTACGATGATGCCACCGCATACGAGCTTGACTCCTATGCCCAAGAGGCTCAGAGCGCGCCTCGGCGCCGCGAGGAGCTGCGCCGCGACTGGAGTGTCGTGGAGGGACGTGCCCCCAAGAGCCGTCCGCTCTCTGCCGCCCTCATCACCGCCATCAAGTGCGCCGGTGCCGTCGCCATCACCCTCGTGGCTGCCTCCATCGTCAAGGTGGGGCTCATCTCGGTGGCCTACGGCTACCTCATGCAGAACTCCGACCTCAACACCGAGCTTGAGTCGAGCCGTTACCAGGCCGCTGAGCTCGAGGTCCAAAACGCCCAGTTCGCCAACCAGGAGCGCATCTACTCCATCGCCACGCAGGTGTATGGCATGACCGCCCCCGAGCAGAGCGAGACTGTGGATTTGGCTTCCACCTCGGCTGATACGGCCGTAGAGACAGAGTAACCATGCGTCCGCGCGACGAGGAATCGCGGCGCGGCACCCAGCCGCGACGTGATGCGCGCCCACAGCAGGATGCTGTCCCCGCTGAGCTGTCTCGCGACGAGGACGCCCCCAGCACTGCCGCAACCGCTGCCGATGACGAGGCCCCCTCGGCGCAGGACCGCCCAAGCGCCCGCAGGCAGCGCAAGCCAAGAGTCGCAAGAGAGAAAAAGCCTCTCAACCCCCTCGCCCAGAGGTTCATGACGTGGTACACCGAGAAACCGTACTCGCGTCAGGCCATGCTGGGCATCGGCCTGGGGGCGTGCTTCTCGGCCGTGGCGGCGAGGCTCTTTTACCTGCAGGCCATCGCCACTGGCGAGCTTTCCACCTCGGCGCACAACGAGCGCACGGCCAACACTGTGCTGCCGTATCGCCGCGGCGCCATCTACGACCGCAACGGTAACGTCCTTGCGCGCTCGGTGGACGCCGTCAACATCGCTGTGCATCCCAACATCGTGCAAGGCCTGGGCACCGTCAACGCCACGGCAAACATCCTGGCCGACGTGCTGGGCGGCAACGCCTCCGACTACGCCGAGATTTGCGAGCGCGACACCACCTACGCCTACGTGGTGAAGAACGCCGACCCGGTGCTCGCCGCCAACCTCAAGGCGGCCCTCGTCGCGGAGAACACCGAACGCAAGCAGAACAGCCTCACCGAGCTCACCGGCTTCGAGTACGAGACGATCCAGCGGCGCATCTACACCCAGGGCGTGGTGGCCGGCAACATCATCGGCATCGTGGGCGGTGACGACGACGAAGGCATCACAGGCCTGGAGCTACAGTACAACGACGTGCTCTGCGGCACCGACGGCTATCTCGTTCAGGAGCGCAGCCGCGACGGCATGCCTGTGGTGGGCGGCGATGCGGTGCGCAACGACCCCGTTGACGGCGAGAACATCACCATCTCCATCGACCTCGACATCCAGCGCGTGGCCCAGGAGCAGGTCACCCAGGCCATCGCGGACTGGAAGGCCAAGTCGGGCGTGGCCATCGTGATGATTCCCGAGACGGGCGAGATCCTCGCCTGCGTCTCCACGCCCTACCTCGACCTTTCCGACACCTCGAGCGCCACCACCGAGGCGTTCAACGTGAAGTGCGTGAGCGACTCCTACGAGCCGGGCTCCACCTTCAAGCCCATCACGGCCGCCGCCGCCATCGACTCGGGCACCGCCACGCCCTCCACGATGTACTACTGCCCGGCCACCATCCAGGTAGGCGACGACACCGTCGGCGACTCCGACGACCGCGACTACGACATCGACCTCACGCTCACCCAGGTGCTTGAGCGCTCGAGCAACGTCGGCATGGTCGAGTGTGCCGAGGACCTGGGGTCGGAGAAGTTCTACGAGTACACCCAGCGCTTCAAGATCGGCACGCGCACCGAGATCGACTACCCCGGCGAGGTGTCCGGCCTGGTGAGCGACTACGAGCACTACACGGGCGCCTGGGCCTCGATGTCGTTCGGCCAGTCCATCGCCGTGCCGCCCATCCAGATGGCCCGCGCCGTGAGTGCCATCGCCAACGACGGCGTGCTCGTGCAGCCGCACTTCCTGCTCAAGATTGGCAGCGAGGAGCAGACGTACGACAATGTGGGCCAGGCGGTGAGCGCCCAGACCGCCCGCGAGGTGGCCGAGATGATGTACAGCGTCATCGAGAACGGCTACGGCAAGACGGGCAAGATCGAGGGCTATCGCCTGAGCGGCAAGACGGGTACCGCAGAGCGCGTCGACGACACGACGGGCCTGTACTTCGACAACACAAACACGGTGTCGTTTATCGGCTTCGGCCCCACGGACGACCCGAAAGTGCTTGTATATGTCATGATTGACTACGTGACCGGCGCCACGGGCTCCACCGTCGCCGGCCCCGTGTGGGCGGCCATCATGCAGGAAGCCCTGGACAAGCTGCAGATTCCCCCCTCGTACTAGGGCCAGGGCCGGCCACAAGACGCCGGCGCGAAAGGAGAGCCGCGATGTTCCAAGCAACGGTGCGCGAGGTGGCCCAGGCCATCGGCGCACGTGTCATAGAGTGCCCCGAGGCGTCCGCGCTTGTGCGCGACGTCGCCATCGACTCGCGCCAGGTGGGGGAGTCAAACCTCTTCGTGGCCCTGGTGGGCGAGCGGGTCGACGGCAACGACTACGTGGAGAAGGCCCTTGCGGCCGGTGCCGCCGCCTGCGTGATGACCCGCGAGCCCAGCGCCCCCGAGCTGGCCTGCGCCCGCGAGCGCAAGGCGGCGCTTCTCGTGTGCGCCTCCGGCGAGCAGGCCCTGTCCGACCTGGCCTCGTGGTGGCGCGACAAACTGAGCTGCGTGGTTGTGGGCGTCACCGGCTCGTCGGGCAAGACCACCACGAAGGAGATGTGCGCGGCCGTCCTTGCCTGCAAGTTCAAGACCTACGCCACGCGCGGCAACCTCAACTCCACCATCGGCGGCCCCCTCACCGTTCTGCGCTGCCCGCTCGACGCGCAGGCCATGGTGGTGGAGATGGGCATGAGCGGCATGCACGAGATCGAGGCCATCGCCGCCGTGGCCAGGCCCCACATCGGCATCGTCACCAACGTGGGCACCGCCCACATCGGCATCCTGGGCAGCCGTGAGAACATCGCGCGCGCCAAGTCCGAGCTTGTGGCCGCGCTGGCCCAGCAGGCAGGCGCCGTCGAGGGGCTGGAGCCGTGCGCCCTGCTCTGGGGCCAGGACGACTACACGGGCTGGATCTGCGCCAACGTGGCCGACCCGGCGGGCGTGCGCTGCCTCACCTTCGGCTGCGACGCCGGCGATGCGGCCCGCTGCCTCGATGCCCAGCTCGACGAGATGGGGTGCGCCTACGGCGTGGCCACGTTGCCCAGCGGCGCGCAGATGAGCTTTCATCTGGGCCTTCCCGGCATCCACAACGTGGCCGACGCGCTGGCCGCCGCCGCCATGGGCGACATGCTCGGCGTGGCCGCCGACGACATGGCCGCGGCCCTGGGTTCGCTTCGCCTTGAGGGCAACCGCCAGGAGGTCGTGCGCTGCGAGGGCGCGCACATCACCCTCGTCAACGACTGCTACAACGCCAACGCCGACTCCATGCGCCGCGCGGTTGATGTGCTCTGCTCGCTTGCGGCCACCCGCCGCATCGCCTGCCTGGGCGACATGGGCGAGCTGGGCAGCGACGCCAAGGCCGTGCACACCGCCGTGGGCGGCTACGTTGCGGGCAAGGGCGTCGAGGTGCTCGTGTGCGTGGGCGAGCTCTCGCGCGACATGGCGCAGGCGGCCCAGCTCATGGGCATGTCGGAGAACGACGTCATCGAGGTGGCCGACGCGCAAGCGGCCGCCGAGGTGCTCAAGCAGATTGCAAGGGAGGGCGACGCCGTGCTCGTGAAGGCCTCGCACTCCACCGGTTTGGAGAAGACTGTCGAGGCGGTGACCCAGGCATGGGCATAACATCGAACTACCCCAGCTATACGGTTTTCATCGCCGCCTTTGTGGCGTGCGCCATCGTGTGCGTGCTCATGCCGCCGTGGATTCGCCTGCTGCGCCGCAACAAGATAGGCCAGCAGATCCGCGCCGACGGCCCGCAGCGCCACCTGCAGAAGCAGGGCACGCCCACCATGGGCGGCGTGGTGATCCTCATCGCCGTGGTGGCCACGAGCCTGCTTCTGGGAGGCACGAACCCGTCGCTGCTCGTGGCAATCTTCGCCACCGTGCTCACGGGCCTTCTGGGCTTCCTCGACGACTTCGAGAGCGTGGCCAAGAAGCGCTCGCTGGGCCTCACGCCCATCGCCAAGCTCATCGGCCAGGGCGTCATCGTGGTGGTCTTCATCCTGCTTGCGGTCAACGTCGTGGGCGTCTCGCCCAAGGTGAGCTTCTTCGGCCTGTTCGACATCGACTTGGGCGTGCTCACCACCACCGTCGCCGGCGTCCAGATTCCCTGGCTCTACCTCATCTTCATCTACATCCTCATGGCCGGCTTCTCCAACGCCGTCAACCTCAACGACGGCCTCGACGGCCTGTGCGGCGGCTGCTCGGCCGTGGCCCTGGGCGTCATGGGCATGGTGGCCTACGCCAGCGGCGACCTGGGCCTTTCGGTGTTCGCCTTCGCCTGCGTGGGCGCCTGCATCGGATTCCTGTGGTTCAACTGCTACCCGGCCTCCATCTTCATGGGCGACACGGGCTCGCTTGCCCTGGGTACGGCGCTTGCCGCCCTCGCCGCCCTCACCAAGACCGAGCTCACCTCGGTCATCATCGGCGGCATCTTCGTCATCGAGGCCATGAGCGTGCTCATCCAGGTTGTGAGCTTCAAGACCACGGGCAAGCGCGTCTTCCTCATGGCCCCGCTGCACCACCACTTCGAGAAGCTCGGCTGGGCCGAGACGAAGGTGGTCACGCGCTTCTGGATCATCTCGGCGGGCCTTGCCGCCCTGGGCTTTGCGCTCTTCTTCCAAACCGTAGGCTACTAGGGATAGGGGCCTTCCATCATGTTCGAACCCAGCGGATCTATTGCCCTGCTCGGCCTGGGCGCCTCCACGAAGGCCGCCGCCCGCTACCTTCTGGGCGGGGCGTGCCCGGCCGTGACGTCGGTCACCCTCGTGGTGCCCCAGGTCGGCGACGCGCAGAAGCCGGCGCTTGAGGAGCTCCAGGCCCTGGGCGCGCACGTGGCCGCAGACTTCGAGGGCACCTACGACCTGGGCGTCGTGAGCCCGGGCATTCCCTGCATCGGCGACTTCTACCGCGCGGGCCAGCAGCACTGCGCGCAGCTCATCGGCGAGCCCGAGCTGGCCTGGCGTGTGAGCCCGCAGGACTGGGTGGGCATCACCGGCACCAACGGCAAGACCACCACCACCACGCTGGCCTGCGAGCTCATCTCCGCCGCCGGCATCCCGGCCCGTACCGTGGGCAACATCGGCCTGCCGCCCATCGCCTGCGTGGAGGGGCGCGCGGCAGGGGAGGTGTTCGTGGCCGAGCTGTCGAGCTTCCAGCTCCAGAGCTCCTACGAGCTGCACCCGCACGTGGGCGTGCTTCTCAACGTCACGCCCGACCACGTGGAGTGGCACGGCAGCCTTGAGGCCTACGCCCAGGCCAAGGAGCGCCTCTTCGCCAACATGGCCGGCGACGACCTGGCAGTCCTGGGCGACGACGCCGACTGCCAGGCTATCGCGGGCAGGCTTGCCGCGCGCGGCGTGCGCACCTGCGTGCTTGGCGCCGCGCCTGCCGCGGGCGCGCCCGACGCCGCCTGGGTGGACGCCCAGGACAGGCTCGTCGTGCGCCTCAAGGGTGCCGACCACGTGCTGTGCCATGTGGACGACATGCTCATCAAGGGCCCGCACAACGTGCAGAACGCCCTGGCAGCCAGCGCGTGCGCCCTGGAGATGGGCGCCGCCGACACCGCCGTCGAGGCGGCCCTGCGCGCCTTCAAGCCGCTCGCGCACCGCATCGAGCCTGCGGGCGAGGTGGCGGGCGTGCGCTACTACGACGACTCCAAGGGCACCAACACCGACGCCACCGTCAAGGCCATCCTCGCCTTCCCGGCGGGGGGCACCGTCGTGATGCTGGGCGGCCATGACAAGGGCACCGACCTCACCGACCTGGCTGACACCGTCGCCGCGAACTGCAAGGCCGCCGTGTGCTACGGCGACGCCGGCGAGCGTATCGCGGCCGCCGTGGAGCAGGCCGTCGCCGCCCGCCCGGGCTGCACAGTGGTGCGCGCCCCCAAGATGCGCGAGGCCTTCGACGCCGCCCGCGGCCTGGCCGCACCCGGCGACGTGGTGCTGCTGAGCCCGGCGTGCTCCTCGTTTGACGAGTTCACGGGCTATGTCCAGCGCGGCCAGACCTTCCAGTCCTGGGTGGGCGAGCTCGCCTGCGCCTGCGAGGCCGGGCAGTGACGTCCGTGGCGGGCAAGAAGGGCGAGGTCTCCCGCAGGGTACGCGCGGGCACCTTCTGGACGGTGGAGCACCTCACCTCGCCGGGCTTCCTTCTGCTTGTGGCGACGATGGCGCTGTGCGCCTTCGGCCTGGTGATGGTGTTCTCCTCCTCGTCCATCGAGCTGGTGGATGTCGGGTCTTCTGCGTGGCGCACGTTTGTCATGCAGCTCATATACATGCTCCTCGGTTGGGGGGCCTTCGCGCTCGTCGCCCACGGCCTCACCGTGCATCGCCTGATGGGCCTGAAGTGGATTGCCGGCCTCGCCGCGCTCGCCATCCTGTTGCTGGTGCTCGTGTACTTCGTCGGTACCGAGGTCAACGGCGCCAAGCGTTGGCTGCGCCTGGGAGGCTCCGCGAGCGCGCCCTCGATCCAGCCCTCCGAGTTCGCCAAGATCGTCATCGTGATGGCAGGCTCGTACTACGCGGCGCGCTGGAACAAGGGGGAGATAAGCGGGTGGAACGCTATAGGCCACCTGCTTCCCTTCGCGTTCATACCGATGTTCCTTATCTACACCGAGCACGACCTGGGCACCCTGATCATCATCTCCGTGGGTCTGTTCGCGGTGGCTTACCTTGCCAGGGTGAGGAGCCGCTACTTTGTCATCGTCCTGGTGCTTGCGGCAATCGCCCTGGTGGGCGCGGTCTTTCTCGTGAGCTACCGCAACGTGCGCCTCAACACCTGGCTCGACCCGTACTCGGATTACTACGGCAACGGCTGGCAGTCCATCCACGGCTTTCGCGCCATCGCTACGGGCGGCTTCTTCGGGCTGGGGCTGGGCGAGTCGCGCCAGAAGTACAACTACCTGCCCGAGGCCGAGAATGACTACATCTTCGCCATCATCGCCGAGGAGCTGGGCTTCTTCGGCATCATCGTGATGGTGGCGTTCTTTGCGCTCTTTGCCTACTGCGGCCTTCGCATCTCCCACGAGGCGCGCGAGCGCAGCCTGCAGTCGAGCTTTCTGGCCGGTAGCCTCACGGTGCTCATCGAGTTCCAGGCCTTCCTCAACATGGCCGGCGTCAGCGGCCTTCTGCCCATGACGGGCCGCCCTCTGCCCTTCATCACTGCGGGTGGCTCCTCGGTCATCTCGTGCCTCATCATGGCGGGCCTCATCTACGGCGTGGCGCGCGAGAACGCGAGCGGCCTGCGCGAGGAGCGCGAGCGCAGACGCGTGCGCACGAGGGACTCGCTGAGCGTGGTGCAGGGCGGCCCCGCCGACGACGAGCCTGTCGAGCAGGCGCGCCCCTCGGGGGCCCTGCTGCCCGGCGAGCTCACCTCCATTCCGGGCGGCCGCGCAGATCAAGGCCGCGCCGAGGGCCGCGAGCGAACTAGCCGCGAGCGAGGCGGCGCCGGCGAGCGTGATCGACGCGGCGCCGGCGAGCGCCAGACGGACGCCTTCCGACCTGCGACGGCACGCACGCGCTCGACCGGGGGCGACCCCGACGCCCGTGCGCGCGGGCGCGACTCGGCCCCGGGGCGCAGACCCGGCTCCGGCGACAGGCCGGACAGGCAGTAGCGGACGCGCGGGGGCCATCTCCCTTTGCTTGAAAGGACATCACGATGAGCACATTCGCCCTTGCGGCCGGCGGCACGGCGGGTCACATCAACCCGGCGCTCGCCCTGGCCAACGAGCTGCGCGCACGCGGCCATGAGGTGCGCTTCTACGGCACGAAGCGGGGCATGGAGGCCACGCTCGTCCCCCAGGACGGCTTCGCGTTCGAGGGGCTCGACGTCAGCGGCTTCGACCGCAGCCGCCCCTGGACGGGCGTCACGGCGCTTCTCAAGATGAGCCGCGCCAAGAAGGCCCTGCTGGAGGAGTTCGCCCGTCAGGGCAAGCCGGCCGCCGCCGTGGGCTTCGGCGCCTACGTGTGCTTCCCCTTGGCCGCGGCCGCCGCCAAGGCCGGCGTGCCCCTCGTGCTGCACGAGCAGAACTCCGTGCCCGGCATGGCCAACAAGGCCCTCGCCAAGGATGCGGCGCTGCTCGCCCTCACGTATCCCGTGAGCGAGGCCAAGTTCGCCGGCAAGCTGGGGCCCGACACGCGCGTGCAGGTGCTCGGCAACCCGGTGCGCGCAAGCGTGCTGGCCCCCACGCGCGAGCAGGGCCGCGAGGCGCTCGGCATCCCGCGCGACGCCAAGGTGCTGCTCGTCTTTGGCGGCAGCCTCGGGGCGGCGCACCTCAACAAGGCCGTCTGCGCCCTGCGCGACCAGCTCCTTGCCCGCCCCAACCTCTACGTGGTGCACGCCTCGGGCAAGAAGGACTACGAGCAGACGCTTGCGAGCCTCTCCCTCACCCAGGAGCAGGCCCGCCGCTGGCGCCTGAGCCCCTACATCGACGACATGGGCTCCTGCCTTGCGGCCGCCGACCTCGTGCTCTCGCGCGCCGGTGCCTCCTCCATCGCCGAGATCGCCGCGCGCGGCGTGCCCTCGGTGCTCGTGCCCTACCCCTTCGCCACCGAGAACCACCAGGCCGTGAACGCGCTTCTGCTCAAGGACGTGGACGGCGCCGTGGTGGTGGACGACGACGCGCTCGACGGCGAGGGCTTCGTGCGCGACTTCCTTGCCCTGCTCGACGACGACGCGCGCATCGCCGCCATGCGCTCCCGCGTGGAGTCGCTGGGCTACTCGGGCGCCACGGCCGCTCTGGCAGATGCTGTGGAAGCTGTCGCCGCGCGCTAACGCGACGCCGCCGCAACCGCCGTGCGGCTAAAATGACCCAGATTGACGCCGTGCCCCCAAAGGCTGGGGCCCAACAGGAAGGTCTTGTGAGGATGGCAAGCAACGAAAACCCGCGCCCCTTCGAGCGCGTCCACTTCATCGGTATCGGCGGCGCCGGCATGTCGGGCATCGCCTTGGTGCTGCACCAGAGGGGCTATAGCGTCACCGGCAGCGACCTCAAGGCCTCCAAGTACACCCGCGCCCTGGTGAAGGAGGGCGTGCAGATCTTCGTGGGCCACAACGCCCGCACCATCGACGAGGTGAAGCCGCAGGTGGTGGTCATCTCCACGGCCATCCCCGAGACGAACCCCGAGCTCGTGGCCGCCCGCGAGCAGGGCATCGAGGTCTGGCACCGCTCGCAGATGCTGTCGTTCCTCTCGCACGGCGCCGTCACCATCGCCTGCGCGGGCACGCACGGCAAGACCACGACCTCCTCGCTTGCCGCCACGATGCTCGAGCACATGGGCGAGAAGCCCACGTTTCTCATCGGCGGCATCATCGACGGCTACGAGACCAACGGCCACTCCGGAGAGGGACCCTATTTCGTGGCCGAGGCCGACGAGAGCGACGGGTCGTTCCTCAACCTCGACCCCAACGTGGTCATCGTCACCAACATCGAGGCCGACCATCTCGACCACTACGGCAGCCTCGAGGAGATAGAGAAGACGTTCTGCAAGTTCATGGCCTCGGTGCCGCAGGACGGCCACGTCATCGTGTGCGGCCAGGACCCGCACCTGCCCGAGCTCGCGCGCACCTGCGGCCGCACCGTGCTCACCTACGGCTTCGGCGCGGAGAATGACGTGGTCTGCACGCCTGAGAGCGTCGAGGGCACCAACGCCTTCAGCGTCACCCTGCCCGACGGCTCCACGCATCACCTGCACCTCGACCACAACCCCGGCGTGCACAACTGCCTGAACGCCTCGGCGGTCCTCACGCTTGCCTATGTGCTGGGCCTTCCTTGCGACAAGGCCGCGCAGGCCATCTCGAGCTTTGCCGGCGTGCATCGCCGCTTCGAGCTCGTGGGCGAGGTAGGGGGCGTGCGCGTCATCGACGACTACGGCCACCACCCCACGGAGATCGCGGCCACGCTCAAGGCCGCCAAGACCCAGGGCTTCGAGCGCGTGCGCGTCGTGTTCCAGCCCCACCGCTACTCGCGCACGCAGGCCCTTGCCGCCGAGTTCGGCGCAGCCTTCGACGACGCCGACGAGCTCGTGGTGCTCGACGTCTTCTCGGCCGGCGAGACGCCCATCCCCGGCGTGTCGGGCAAGACGGTGGCCAAGGCCGTGCAGGCCCGCCGCCCCGGCGCCCAGGCATGTTACATCCCCGACCGCCATCAGGCCGTGCAGCACATGGCCGACACCGCCCGTCCCGGCGACCTCATCGTCACCATGGGCGCCGGCGACGTGACCGTGCTGGGCCCCGCCCTCATCGAGGCGCTCAAGGAGAAGGCCGCCCGCGCCTAAGGCGCGCCTGCGCACGTTTTCGCAACAACCTCGGCCCCGCGCAAGTGAAAGGTAGGTGTGCTATGGGCCTCATCGAAGCAAAAGAGCGCCTCGCCGCCTGCCTGCACGGCACCGTCGCCTCGCAGGAGCGCATGAGCCGCCACACGACCTATCGCATAGGCGGCCCGGCGTCGCTGTTTGTGACCTGCGACAACTACGCCGACGTGCGCAACACGGTGGACATCCTGGCCGAAGAGGACGTGCCGTGGGTCATCATGGGCCGGGGCTCCAACGTCTTGGTGAGCGACAAGGGCTACGAGGGCGCCGTCATCGTGCTCGGCCGCGACTTTCGCCGCTTCACCATGGACGAGACGGGCCGCATGCACGTGGGGGCCGGCGCGGTGCTGCAGCGCGTGGTGACCGAGGCCTTCGACAAGGGCTTCTCGGGCCTGGAGTTCGCCGTGGGCATTCCGGGCACCGTGGGCGGCGCCGTCTCGATGAACGCCGGCACCGCGAGTATCTGGATGGACACGGTCATTTCCGAGGTGGTCTCCTTCCGTCCGGGCACGGGGCTTGTGCGCTACGCGCGCTCCGACATCGGCTGGTACTACCGCGCCACCGACCTTCCCGGGCGCGAGATTATCCTGGAGGCCACCCTCGAGCTGCAGCCCGGCGAGCCCAACCTGGTGAAGGAAGCCATGGAGAAGGTGCTGCAGCGCCGCCGCGCCGCCCAGCCGCTCAACCTGCCGTCGTGCGGCAGCGTGTTCCGCAACACACCCGAGGCCAAGGCGGCGCCCCTCATCGAGGCCTGCGGCCTCAAGGGGTATCGCGTGGGCGGGGCCATGGTGTCGGACATCCACGCGAACTTTATCGTCAACCTGGGAGGCGCGAGCGCAAACGACGTCACCCGAGTCATCGTCCACGTGATGGAGGAGGTCAGGAAGCGCCATGGCGTCGAACTCAGGCCGGAGGTCAAGTTCCTCGGCTTCCCCGCGTGAGGCCGCAGGCGCTTCCGCTCGCAGGCCCACCACCCGCCGCGCCACGCCGCGCGACGACCAACCCACCCGACCCGGTATCTCGCGCTCTGACGCGCCGACGCGCCGCTCGACCGAGCGCGCCGCTCGCGCCGGGGCCGAGTCGGATCGCACAAGCGCCCGACCCACTCCGCGCGACAGGCAGGAGCGAGGGCGTGCCGAGCGCGGCGACTCCTCCGGCAGGCCCGGGGCCCGCGGACGCACGAGCGACCCGCGCTTGCGCTCCTACGACAGGCGCATGAGGCTCTTCTTGCTCAGCGTCGTCGGCATCGCGCTTGTCGTCATCGTCTACGTGCTGTGCGTGTGGTCGCCGCTCTTCCAGATCCGCTCCATCTCGGTGGAGGGGTCGGGGTCGCACGTGAGCGCCGAGCGCGTGACGCAGCTCGCGGCCGTGCCGGCCGGCGCCACCCTGTTCGGCTACGACGAGGCGGGCGTCGAGGGCCGCCTGCTGGCCGACCCCTGGGTGGCCCAAGCCACGCTGACGCGCACGCTGCCCGACACGCTCACCATCCAGATTGAGGAGCGCACGCTGGGGGCCATCGTCATGCTCTCCAACGGCACGCAGGCCTGGAGGCTCTCCACCGACGGCGTGTGGCTCGAGGAGGTTGAGCTCACCGAGGTCACGGCCGACAACGGGGCCGACGCCTACGACGTGCAGGCCAAGAACGCCGCCGCTTCCGAGGGCGTCGTGTTCGTGAGCGAGGCTTCCGCCGCGCTTGCGCCCAAGGCGGGCGAGCAGTGCCAAGACGAGGGCCTGCTGGGGCTTCTCCAGTACATGAGCGGCTTCAGCTCCCAGCTGCGCGACCAGATCGTGAGCGCCACGGCCACCAACAAGGAGTCCATCGCGGTGGTGCTCTCCAGCGGCATCAAGGTGTCGCTGGGCGCGCCTGACGACATCTCGCTCAAGGAGCAGGCCGTGCTGGGCATCTTGAGCACCTACCAGGGCACCGTGAGCTACATCAACGTGCGCGTGCCCTCCAAGCCCACCTACCGCGCCGTCTCGCAGGACGCGGCCGCGAGTGACGCAGACGCCTCCGGGGTGGACTCGCTGCCCTATCAGGCCCAGGACGCCTCGGCCGACGCGACGCAAGCCGATGGCACACAGGCCGACGGCACCCAGGGGCAGGACGACTCCCAGCAGGACGGCGACTCCGACGCCAGCGCGTCGAGCTCGGTCGTTCCCAGCGACGCCGCCTACAACGGCGGCTACTACCTCGACGACGGCACCTGGGTGAACTATTTCTGGGGAACCGACGGCAATCTCGTGCACGGCTACTATGACTCCCAGGACGAGTGGGTAGATTTGGGTTAGTGTGTTTCTCTCGTGCGCTACCTGCTACGTTACCGAGAAGCCATCGGGCGTGCGTTGACAGTGGTTGGCATGCGTGCGAAGATAAAATGCTGTGAGAGCTATCTAACTGTGAAGTATACCTTTACGGTTTTCAAAGACTACGGAGGTCAGGATGTACGGACAGGGCGACGCCACCAACAACTACATGGCGGTAATCAAGGTCGTTGGCGTGGGCGGCGGCGGCTCCAACGCTGTGAACCGCATGATCGCCTCGGGCGTCCAGGGCGTTGAGTTCGTTACCGTCAACACCGACGCGCAGGCCCTGCTGAACTCCGACGCCGAGACCAAGGTCCACATCGGCACCGACCTCACCAAGGGTCTGGGCGCCGGCGCCAAGCCCGAGGTGGGCCGCTCTGCCGCCGAGGAGTCCCGCGACCAGATCAAGGCTGCCCTCGAGGGCGCCGACATGGTCTTCGTCACCGCCGGCGAGGGCGGCGGCACCGGCACGGGCGCCGCTCCCGTGGTGGCCGACATCGCCCGCAACGACGTGGGCGCCCTTACCGTGGGCGTCGTCACCAAGCCCTTCACCTTCGAGGGCGCCGTGCGTCGTCGCAACGCCGTGAGCGGCATCGAGGACCTCTCCGCCAACGTCGACACCCTGATCACCATCCCCAACGACCGCCTGCTCGACGTGGCCGACAAGAAGGTCTCCTTCCTCGACGCCTTCAACATGGCCGACGAGGTTCTGCGCCAGGGCATCCAGGGCATCACCGACCTCATCACCGTCCCCGGCCTCATCAACCTCGACTTTGCCGACGTGCGCACCATTATGAGCGACGCCGGCACGGCCATGATGGGCATCGGCGTGGGCACCGGCGACAACCGCGCCGTTGACGCCGCCAACCAGGCCATCTCTTCGCCGCTGCTCGAGAGCGCCATCGACGGCGCCGACCGCGTGCTTCTCTCCATCGCCGGCGGCTCCAATCTGGGCCTGTTCGAGGTCAACGAGGCTGCTGGCATCGTGAGCGACGCCGTGAGCCAGGACGTCAACCTCATCTTCGGCACCGTCATCGACGAGAATCTGGGCGACACCGTGCGCGTCACCGTCATCGCCACCGGCTTCGGTGACTCCAAGGCCCCCGCTCAGTCCAAGCTCGACCTGGGCGCCGAGCGTCGTCCCAGCTTCCTGAACAACGTTCCCGCCTCCAGCGCCCCTCGTCCTGCCGCTGCGCCGGCCCCTCAGAGCACCTCGTCTGAGTTCGACATCCCGGATTTCCTGAAGCGCAGCAGGTTCTAAGGCAAACGGATTCCAGCCTTGGCGACCGAGAAGCGCATCGAGCTCAAGCGTTTCACGCAAGACGGCGTGACCCTGATCGGAAGTGGCACCGCTGCTTCCGGCGGGGTCACGTTTTGTTTCACCGAGCGTACAGGCGGCGTCTCGCAGCCACCCTTCGCGAGCCTCAACCTGGGACTCAAGGGCGGCGACGACCCCGCCTGTGTGCTCGAGAACCGCAGGCGGGTGCTCTGTGCCATGGGCGCACCCGACCTTGTGGAGACGCTCGCGCTGCCCAACCAGACGCACGGCAGCGAGGTTGCCGTCATCTCGAAGGCAGGCGAGCTGCCTGCGAACCTCACGCAGGACGCCGACGCCGTGGTGTGCACGGTGCCCGACCAGGCCGTGATGCTTCTCGTGGCCGACTGCACGCCCGTCGCGCTCACGTGCCCGGGCGGATTCGCGCTCGTGCACTCGGGCTGGCGCGGCACCCTGGCGGGCATCTCCGGCAAGGCAGCGCGGGTGCTTGCCACGAGCGCCGGGGCGGACCCCTCGCAGGTTCAGGCCTTCATCGGCCCGCACATCTCGGGCGCGTCCTACGAGGTGTCCCAGGAGCTGCTCGACCGCTTCATAGAGGTGTTCGGCCAGGCGGCCGTGTATGGCCCCCGCCACCTCGACCTGGGTGCCTGCGTGCGGGCGAGCCTTGAGGGGGCGGGCGTGGCCGCCGGCTCGATTGTCGACACGCACCTGTGTACCGCCCAGCTCACCGACCGCTTCTTCTCGCATCGCGCCGAGATGGGCAAGACCGGTCGCCACGCCGCCGTCGCCTTCATGCGACCCTAAGGAGGTCAGCCATGTCGTGTGCTCAGATAGACCCCGATTACGCCTCCAAGATGGAGCAGCGCCGCGCCCAGATCCTTGAGCGGGTGAGCCAGGCCGCGCGTGAGGCCGGGCGCGACCCACAGGAGATCTGCGTCTGCGCGGTGAGCAAGACGGTGGACGTGCCCCAGGTGGCTGCCGCCCGCGCCGCCGGCTACACCGACTTCGGCGAGAACCGCCCCCAGGAGCTTGCGCGCAAGCTCGAGGTCATCGGCGACGACCCCGCCTTTGCCGACGTGCGCTGGCACATGATCGGCAACCTCCAGGAGAACAAGATCAACCACGTTCTGGCCGCGCGCCCCTGCCTCATCCACTCCGTCTCGTCGCCCAAGCTCGCCGCCGCCATCTCCAAGCGCGCCGCCGCCCTGGGCATGGTGCAGCCCGTGCTGCTCGAGGCCAACGTGTCGGGGGAGGATTCCAAGCAGGGCATGTCGCCCGAGGAGCTCAAGGCGGCGTTTGAGGGTATAGTCGGCCTTGAGGGCATCACGGTCCGGGGCCTCATGACCATGGCGCCGCAGGGCGACGCCATCGTGGCCGAGCGCACCTTTGAGGGCCTTCGCCTGCTTCGCGACGAGCTGGCCGGGGCCTACCCCGAGTGCAGCCTGCACGTCCTTTCCATGGGCATGAGCGAGGATTTCGAGGCGGGCATCCGCCAGGGTGCTACGATTGTGCGGTTGGGCAGGGTTGCGTTCGACCCGTCGTTTCCCATCGTAGAGAGGTTTGAGCGATGAGTTTTCTCGATAACATCAAGTCGCGCATGAAGGGCGACACCAGTGCCGAGGAGCAGTTCCAGCGCGGGCTTCGCGAGGGCAGCTGGCCGGAGGGCGTCGACGACTTCCAGCTCATGGGCAACACGGGCACGTTCCTGCCTGCCACGCCCGACGCCGACACCCACGAGCAGGCCGACGCCTTCGCGGCAAAGACCGCCTCGCAGGAAGACGACCGTGCCGACTGGTCGGTTGTGCGCGCGGCGGGAAGCTCGCGCACCGAGAACCGCTTCACGGTGATCGAGGGTGCTGCCGGCGTGCGCCCGATTGCAGGCGCGCAGTCGCGCCCCGCTGACGACGAGCTGCGCGTGACGCCTCGCGCCGAGGGTCAGGCGCGCAACCAGGCCGCTCCTGCAGGCGCTCCCAAGTCCTACGCCGAGCGCCTGCGCGAGCGCGTGGCCAGCGCCGACGTCGCCCCCAAGGAGGAGCCGAAGATGCAGGTCAAGAGCGCCTCGCGCCCGGGTGCCGCAAAGCCCGAGCAGCCGGCGAAGCCTGCCGCTTCAGCGCCCGCCCCGGCCCCTGCCGCTCCCGCGCCGACCGTTGCCGCGCCCGCAAAGCCCGCGTCTGCGCGTCCCGCCCAGCAGGAGGCGCCCACCTTCTCCAGCGACGCCGTCATCGTGCGCACGCGCACCTATGACGACGTGCGCAAGATTGCCGCGGGCCTCTTAAGCGAGCATCGCCCCGTGGTGCTTGCGATGCGCGGCACCTCCGACGCGTCCTGCCAGCGCATCCTGGACTTCTCCTTCGGCATGTGCTGCGCCTCGGGCGCTACGATGAACGAGCTGGGGCAGAAGCTCTACGCCATCTGCCCCAAGGGCGTCACCGTGAGCGAGGCCACCATGGCTGAGCTCAAGCGCCAGGGCATCCTGAGGTAGCCGATGCTGTCAGCCGCCATCTACCAGCTCTTTCGCATCTACTCCATCATCTTGGTGATTTATGTCCTCATGAGCTGGATTCCCTACGGGGCCTCGAAGTGGGTGGAGGACATCCGCTCTGTGCTGGGTTCCATCAGCGAGCCGTACCTGGGGCTGTTCCGCCGCATCATCCCGCCCATCGGCATGGTTGATTTCTCGCCGGTGATTGCAATCATCGTTCTGCAGTTCTTGGAACGGCTCGTTCTGTATATACTTTAGCGCATCCGTGTGCTCGCCCATCGGCGCATAGCTGTGGGAGCAAGATTGAGGGAAAGGTTTAAGACAATGCCTATCACGCCTGCCGAGATTCAGCAGAAGACGTTCTCTGAGGCCAAGCGCCGCGGCTATGAGCCCACCGAGGTCGACGCCTTCCTTGAGGAGATCAGCGCCGACATCGACGCCATGCTGCGCAAGATCGCCGACCTCAAGAACCGCCTGACCGCCGCCGAGGCCAAGAACTCCGAGCTGCAGGGCGAGATCGAGAAGGTCCGCGCCGAGGCCGACAAGGCCGTGGCCGACGCCCGCGCTGCCGTGCCCGCTCAGCAGCCCGTCCAGGCCAACGCCGGCAAGCCCAACATCTACAGCGCCACCGAGGAGCAGCTCTCCGCTGCCCTTATCGTGGCCCAGCAGACGGCCGACCGCATCGTGGCCGAGGCCAAGACCAACGCCGACAAGATTCGTGCCGACGCCGACGCCCAGGCCCGCAAGGTCATCCGCCAGGCCCTCGACGAGAAGCAGGCCGAGCTTGACGAGGTGGAGCGCCTGAAGGTGTCCCGCGAGAACTTCCGCACCGAGTACCTTGCCCTCATCCAGAAGTTCAGTGAGGCTGCCTCGGCAAACTTCCCCCTCATCTCCTCTGCGCCCTCCGGCTCTGACGTGACCGCCGTCGCCTCTCCCGTGGTGCAGCTCCAGGCCTCGTCCAACCCCTATGGCACGCAGGTTGCGGCCGCCATGGACGACCTCGACTAGTCGGCGCGCCTTGGCTTGCCTGCATCCCGACCGCAACTTCGCCACGCTCGCGTGCATGGGCGCGGATGCCGCAAGCGTCATCGCTCAGCTTGAGTATGCAAAGACGGGCACCCTGCTCGCCGCCGACGCGGCGCGTGGGGTGCTTTTCTGTGACGCACGGCCCTGCGAGGGGATGGAGGTGCGCCGCACGCTGGCATTGGACGCGGGCGCCGGCCGGATTGAGCCGGCGTGCCTGCGCCCCTGGCTGCGCGAGCAGGGCACACCGGGCGTGCTGCGCGTCGTGGTCAACGAGGGAGCAGGCCCGTACCTGTGCCGCCCGGTCCAGATGGGGGCCGACGTCGTCGTGGAGGACCTGGGCGACCTCTTCGGGCCGTCGCTGGCGGGCACGGCCTGCGTGTGCGCCCGCAACGACGAGGCGCTCGCGCGGTTCCTTGAGCTTGCTGGCGTGGCGGGTGCCGCGCCCGATGCCGCGCCCGATGACGCCGCCATCCAGGCGTTGGGGCTGCTCGTGGGGCAGCTCAGCCTGGTGAGCCAGGCGCGCTGCGACCGTGCCCTCGTTGCCGCCCAGTACCTCGCGCACCACCCGGCCGTGAGCGAGGTGGCCTATCCCGGCCTGGCGGAGGACCCGGGCAACCCCGAGGCTCGCCGCAGCCTGGAGCATGGCTTCGGCTGGCGTGTGAGCTTCAGGCTGCGCGACGACCTGCCCCGCTTCGAGCGGGGCCTGTGGGATGTCCCGCACGCCGGCATCTCCAGCAGGGTGGAGCGCCTGACCTGCGGGGCGTACGTGCTCCATGCGGGCCTGGAAGAGCCCCTCGATGTGGTGGGGGCGTTGGAAAAGTGTATCGCCTGCATGCAAAGCCCTGCTGAAACGCATAATGTGGCCCATACGTGCCCGTAATCACGCGCCTTTGTCGAAAGGAGCGCCCATGAGTTCCCGCATTACCCGCAAGCGTCGCGCCATGCCGGCCATCTTTGCCTGCTGCGCCCTTGCCTGCGCCTTGCTTACGAGCGGCTGCTCGCAGAGCTTCAGCAGCGCCGCTCAGGCCCTGAACGACGGCGTGAGCGCCGACATCGCCCAGCTCACCTCGCTGGATGCGGACAGCGCCAAGACGCTGTTTGCCTCCGACTACACCACGAGCCTGGAGGCGGCCGGGGTGGACCCGGTGGACGTCTACGGCCCCATGTTCTCCAGCCTCACCTACGAGGTGAGCTCCATCTCCATCGAGGACAACACGGCCACGGTGACGGTCTCCATCTCCAACAAGGACCTCAACCAGGTGTTCCAAAGCTACACGGCGGCCGTGACCAACGAGCTTGCCTCCTCGTCGAGCCGCGAGGCTCTCGCCGCCATGGACGACAACGCCCTCAACGCCCACCTCGCGCAGATTCTTATCGGCTGCCTTGCGGACACGACGGTGCCGCTCGTGCAGCAGACGGTGGAGCTCACCTACGTCAAGAGCGGCTCCACCTGGCAGCTGCAGGACTCCCAGGCGCTCGTGAGCGCGCTTCTGGGCGGCCTGGACGTGACGAGCGCCTCCCAGCCCGCCGCCGACGAGCTCGTGGGCACGACCGACGCCGCCGACGCCGCCGCGCAGGACGGGCAGGCAGCCGCCGAGGTCGCGCAGGATGGCGAGCAGCCCGCCGCCGAGGGCGAGCAGACCGACGAGTCCGCGCCCGCCGAGGACGGCTCCGAGCAGGGCGAGCCTGCCGACCAGGGCGAGGCCGTCTACGACGGCTCCGACCAGGCCTACTAGCGCTCCGGGGCACTCGACGCATGACTTCTCCCGCCACGCCGCAGGCTAGCTCGCTGGCCGTGCGGCACTCGATGCAGGGCAACCGCAGCCGCGACACCAAGCCCGAGATAGCCGTGCGCACCTACCTGCGGGAGCGCGGCCTCACGGGGTATCGCCTGCAGTGGAACAAGGTTCCCGGCAGGCCCGACGTGGCCTATCCGGGCCGTCGCGTGGCCATCTTCGTGCACGGCTGCTTCTGGCACCGCTGCCCCTACTGCCACCCGAGCGCGCCCTCCACCAACGTCGAGTTCTGGCAGGCAAAGTTCGAGCGCAACCAGGCCCGCGACGCCCGCGACGCGCAGGCCCTGGTGCAAGACGGCTGGACAGTTGTTGTTGTCTGGGAATGCCGGCTGAAAAAGCGCCATCTGCGTCGTACCATGTGCGAGGTTGCCGCTCTCGTGGAGCAGGCAGGCACCGTCAAGACCAAGGCCGACATCCGATGCGGCCGCAAGGTCGTGCTGGGGCGCACCTGCGTGCATGGGCCACGCGGCCTGGCGGCG
The DNA here is from genome assembly GCA_963648855.1 of Alistipes onderdonkii. Taxonomy (GTDB): domain Bacteria; phylum Actinomycetota; class Coriobacteriia; order Coriobacteriales; family UMGS124; genus UMGS124. The sequence goes on along the minus strand of CAVJGP010000007.1, from coordinate 26,178 downwards.
CAGAGAATCCGTCAACGAAGGGCCGCCTCGCGCGGCCCGCGCATATCCGCATCATCCAAAGGTTTCGCAAAGAGAAGGGGACGCTCATGACCGACCAGACCCAGACCGACAAACCCTGCATCCTCGTCACGGGCGGCGCCGGCTTCATCGGCAGCCACACCTGCGTGGAGCTGCTCAACGCAGGCTACGACGTCGTGGTGATCGACGACCTCTCCAACGCCAGCGAGGTGGCCCTGAAGCGCGTCGAGCGCATCACGGGCAAGAAGATTCGCGCTTTCTACCAGGGCGATGTGAAGGACGGCGCGCTTCTCGACCGCATCCTCGAGGAGCATCCCATCGAGGGCGCCATCCACTTCGCGGCCTTCAAGGCCGTGGGCGAGAGCGTCCACAAGCCCATCGAGTACTACCAGAACAACCTCGGTAGCACGCTGGAGCTGGCCCGCGCCCTGCGCGACCACGGCGTGTACGACATCGTGTTCTCCTCCTCGGCCACTGTGTACGGCCAGCCCGACGTGGTGCCCGTGCGCGAGGACGCCGAGCTCAAGCCTGCCACGAACCCCTACGGCCGCACCAAGGCCATGAACGAGCAGATGCTCACCGATCTCTACACGGCCGACGAGCGCTGGAACGTCATGCTCCTTCGCTACTTCAACCCCATCGGCGCCCACGAGTCGGGCCTCATCGGCGAGGACCCCAAGGGCATCCCGAACAACCTGGTGCCTTACGTGGCCAAGGTTGCCGTGGGCCAGCTCGACCACATCAACGTGTTCGGCAACGACTACCCCACGCCCGACGGCACCGGCGTGCGCGACTACATCCACGTGGTGGACCTCGCCCGTGGCCACGTGGCGGCCCTTAACTACATGCGCGGCAAGCACGGCGTGCACGTGTTCAACCTGGGCACCGGCCACGGCTACAGCGTGCTCGACGTGATCCACGCCTTCGAGCGCGCCTGCGGCAAGGAGCTGCCCTACCAGATCTGCCCGCGCCGCGACGGCGACATCGCGCAGACCTACTGCGACGCCAGCAAGGCCAAGGAGCTTCTGGGCTGGGAGGCGCAGTACGACATCGACGACATGTGCGCCCACTCCTGGAACTGGCAGAGCTCCAACCCCAACGGCTACCAGGGCGCCGTCGAGTAGACCCACCACAAGGAAGGCAACGACACCATGGACATGCGCATCGAGATCAACGACGAGGTGGGTCAGGACATCCTGGCAAACGAGGAGATCGAACGCCTCGTGGCGTGCGTGCTGGAGGGGGAGGGCTGCCCCGAGCCCTGCGAGGTGTCGGTGAGCTTCGTCGATACCGACGAGATCCACCGCCTCAACCTGGAGTATCGCGGCATCGACAAGCCCACCGACGTGCTGTCGTTCAACATCGACGACCCCGACGAGGTGGAGGAGGGCGAGCCGTTCATGGTGGGCGACCTCATCATCTGTCCCGCCGTCGTGGCCGCCCAGGCCCCCGAGTTCGGCAACGACCCCGCCGATGAGATGCGCCTGCTGCTGTCGCACGGCTGTTTGCACCTCATGGGCTACGATCACGAGGACGAGCGTGAGGCCGAGGAGATGGAGAGCCTCGAGCGCGCCTACCTGGCCGACTTTACGGGCGTGCCCCCCGAGCAGATCAACATCGGCCCCACCGTGGACCACGCCGCCGAGGGCACCGACGCCCGCCCCGCTGCCAAGCCTGCCTCCAACCAGCCCGTGCTGTGGCAGGACCTTCCCAGCGAGGGCGACGAGGACTTCGACGACGAGGACGACGAGGACTGGGACGACGATGACGACGTCGTGGGCTTCGACAACCCCGACGGCCTCTCCGGCACGGCCCTCATCGACGCCTTCTTTGCCTCGCAGGCCGGCGCCGCCGCGCAGGGTGGCAGCGAGGGCGAGGGCGAGCAGGGCCAGGACGCCTCGCGCTACATGCACCCCGCGACCTACGAGGGCCCCTTCAAGAGCGGCTTCGTGAGCCTCGTGGGCCGTCCCAACGCCGGCAAGTCCACGCTCATCAACGCCATCGTGGGCGACAAACTGCTCATCACCTCGCCCACCGCGCAGACCACGCGCCATCGCATCTCGGCGGTGTACAACGAGCCCAACATGCAGGTGGTGCTCGTGGACACCCCCGGCCTGCACAAGCCGGTGGACGCCCTGGGCGAGGAGCTCAACATCTCGGCGCTCAACGCCCTCAAGGACGTCGACGTCGTGGCCATGGTGCTCGACGGTTCCCAGCCCGCGGGCCGCGGTGACGAGTGGGTGGCCCAGCACGTGGCGCAGAGCCGCGCCTACAAGGTGCTCGTGGTGACCAAGGCCGACATCATCGAGCAGGATCGGGCCCGCGAGCAGGTCATGCGCATGAGGGAGTTCTGCCCCTTCGACGAGGCCATCGTGGTGAGCGCCCAGGAGAACTTCAACGTCGACGGCTTCCTGCAGGTGGTTGCCGCGCACCTGCCCCAAGGCCCGCGCTGGTTCCCGGTCGACATGCAGACCGACATGTCCACCGAGGTCGTGATCGCCGAGTTCATTCGCGAGAAGGTGCTGCTCAACACGCGCGACGAGGTGCCGCACTCCGTGGGCGTGGCCGTGGACTCCACGAGCTACGACGAGAAGGCCAATATCTCGCACATCAACGCCACGGTCTACGTGGAGCGCGAGGGCCAGAAGGGCATCATCATCGGCGCGGGCGGCAAGATGATCAAGCGCATCGGCGTCCAGGCCCGCCGCGATCTGGAGCGCCTGCTGGGCAACCAGGTCATGCTCAAGCTCAACGTGAAGGTAAAGCCGGGCTGGCGCTCCGACGCCGCGCAGATCAAGCGATTCGGCTACGGCGAGGGCGCGTAAGCGTCGCGAAAAGGGGAGTGCCATGTCGCAGAATGACCAGGTAATCAGCCGTTTGGCCGCCCAGCTGAGCGAGGGCGACGAGGTGAGTCTTGCAGAGCTGCGCGTCGCCTTGCTCGACAGGCTTCTGCCCATGCTTGCCGACCCCGCGCAAGGGCCGGCCGCCACGCTCGACGCGGCTGCGCGCGCCGTGGTGGCCGGGCACACGGGCCTCGTGGCCTTCCCCAGCGACGCCCCACGCATTGCCTGGACGCTTGAGGAGAACGGTCTACCGGCCGACGTGTGCGCCCTGGTGGGCGCCCCGTTCGGCAAGGTCCTGGGCGACCCCCTGTGCTTCGAGTGCGCGATGCTCGCCTCCGCCTGCGTGCGCGAGGTGTGCCTCGTCGCCAACACGGCGGCCATCCGCGAGGGCGAGTTCGACGAGGTCATGGACCCGGTGATGAGCGCCCTGCGCACCGCCCGCCCCGACGAGTACGAGGCCGACGGGGAGTCTTGCGAGGACGAGTGCTGCCGCGGCCACGACCATGCCGTCGAGGCCCACGTGCGCGAGCACGCGCATGGCTGCGACTGTGATTGCGACGAGTGCGCCGATGGGGATTGCGCAGACGAGGGCGACGAGGAGCCCGAGCTTGCGGTGAGCGTGGCGCTTGAGTGCGGCGACCTCACCGACGAGCAGCTCTGCCGCGCCTGCGACATCGTGTCGAGCGTGCTTCCCGACTGCGTCGTGGCCTCCACGGGCCTAGGCGGGCGCTGCGCCACGCCGGCGCAGGTGCGCCTTATCGCTGCCACCGTCGAGCCTGGCGTCGCGGTGCGCGCCACCACCGACGCCCGCACGCTGGCCGAGGCCCTGGAGCTTCTCGAGGCAGGTGCCACCGAGCTTGCGTGCCTGCACGCCGGCGAGATTCTGGCCGACTTCGACCAGCTCACCAGCTCTCTGAGCGTCTAGGGGCCTGCGCGTTGCCGGGCAAGTTCAAGGCGCGCGGCATCGTGATGCGGCGCACGAAGCTCGCCGAAAGCGACCTCATCGTGACGCTGCTTGCTGACCGCCCCGCCCAGCTGCGCGTGGTGGCCAAGGGCGCGCGCAAGCCCGCCTCGAAGCTTGCGGGCGCCATGAACCTGGGCAACGAGGTGGAGCTGCTCGTGAGCGAGGGGAGGAGCCTGGGCGTGGTGAGCGAGGCACGTCTCGTGCGCTCCCACGCCAAGATCGCCGGCGAGTACGACCGCGCGGTCCTTGTGGACGCCGTGCTCGACTGCGCCTGCGAGCTCACCGCTGAGGGCGACCACGACCCCCGGGTGCTGCCTCTGCTGAGCGCTACGCTCGACGCGCTCGAAGCGGCGGAATCTGGTAGCCTGCCGCTCCTGTCCGCGGCCTTCGTGCTGAAAGCTGCTGCCATGCAGGGATTTCGTCCGTGCTTGGATGCGTGCGTGCGCTGCGGCGAGGTCGTGGAGCTTGCTGGGGGGTCGCAGGCGGCGGGCGGCGTGGCCTTCGACATCGCCGAGGGCGGCGTGGTGTGCCCCGAGTGCGCAGGGCGTGCGACCTGCACCCATGTGCCTGCCTCCACGCTTGCCTGGGCGCAGGCCCTCATCTCGATGCGCCTGGCCGACATCTGCGCCTGCGAGTTTTCCGACGAGGCCTCCGCGCTTGCGTGCGGCTTCGACGAGCTGCGCTTTGCCCAGACGTGGTTGGGCCACTATCCCGGCGTGCGGCCCCGCGCCTTGGACTTTGCCCTCTCAGCTGGTCTTTTTTAGCGCCCGTTCAGGCTGGTGTGTCTTGCGCAGCCTGGGGTATTCTCGCTTTCAGCCGTATAGGTCATGGGTATAGTGCCTTCATCAGGCGCAGCCATAAGGCGTGCGCAAAACCGCTATCGAGGGAGTACCTGCCATGATTATCAACATGGGACACGGAACGCTTGTGCGCGTCACGGCCGGCGACGTCATCGCCTTGATTCTGATGGTGGTCGTCTTCGCCTGCGTGGTGGTGGCCTACTTTATGGCTATCAGCTCCATGGTGAAGGCCGCCCGCGCCAAGTCCGACCGCTTCAGCGCCGGCAAGCTCTGGTTCATCGGCCTCTTCACCACGCCCGTGGTGCTGGGCCTCATCTGCTGCGCGATCAAGGACGAGAAGTCGCCCGCCGCAGCTGCGCCCGTCGCGCCCGCAACGCCCGTCCAGCCTGCAACGCCTGCGCCCGCTGCGTCCACCCAGGTCGCTACGTCTGCGCAGCCCGCTGCGCAGCCGGCCAGCCAGCCGGCGGCCGCCCTGCAGGCGCCCGCTGAGGGGAGCGCACCTGCAGGGGAGTAGCGCACGCGGATCGCGGGCACCCGTAACGCCTGCGCACGTTGCGCTCGCTACGTCCGCGCAGCCCGCTGCGCGGACCTCTGCTTCGCAGGTGCCTGCCGAGGCGAGCGCTCCTGCAGGGGAGTGGCACATGCGCATCGCGGGAGCCTGTAAAGCCCGTGCCTGTAAAGCCCGCGTTCGCGCCCGCAACCCCGGCATCCATCGCGCCCGTTGCGTCTGCTGCGCCCGCCCAGGCCGCTATGTCTGTGCAAACCTCTGTGCAGACTTCCGCTTCGCAGGCGCCTGCCGAGGCGAGCGCTTCTACAGGGGAGCAGCGCTCGCGCATGGCGGACGCTTGCAATGCCCGCGCCCACCGTGCCTGCTCTCGATGAGCCCGCAACGCCTGTAGCGCCCGCGCCCGTGCCCGCCATGCCTGCGCACGTTGCGCTCGCTACGTCTGCGCAGCCCGCTGCGCGGACTTTTGCCGCCCAGTGGGTTAGCCCGTCGGCGGCCGCCCTGCAGGCGCCCGCTGAGGGGAGCGCGCCTGCAGGGGAGTAGCGCGTACACATCGCAAGCGCTTGCTTTCATGGGAGGGGCGGTCGAGCCTGGCGCTCGGCCGCCCCTCTTGCGTTTGCGTGCGCCAAGGCTCGCGCAATAACATACATTTCACCAAGAAAAACGCCCTAAAACGGTAATTACCCGCGAAGCGGCGCGCGAAATGTATGTTAATCCGAAAGCGCCCGCCCCTGCGCCCCGCCCGCTTACCCCTCTTTCCCCAGCTCGCAGATGCGCTCGTAGATCTGCGAGCGCGGAACCTCGCAGCAGCGTGCGAGCTCCTTGGCCAGGGCGGTCGCGCGCTTTCCGGCGGCAAGGCCGGCCCGGATGGCGTCGTCCAGGTCGAACGCGCCCCCATCCTTCGCTGCATCCGGCGACGCCCCTTCGCCGCGCCCCGCATCGCCCGCACTTGCGCCCTCGCTTCCGGCCCCGCCGCCTGCAAGCCCCACGCCCAGCTCCAGCGCGGCCATCCGGCGCTCCCAAGCCGCAAGCTCCTCGCTGCTCGGGGCGTCCACCAGCAGCACGCACTCGCCCTTGGGCTCGCCGCGCTCCTCAAGAAGCTCACACAGCTCGCGGGCGCTGCCGCGCACCACTTCCTGGAACACCTTCGTGAGCTCGCGGGCCAGGGCCACGCGACGCTGCGGGAACACGGCCGCGATGCTTTCAAGAGAAGCGGCCACGCGGTGGGGCGACTCGTAGAACACGAGCACCGCAGGCAGGCCCGCCAGGCGGCGCAGCACGCGCGCCTGCTCGCCGGTCTTGCGCGGCAGAAAGCCTCCGAAGTAGAACGCCTCGCAGGCAAAGCCCGACTGCGCGATCGCGCAGGTCACGGCCGAGGGGCCGGGGATGACGTCCACCTCCACGCCCGCGTCGCGGCATGCGTCCACCAGGCGCGCCCCGGGGTCGGCCACGGCGGGCATGCCCGCGTCGCTTACGAAGGCCATGCGCTCGCCGGCTGCCATGCGCGCCACGAGCTGGGGGGCGCGCCCTGCGATGACGTTCTCGTCGCAGCGCTCCAGGTGCGCGGCGATGCCGAACGACTGCAGCAGCTTGCCCGAGACGCGCGTGTCCTCGGCCAGCACCGTGTCGGCGGTGCGCAGGGCCTCCAGGGCGCGGCCCGACAGGTCGGCGCGGTTGCCGATGGGGGTGCCCACAAGCGTGAGCAAGCCTGCGGGAGCGTGCTTGGGCATGGCGTCTTTGGGCATGGCGGCCCCTCCTTCGCCCTTGCGGGCGTCTTTGCCTCGTTTCCTTTCAACCCCCGCATTCTACCGTCGGGCGCGTCCGTACACGGCCCGCATCGCCCGCCTGCCGACAAATTGCGGCAACGTCGGGAGGGCCACAGGGCGCACACACTCTCACGCAAGTTACCGTGCTATTAAGAACTCCCGGGCCCTCGCCCGGACCGAGTTTGTTCTACGAGGAGAGTGGAGGCATCGTGGGTATCATCGGAATGCTCATCCTCACCCCGCTCGCGGCGGCAATCCTATGCCTGCTCGCGCCGGGACGAAGGATGCGCGAGGCGGTCGTCTGCGTGGCGGCAGCCCTCATAGTTATCGGAAGCATCATGCTCGGCAGCTCCCACCTCACGGTCGGGGCCACCTACTACCGCACGCAGATGCCCTGGCTCGACTGGGTGTTCTTCGCGGTGGACCTGCTCCTGTGCGCCTACGTGGCCTGGCGCGCCGCCCGTGCCAAGCGCGTCGGCATCCTGGCGCTCGCGTGCCTGCAGGCCGTGCTCGTGTGCGTGCTCGAGCTGGGCGTGGCCCATGGCGTGCATGTGGTGCGCCCCGTCTACATCGACCAGCTCAGCGCCATCATGGTGCTGGTCGTGGGCATCATCGGCAGCGGCATCATCGTGTACGCCTGCGGCTACATGCGCGACTTCCAGCATCATCAGGATGAGCTCGCTGAGCAGGGGCTGGAGCATGCGCCCGACCGTCAGCCGCTCTTCTTCGCGGTGATGTTCGCCTTCCTGGCCGCGATGTTCGGCCTGGTCATGTTCAACAACCTCTCCTGGATGCTCACCATGTGGGAGGTCACCACGGTCTGCTCGTTCTTCCTCATCGGGTACACCAAGACCCAGGAGGCCACGAACAACTCCTTCCGCCAGATTTGGATGAACCTGCTGGGCGGCATCGCGTTCACCTGCGCTCTCATCTACATGGGCTCGCAGATGAACATCCTGGAGCTTGACCGCTTCGTGGCGCGCGGCGGCTCCGCCCCGGCGCTGGCCATGCTGCCCCTGGCGCTGCTCGCCTTCGCGGCGCTCACCAAGGCCGCGCAGATGCCCTTCCACACCTGGCTGCTCGGCGCCATGGTCGCCCCCACCCCCACGAGCGCGCTGCTGCACTCCTCCACCATGGTCAAGGCCGGCGTCTTCCTGCTCATCCGCCTCTCGCCCCTCATGGGCACCTTCGTCCCCGGCACTACCTCCTCGGCGCTCAATCCCGTGGGCATCTCGGTGATGCTCGTGGGCGGCACCACCTTCCTCGTGTGCTCCCTCATCGCCATCAGCCAGTCCAACGCCAAGCGCGTCCTGGCGTACTCCACCGTCGCCAACCTGGGCCTCATCGTGTGCTGCGCGGGCATCGGCACCGCGGCGGCCGTGTGGGCCGGCATCTTCCTGCTCGTGTTCCACGCCGTGGCCAAGTCGCTGCTCTTCCTGTGCGTGGGCACCGCCGAGCACCACATCGGCAGCCGCGACATCGAGTGCATGGACGCCCTGGTCTCCCGCATGCCCAAGCTCGCCTGCCTCATGGCCCTGGGCATCTGCGGCATGTTCGTTGCCCCCTTCGGCATGCTCGTCTCCAAGTGGGCCGCCCTGGGCGCCTTCATCGACTCGGGCGTGATGGTGCTCATCGTCATGATGGGCTTCGGCAGCGCCGCCACGTTCTTCTTCTGGGCCAAGTGGCTCGGCAAGATCCTGTGCAACGTGTCGGGCGGCGAGTCGCTTGAGCGCGACGTGCACGTCAGCGAGTGGGTGGCCCTGGGCATCATGGCCGCAGGCACCGTGCTCCTGGCCCTGTTCCTTCCCCTCATCAGCAAGGAGGTCGTGGCTCCCTACGCCAAGATGCTCGTAGGCGGCTCGATGCTGACCCCCAGCGCGTCCGACCTGGCCATCATGGCCGGCTGCGTGCTCGTGGTGGTGCTCGTGCCGCTGCTCGTGGCCCTGCGCGCCCGCAAGGCGTCCCGCCCCGTCGAGATTCCCTACCTGGGCGGCGTGGGTCTCAGCCAGACCACCTTCGCGGGCTCTCTGGGCGGCGAGGTTGCCGCCACGCAGCGCGCCTGGTACATGGAGTCGGTCTTCGACGAGAAGAAGCTCGGGCGCATCGGCTCCATCGTGTGCATCCTCATCGCCCTGGCCGGCATCGCCTGCGCTCTGGGCGTGAGCTACGTGTTCGCCACCATCCCCGGGAGCGTGATGTAAATGGCCCTTACCGTCGTGGCCGTCGTCGCCTTCGTCGTCCTCGCCCCCGTCCTGGGGTGCCTGCTGGCCGGCGCCGACCGCATCGTCACCGCGCGCATGCAGGGCCGTCGCGGCCCCGTGGTGCTGCAGCCCTACTATGATGTCCGCAAGCTGCTGGAGAAGGACGCGGGCCGCTGCGACCCCATGGTCACCTGCCTGGCGGCGCTCTCCCTTCTCATGGCCGTCATCGCCGGTGCCGTGTTCTTCTGCGGCGGCAACTTCCTGCTGTGCGTCTTCATCATCACGCTGTCGAGCCTGTTCTTCATCCTGGCCTGCCACCTCTCGCCCTCGCCCATGGCCCAGATCGGCGCCCAGCGCGAGATTCTCCAGGTGATGTGCTATGAGCCGATGGTGCTCTTCGTGGGCGTGGCCCTCTATCTCACCACGCAGGCCGTTGACGGCACGGGCTCCTTCCAGGTGTCCTCGCTGCTCTCCGGCGACGCCACGCTGGGCGTGTGCATGCCCCTCATCTTCCTGGGCCTGCTCTTCGTGCTCACCATCAAGCTGCGCAAGTCGCCCTTCGACCTGTCCATGGCCCATCACGCCCACCAGGAGCTCGTGCGCGGCACCACCACCGAGATGAGCGGTCGCACGCTGGCCCTCGTGGAGGTCACGCACTGGTACGAGACCGTGCTCTTCCTGGGCTGGGTCGGCATGTTCTTCATCAACGCCAACCCGCTCTCCATCCTGCTCGCGCTCGTGGTGGTCGCCATCGTGTGGTTCCTCGAGATCTGGATCGACAACAACTTCGCGCGCGTCAAGTGGCAGGTCATGCTCAAGGGCTCCTGGGGCGTTGCCCTGGTCGCCAGCTTCGTCAACTTCTCGCTGTTCTATTACCTGAGCAGCGGCGTCATCTTCTTCTAGGAGGGGGCACGCATGTCTTTCGTGAGCAAGTCCCCGTGGCTCATCCACTACGACGGTGCCAGCTGCAACGGCTGCGACATCGAGGTCCTGGCGTGCCTGACGCCTCTCTACGACGTGGAGCGCTTCGGGGTCATCAACACCGGCAACCCCAAGCATGCCGACATCTTCGTGGTCACCGGCTCCATCAACGAGCAGGCTGAGCCCGTCATCAAGCAGATTTACGAGCAGATGGTGGAGCCCAAGGTGGTCGTGGCCGTGGGCATCTGTGCCTGCACGGGCGGCATCTTCCATGACTGCTACAACATCAGGGGAGGGGTGGACAAGGTCATCCCCGTGGACGTCTACGTGCCCGGTTGCGCCGCCCGCCCCCAGGCCATCATCGACGGCGTGGTGAAGGGCCTGGCCGTGCTGGAGGAGAAGCGCGCGGCCCTGGCCGCCGGCAACCCCGTCCCGCAGGGGCGCATGGCCGCCGCCGACGACTCCGACGCGTCGCTGCGCCGCGTCATCATGACGCCCGAGGGCGTGCCGGCCACCCAGGACGACCCCGCCGACCCCGACGCACCCCAGGAGGCATAAGCCATGGCACAGGCAGTATTCGTTGAGACGCTGCTGGGCGGCCTTGTGGGCCGCACCCAGGAGTTCAAGGACAAGGGCTGGCGCTTCGCCCAGTGCTGCGCATCCCGCGACGGCGAGGCCACGTTCGAGCTGGTCTACTCCTTCGTGGACGACGCCACGAGCGAGGTGGCCAACCTGCGCCTTTCCATCTCGGCCAACGACGAGGTTCCCAGCGTGGGCGCTATCTACCCGGCCGCGTTTATGTTCGAGAACGAGATGCACGACCTGTACGGCATCACGGTGACGAACATGAACCTCGACTACCGGGGCGGCTTCTACCACCTGCACATCCCCGCGCCCATGGCCCAGGCCCCCGAGGCCAAGGCCAAGCCGGCCGCCAAGCCCGCTCAGAACAAGGAATAGGAGGCGGCTGTGGCTACCAGGACCGTCATTCCCTTCGGGCCCCAGCATCCCGTGCTGCCCGAGCCCGTCCACCTCGACCTCGTGCTCGAGGACGAGCGCGTCGTCGAGGCCATCCCCCAGATCGGCTTCGTGCACCGCGGCCTCGAGAAGCTCGTGGAGAAGCGCGACTACAAGCACTTCGTGCACGTGGCCGAGCGCATCTGCGGCATCTGCAGCTTCGGCCACTCCATGGGCTACAGCATGGCCGTGGAGCGCCTCATGGGCATCGAGGTGCCCGAGCGCGCCGAGTACCTGCGCGTCATCTGGCACGAGCTGTCGCGCATCCACTCCCACCTGCTGTGGCTGGGCCTCGCCGCCGACGGCATGGGCTTCGAGAGCCTCTTCATGCACTCCTGGCGCCTGCGCGAGAAGGTGCTCGACATCTTCGAGAAGACGGCGGGCGGCCGCGTGATCCTTTCGGTCTGCACCCCCGGCGGCGTGTTCAAGGACATCGAGAACACCGAGCTCAACGCCATCTGCGGTGTGCTCGCCAGCCTGCGCGACGAGTACGACCAGATCGCGAGTACCTTCCTCATGGACGACTCCGTGAAGAGTCGTCTGTGCGGCGTGGGCTACCTCTCCCGCGAGGACGCCATGGCCTACGGCTGCGTGGGCCCCTTCGTGCGCGCCAGCGGCGTGGCGGCCGACGTGCGCATGGCCGGTCTGGGCGCCTACGGCAAGCTCTACGACTTCCAGCCCGTGGTGTCCGACGAGGGCGACTGCTACGCGCGCTGCAAGGTGCGCATCGAGGAGGTGCGCCAGTCCATCGACATCATCAACGAGATGGTGGGCCGCATTCCCGCAGGCGAGGTGCTCGCCGAGGTCAAGGGCAACCCCGAGGCCGGCTCCAGCGCCGTCATGCGCGTGGAGCAGCCCCGCGGCGAGGCCTTCTACTACGTGCGCGGCAACGGTACCAAGTTCCTCGACCGCTTCCGCGTGCGCACTCCCACCTCGGCCAACATCCCGGGCATGGTGGGCGCCATGGCGGGCTGCGACCTGGCCGACGTGCCCAACATCGTCCTGACCATCGACCCGTGCATCAGCTGCACGGAGCGCTAAGGGGGAGTCACGCATGGCAGAGTTCAAGCTGGGCCGCATGACCCTCAAGAGCCTTTTCTCCAAGCCCGCCACGAAGCTGTACCCCATCGAGAAGCCGCACTTCTTCGAGCAGACCAAGGGCCGCGTGCATATCGAGGTGGACACCTGCAAGTACTGCGGCCTGTGCGCCAACGTGTGCCCCACGGGCGCCATCTCGGTCGACCGCAAGGAGCTGACCTGGGAGATCGACCGCTTCCGCTGCATCCAGTGCCGCAGCTGCATCGAGGCCTGTCGCGAGGACGCCCTCACGATGCACAACCACTACACCGACCCGGCCGACGAGCGCGTGGTGGAGGTGTACCAGGCCACGCCCGAGGAGCGCGCCCGCCGCGCGAAGGCCGCAGCCGAGAAGGCCGAGCGTGCCGCCAAGCTCAAGGCCGAGATGGCCGCCAAGAAGAAGGCCGAGGCTGAGGCGCAGGCCAAGGCCGAAAGCCAGAGCGGCGCAGAGAACCAGTAAGGCTTGCGCTCAGAGCCGCACGCAGAATCGCATGCTACGCACGAGGGCCCGCCGGGTGGGAAACCTGGTGGGCCTTCTTCTTTTGCGCTGCCGCCTGCCTGGCTCGATGCTACGATGACCCCATCTGTCTAGAAAGCGCCGGGGGCGTCCCGGCACCACGTGCGAAAGGCTACCCACTATGTGCGATTGCGGCTGCGCCGACAAGGCCCCCAAGGGTCCCTACTACATCACCACGCCTATCTATTATGTGAACGCCGCCCCGCACCTGGGCACGGCCTACTCCACCATCGTGGCCGACGTGCAGGCGCGCTTCCGCCGCATGGACGGCTACGACACGTTCTTCCTCACCGGCGTCGACGAGCACGGCCAGAAGGTGGCCGACTCCGCCGCCGCCCACGGCGTGACCCCCCAGGAGTGGTGCGACTCCCAGGCCCCTGCCTTCCAGGAGCTGTGGCGCGAGCTGGAGATCACCAACGACGACTTCATCCGCACCACCCAGGAGCGCCACGTCAAGGCCGTGCAGCACTTCTGGGAGGTCCTGCGCGAGAAGGGCTACATCTACAAGGGCAGCTATGAGGGCTGGTACTGCGTGCCCGAGGAGACCTTCTTCACCGAGACCGACGTGCGCCACGCCAACACCGACGAGGACGGCAACTACGACGAGACCGCCGTGCCCCTGTGCCCCGACTGCAAGCGCCCGCTTGAGCGCATCCAGGAGGAGAGCTGGTTCTTCAAGCTCTCCGAGTTCCAGCAGCCTCTGCTCGACTTCTACGCCGCCCACCCCGACTTCATCGAGCCCGACATCCGCCGCAACGAGGTCGTGAGCTTCGTCGAGGGCGGCCTGAAGGACCTCTCCGTCACGCGCACCACCTTCGACTGGGGCATCCCGCTGCCCTTCGATGCCGAGCACGTGACCTACGTGTGGTTCGACGCCCTGCTCAACTACATCACCGCCGCCGGCTACGGCGACGACTCCGCCGAGGCTGCGCAGCGCCTGCAGCGCTTCTGGCCCGCCCAGCAGCACATCGTGGGCAAGGACATCATCCGCTTCCACTGCGTCATCTGGCCGGCCATGCTCATGGCAGCGGGCCTGCCCGTGCCCGAGCACGTGCTTGCCCACGGGTTCCTCCTCGTCAAGAACCCCGAGACGGGCAAGGGCGAGAAGATGTCGAAGAGCCGCGGCAACTCCATCTTCCCGCGCCAGGTCATCGACTTCCTCGGCGTGGAGGGCTACCGCTACTACTTCATGTGCGACGTGGCGCACGGCTCCGACGGCGCCATCTCCTTCGAGCGCATGGCGCAGGTGTACAACGCCGACCTGGCCAACAGCTGGGGCAACCTCGTGAGCCGCTCGCTCAACATGAGCGCGAAGTACTTCGAGGGCGCAAGCCCCGTGCGCGCCGCCGACTGGGCCGAGCGCACCAGCCCGCTGTCGCAGGCCGCCGAGGGCCTCTACGGCCGCTATGCCTCCAAGATGGCCTCCTTCGACTACCAGGGCGCCGCAAAGGACGTCATGGAGTTCGTGGCCGCCGCCAACCACTACATCGAGGACATGGCTCCCTGGGCGCTGGCCAAGGACCCGGCCAAGGCCGACGAGCTGGGCTTTGTGATTTGGGGTCTCATCGAGGCCATCCGCATCGCGGCCACGCTGCTCGAGCCCTTCACGCCCGCCACGTCCGCCGAGGTCATGCGCCGCGTCGGCCTTGAGGGCACCGTGCACCACAACCTTGAGGCGGCCTGCGCCTGGGGCCAGTTCGAGGGCGGCAAGCCCGTCGAGAAGGGCGAGGCCCTCTTCCCGCGCCTCGACATGGACAACCTGCCGTGCTAGAAGCTGCCTGCGAGTCGGATGTGTGGGCGCCGTATGAGCGCGACGCCTTCTTCGCCACGAAGAAGGGCGCGCCGATGGCGCTGCCTGCGGCCGCCGGCCCCATCGCCGAGAGCCACACGCACCTCACGAGCCTGCGCCACATCGACGCGGGTCTGGCCCTGGCGCGTGCGGCCCTTGCGGGCGTGCGCTTCCTCGTGACGGTGGTGGACCCCGCCGATGACGCCCGCGACCCCGACGCCGTGCTTGCGAGCCTTGAGGGCTGGCGGCGCGCCTGCGACGAGGGGCTTGCGGGTTGGGTCGCCCAGGGCGTGCTCGACGCGCTGGGGGAGCGGCCGCGCACCCCTGAGGTGCGCCTGCTCGTGGGGTGCCACCCGCACAACGCCAAGGACTTCGATGCCCAGGCCCGCGCGGCCATGCACCGCCTGCTTGCCGAGCCCATCTGCTGCGGCATGGGCGAGATTGGCCTGGACTACCACTACGACCTCTCGCCGCGCGACGTGCAGTGCGAGGTGTTCCGCGAGCAGCTGGCGTTGGCCTGCGAGCTGGACGCCTCGCTTTCGCTGCACGTGCGCGAGGCCCACGGCCAGGCCGCCCAGATCATGGGCGAGGTGGGCCTGCCTGCCACGGGTGGGGTGGTGCTGCACTGCTTCGACCTGGGCCTGGCAGACGCCGAGCCCTTCCTGGAGATGGGTTGCGTGCTGGGCATCGGCGGCGCGGTGAGCTTCAAGAAGAACGACGCCACCCGCGAGGCCCTCGCGTCTGTGCCACGCGGCAGCTTCGTCTTTGAGACCGACGCGCCCTACATGGCGCCCGAGCCCCTGCGCGGCACGCAGTGCGAGCCCGCCTACATCGCCCGCACGGCCGAGTTCGCCGCCCAGCTGCGCGCCGAGCGCTGCGGCGATGACGCGGCCGACACGTACCGCGACGCCTACGAGCTGTGCCGCGCCATCTTCGACCGACCCGCCCCTCTGGGCGCCGGGCTGGCGGAGTAGGGCCATGGGCTGCGTGGGGCAGGGGGCCGACGGCGCGGGCGCACGCGAGTCGCGTGACGGTGCCGCGCGGCCCCGCGTGGCCGTGCTTGTGGGCAGCCCCCGCAGGCACGGCTGCTCGGCGCGCCTGGCGCAGGCCCTCTGCGAGGGCGTCGCGCAGGCGGGCGGCGACCCGTGTCCCCTGCACCTGGTCGACTACGAGGTGACCCCCTGCGTGGGCTGCGGGGCCTGCGAGCGCGACGGCGTCTGCGTGCATGACGCGCGCGAGTCGGCCGCGCCCCGCCCCGGCCATGCCGCCCTGCGCGCCGTGCTGGAGGCCTGCGACGCCGCCGTGCTCGTGGCGCCTGTATACTTCTCCGGGCCAGCCTCCCAGCTCAAGGCCGTCTTCGATCGCATGCAGCCCCTCTGGTGCCAGCGCTACCTTCTGCGCGTGCGCCCCGTTTTGCCCCACGACGCGCGCAAGCCCCTGGCCCTGGTGGTGACGGGCGGGGGCGGCGACCCCTTCGGCTTCGAGGCCCTGCGCAGCTGCGCTCACTCGGCGCTTCGCATGCTCGACTTCGAGCTTACCTGGACGCACGACGCCGTGGGCTTCGGCCAGCCGGCCCGTCCCGGCTTTGACTTCGGCGAGGAGTTCGACCGGCGCATCCTCGCGCAGGCGCCCGCCTGGGCACACGACCTGGTGGGCGCGGCCCACCCGCAACCCCATCCCCACGATTGCAACGAGGTGTAGACCATGCCCGTGTCAAAAATGGCGAGCCGCTCCGCCATCCGCTCGATGCTCGACGCCTTCGGCCTGGAGGCCAAGTACGAGCTGGGCCAGAACTTCCTGGTAGACGATACCGTCGTCGCCCACATCGTGGAGCTTGCCGACCTTGCGCCCGACGACGTGGTGCTCGAGGTGGGTCCTGGCTGCGGCACGCTTACCTGCGCTCTGCTGCCCCGCGCCGCCGCCGTGGTGGCCGTGGAGGCCGACACCGACATGCAGGGGCCCCTCGCCGAGGTGACGAGCGACTACTCCGAGCGCTTTGCCCTCGTCATGGGCGACGCCACCAAGGTGGCCCCCGCCCAGATCGCCGAGGCTCTGGCCGGGCTTCGTGCGAAGAACGCCGCCCTGGCGGGCCTGCCCGAGCTTCCGAGCCGTTGGGTGGCCAACCTTCCCTATGCCGTGGCCGCCACGCTCATCCTGCAGTATTTCCAGGAGTGGCCCTTCATCCAAGACGCCACGGTGATGGTGCAAAGCGAGGTGGCCGACCGCATCTGCGCCGAGCCCCGCTCCAAGATCTACGGCGCCTACACGGTGAAGCTCCAACTCTTCGCCCAGGTGGTGGGCCGTTTCCAGGTGCCTGCGCGCAGCTTCTTCCCCGAGCCGCACGTGGAGAGCGCCGTGGTGCGCCTGCACCGCCTGCCCGAGGGCGAGCAGCTCGCCCCCGCCGACGCCGCCTTCGCCGCGCAGGTGGTGGACGCCGCCTTCGCCCAGCGCCGCAAGACCCTGCTCAACTCGATGGCCGCCTGCGAGACGTGGAGCCGCGCCGAGCTTGAGGCGGCCCTCGCGCTCATGGGCATCGACGGCGGCACCCGCGCCGAGACCCTCTCGAAAGACCAGTTCGTGGGCCTGGCCTTCGCCCTGCGCGACGGCAGCGTTCCCGAGCGGTACCGCCCGAGCGCCAGCCATGCGGCCCGTGCCCCCAAGAAGCCCAAGAAGCGCGCGGCTTTCGACCCCGACTTGGTGTAG
Organism: Alistipes onderdonkii; assembly: GCA_963648855.1. Taxonomy (GTDB): domain Bacteria; phylum Actinomycetota; class Coriobacteriia; order Coriobacteriales; family UMGS124; genus UMGS124. Next base: position 9,057 of record CAVJGP010000007.1, on the reverse strand, counting down.
ACGCGCATGAACGTCTTCGTCTCGCAGACGTGCTACCGGCAGGTGTACGGCACCGTCAAGGGTTCGAGCACGCAGCGCATCGAGGACTTCAACCGGCTCGTCGCCCGCCTGCAGCAGGCGCGCACGCGCGACGACTTGCAGGTCAAGGGCCTGGGCACCAAGAAGTACCGCTCCGTGGGCGGCGACGTGTACGGTGTGGACCTCAACAACGGCCTCACCGCCGAGCGCGTCATCTTCACCTTCCTCGACGAAGACGACCCGCGCGCCCAGGAGGCGTTCGGCCGCTACATGCGGCCCGGGCAGGCGCAGACGGTGCTTCTGTGCTACTGCTCCGAGCACGACTCCCAGCATCGCCATGCCGTGCAGGTGGCCCGCGGCCTGGCGGCGACGGGCCCCGGGCGCATCGCCGACGTTCTGGGCGACGCCCAGGTCAGCGAGCTTGCGCGCATCCAGGCCTTCGAGGTGCCCTGGCGCACCTTCGGCGAGGGCGACCTGGAGCGCTACGGCGCCCCGCGCACGCCCGTGCTCACGCAGGACAAGTTCCGCATCGTGGGCGACTTCATGGCCTTCGACGGCCCCATGCTCGTGACGGGCGCGGCCGGCAGCGGCAAGACCGAGCTGGGCCTGCGCATCATCGAGGAGGTCGCGGCCGCCCGCCCGGCTGGCAGGCCCGCGCGCATCCTCTACACCACCGTTTCGCAGCGCCTGCTCGCCGAGGTGGAGAGCCGCCTGAGCCATACGGCCCGCGCGAGCTGCGAGCTGCTCACCTTCGACGCGCTGCTGCGCAGCCTGGCGGCACAACCGGGCCTGCGCCTTGCGAGCCGAAGGACCTTCCTGGCCTTCGTGGCGGCCCTGCGCGCACGTCCCGCCATGTGCGGCAAGGACCGCGCGACCATCCTGCGTCTCATCGACGCCCACGGCGAGGGTTGTGTGTATGCCGAGCTTTACGGCGTCGTCTTCGGCGGCATGGGGCCTGGTTGGGACAGGCTTGTTCGCGCCAGCCAGCCCGAGGGCTGCGAGGTGCTTTCCGAGGCCGACTACCTGGCCTTGGGTGACGACGTGGGCTACCTGAGCGACGAGGAGTCGCGCCGGGCGACCTACTCGGCCGCGCACCACTACGTCACGTGGCTCCGGCAGGCGGGCGTGTGCTCGCGCAACGCCCTTGCCGCGCGCCTCGCCTGCCAGGGGCGCTTCCGTCCCTTCGACCTCGTGGTGGCTGACGAGGTGCAGGATCTCTCCGAGGTGCAGGTGGAGCTGCTCGCACGCCTAGCGCGACCCAGGGCGGGCGCGCCCGCGCGTCTCTTCATGACGGGCGACGTCAACCAGGTGCTGGCCCCCACGGCCTGGACTGCCCGGCGCTATCTGCGCATGGACCGCGCGCTCATGAGCGAGCGCCTCGAGGGCAACTTCCGTAACCCCAAGGCTGTCTGCGAGGTGGGCAACGGCGTGGTCCGCCTGCGCGCCGCCTCGCCGCGCCTGCCGCACCGTCGCCGACCCGAGATGGCCTTGGAGGCCTCGCACAACCGCGCGACAGGCCGCGTGAGCTGGTGCGTCTGCGGCGACGAGGACCTGCTCGTGCGGATGGCCGACGAGGCCGCCAACGTGGCCCTCGTGTGCGACGGCCCCACCTACACGCGCCTCGCCCCCAAGTCGGCCAGCGTGTTCACCGTCGAGCAGATCAAGGGGATGGAGTTCTCCAACGTCATCCTCTACGGTCTCTTCGCCACGCAGGCCCCGGCGTTGGAGGCACTCTTCGCGCCCGGCCCCAAGGACGCGAGCCTGCACCGCTGCCTCAACCTGCTCTACGTGGGCGTCACGCGTGCTAGCGCGAACCTGCTCGTGGTGGAGGCGGCTGAGACGGCCCCGCTTGCCCGCTTCGTGGATGTGTGCCCGGGCCTTGAGCGCATCGGCGCTCCCCGCGAGGCGGGCTTCGACCTCGACGCGTCGGCCCTGGGCTATTTCCGGGTGGCCTGCGAGCTCAAGGAGCAGGGCGCCTACGCCGCCGCACGCGACAACTTCACCCGGGCGCTCGCGGTGGGGCAGGACGCAACCGGCGGGGCGCTTGCGCCGGACCTGCGCGATCGCGCCCGCCGCCTTATGCGCGCCTGCGACATCTACCTGGGCTTGGGCGAGGAATTCGACGATGCGCGCGCCATGCGCGCCTTCGAGGCGGCGGGCCTCTACGAGCAGGCCGCCCCGCATGCCCGCGCCGCGCTCGACGAGGTGCACGTCTGCCTGCTCGCGCTCGCGGCCGACCGCGACCTTGACGGCGCCCACTTCGGCCCCGTGGCCCGCGCCGAGAACTTTCAGGAGGTGCTCGCGCGCACGGGCGTGGAGCTGGAGCGGCTCTTCGGCGTGTCGCCGGCCTTCGACCGCCTGCTCGAGGAGTATCTGCAGGCCCTGGCCGACGAGATGGATATACTTGCGCTCGAGACGCAGGAGCACGCGCATAAGGTGCTGGCCGCGCTGGGCGGCATCTTCCGTGCGGGAGGGGACGAGCTGTGATGGAGCAACAGGGACAGGCGGTGCCGCAGTCGCACGAGGAGGCGCGGCCCTCGGGCGGCTTTGCGCAGCAGGCGGCGCGCCTGCTGGAGTCGGCGCACGCAAACGAGCGGGCCGTGCGCGACCTGGAGGAGGCCGTGGGCCTGCTAGCCGAGGGCGTGGGCGAGCTCGCCGCCTGCGAGGGGCTGGCCCAATCTCTGGGCGACCTGACCTCTCAGGCCCAGCTCGTGCAGGAAAGCGCCGAGCATGTCCGTGCCTGCTGCGAGGCGGCCGGCGACTTCTCGCGCGTGGCTCAGGCAAGCGAGGACGCGCTTGCGGCCATAGACAAAACGTGCGACGAGGTGGAGGCGCTTGCCGGGCGTGCTGAGGCGCTCGCGCAGGGTCTCACGGTGCTCGACGAGCGCTACGCCCAGGCGCTTGCGGCCTTGGAGCGCATGGACGCCGACGCGCTGCTGGTGCGCCTCGACGGGCTGGAGCGGCGCGTCGACGCCGTGGTCGCGCGTCTTGAGGAGCGCCAGGACGCATACGACAGCGCCCTCGATGCGCGCCTGAGCCGCCTGGAGACCCTGGCCGAGCGCCTCGACGCGCCCTCCGTGGCAAACCAGCTCGCGGCGATTCTTGCCTGCAACCAGCGCATTCTTGAGCATGTAGACCCGCAACGCCGCTAAGCTTGCGTGCTGGAAGAGCCGGCGGGACGCGCCTTATGCGAGGAGCGCCGCCGCCCTCTATCGTATAATTCCGGTGAATCCACACTTTCTACGCCCTCGCCTGATACCATCCGCATCCCCCAAATTTTCCCTGATGGTGGGAGACACGTCCCCGTGCCTCCCGAAAGGTCATGGCGCATGGAACTCGAAGAGCATCAAAGTAAGATTAACGAAATCCACGACAAGCTCGCCTCCATGACGGGCTCGCACTTCAAGGTGCGTGCTAACATGGGGCGCTCTCGCGTGGTGGAGCGCGACGGCGTGCTCCTGCAGACCCACGACTCCCTCTTCATCGTCGAGGTGGAGGAGCGTCGCGGTCGCCGTGCGCGCCAGTCCTACCAGTACGTCGACGTGCTCACGGGCACGGTCGAGCTGAGCGACCCGGCCTCCGGCGAGCTCATCTTTGAGGCCGTGGGCGACCAGCAGTAAGTCGCCAGCAGGCCAACGCACCAGTCGGCGGGCCACGTGCCCGCCTTTTTTATGGAAGGCTGACCCATGCTCCTGCACGCCCATGCGAAGGTCAATCTGATTCTTGCCGTGACGCCTGGCCCCCAGGAGTCCGGCTACCACGAGGTCCGCACGGTCATGTGCGCGCTCGACGTGCACGACGACGTCGAGGTCGAGTTGCTCGGCGCGGGCGCGGGCCTCGACTTGAGCTGCGAGCCCGATCCGCTGCCGCCGGGGGCCGACCCCGCCTCAAACCTCGCGGCGCGTGCGGCGCTCGGTATGAGCGAGGCTTTCGGCCGCCCCGCAGACGTGCGCATCCGTGTTTCGAAGCGCATCCCCTCGCAGGCGGGCCTGGGCGGGGGTTCCTCCGACGCTGCCGCCGTCATTCGTGGGCTTGCGAGTCTGTGGGGCTGCGAGGGCGACCCCCGGCTTGTGGAGGTGGCTCGCGGCCTGGGGGCCGACGTGGCCTTCTTCCTGCACGAGGTGCCTTCCTACCTGGATGGCAGGGGAGACGTGCTGCGCGAGACGTTCGCGCCTTTCCGGGTACCCGTGGTGCTCGTGAAGCCTGAGCAGGGCGTTTCCACCGGCGCCTGCTACCGCCTGCTTGACGAGCTTGCCAGCCCGACCGCGCCCCTGGAGCCTGCGCTTGAGGCCCTCCGCGCGGCCGTGCCCGAGCAGGTCCTGCCCCTGTGCGCCAACAACATGCAGCCGGCGGCGCGCCTTCTCGCCCCCGAGCTCGACGAGGTGCTCGCGTTCCTCGACGCGCAGGAGGGCCTGCGCGCGCCGGCGCTTCTGTGCGGCAGCGGCTCGTGCGTGTGCGCCTTCGTGCACAGCGAGCGGGATGCGGAGCGCATCGCGGGCGTCGCGCGGGAGCGCGGCTGGTGGTCGTGCGCTACCGCGACCCTGGGTTAGCTCCGCGCGAGCTCCCGGATGGCAAGCGCCGCCGCGGGCACGAGCACGACGAGGCTCGCCAGGATGCCGGGCATGCCCACCTCCACCGTCGCGAGCGCGGTCGCGGGCATCTCCCAGATGACGCCGGCCTGCCAGGTGAGGGCCGCGGGCAGGAAGCACACGAGGTCGTAGGCGGCATGCACACCGATCGACCAGCCCAGCCTGCCGGTATGTGCCCGAAGGCCGCTCATCGCCAGACCGAACAGGAACACCTGCACGAAGCGCAGCGCCTCCTGCGCAAGATCTGCGGCCTGCCCCATGTGCATGAGGGCGAACACGGCGGCGCAGGCGCATGTGGCCCGCAGGTCGCGCAGCTTTCCCGACCCGAGCGTCTCGCCAACGGCGTCGTGGGCGAGCTTGCGGAAGAACGTTTCCTCCCACACGGCCGTGGCCAGGCAGGAGAGGGCCACGAGCGGCACCGCCGCCAGGGCAGCGTCCAAGTTTGCGGTCTCGACGGGCAAGCTCGCCTCGCTGCCTGCCGCCGATGCCAGCGTGACGGCCAGGGCCGCAAGCAGGCACAGGCCGGCGATGGCCATGGTGACGCCCATGCCGCCGTGACGCGTGCGGCCCACGCCCGCGCTCGCGCGGCTCAGCCGGCTGCACACGAGCGCGACGACGGCCGCCCCGAGGGCGTGGAGGGCGTCTGCGCCCAGTGTGTCGCCCAGGGGTATGTGGTACAAGAGCACCACGGCCACCAGGCAGATGCCTGCCGCCGTGCCCGCGCCCATCGTGTGTGTCTTCTGCCGTGTCATCAACGTCTGCCCCTGCGCCTCGAAAAGGAGAATGGCTTGAGCAGCACTTATGCCCCGCATGTGTCGTCGTTTGCGCTCAAGGTGGCCGCTATTGTAGGCATGACACTGTGCCACGTGGGCGTCGTTTTCCAATCGGCGCTGCCCGCCTGGGCCTATTGTGTCCTCGAGGCGCCCGGCGGCCTCACCTTCCCCATCATGGCCTTCCTTGTGAGTGAGGGCTACCGCCACACGCACGACCTTCGGCGCTATGCGGGCCGACTCGCCCTCTTCGCCCTCGTGGCGCAGGTTCCCTACGCCCTCGTGTTCGACCCCGTCCCCATCGAGCTGGGGCAGGTGGCGCTGTGCCCGCCCCTCACGGGCAACGTGCTGTTCACGCTGCTGCTGGGCCTGGGCCTCATCGCGGCGTACGACCGCATGCGCTCCCGCCCGGCGTTCTGGGCGCTCTTCTGCGCATCGTGCCCGGCCAGCTGCGTGCTCGACTGGGGCCTCATCGGTCCCGTCATGATCCTCATGTGCCACATTCTGCCCGAGCCCCAGCGCCGCGTGTACCCGGCGGGCCTTGCGGTGCTCGCCTTGGGGCTGCCCGCCCTGTCCGGCGTTGTGGGGGGTGACGCGTCGTGCGCGGGCGCGCTTGCCTACGAGCTTGTGGGCGGCGTGGCGGCGGTCGCGCTGCTGCGCGCCTACGACGGCACGCGCGGACGGCCCCTCAAGTGGTTTTTCTACCTGTACTACCCGGTGCACATCGCCGTCCTGGGCATCCTGGCTGCCTGAATCCTGTAAAGCGTCCCCGCCCGCCGTGCCCGCCCTGGTTCCATCCTGCTGCAGGCCTGCCCTCGGTCCCGCCCGCCGCGCCCACACTATCCGCAGGCCCGCCTTCACGCTCCCGCCGGCTGCGCCCGCCCGCCGCAGGCCTGTCCTACGCCCGCATGCCTTCACCTCCCCGCCAGCCTATCCATGGCATTCAAGGAGACTTCTCCATAAGATGAAAAACTCGGCTTGACCGAACGAGTTTTCTGCTACTATGCACCAAGTCCGGGTTGTGGCTCAGCTTGGTAGAGCGCTGCGTTCGGGACGCAGAGGTCGCTGGTTCAAATCCAGTCAACCCGACCAGTCGAGTATTTAGAGGATCGTCGCTCTCGCAGTGGCGGTCCTCTTTTACTATTTGTACGACGCTTTTGCTTGCAGTGTCCAAAAAATGCCGTAAGCCGAAGCAAAAGTTCGTGTATGTGCGTGGTTGGTGGGGTACTATACCCCCGTACCGAAAACCGGCGGGTTCTTGCGAAACCAAAGCTCAAGTCCGCCACCGTTTATGGAGGATTGTGGTATGAAGATTCTGGGTATGGGCGTTCCTGAGCTCCTCATCATTCTTGTGGTCGTTCTTCTGATCTTCGGGCCCAAGAACCTCCCGAAGCTCGGCGCCTCCCTGGGCAAGACCGTCAAGAACCTGCGCAAGGGCATGGCCGACGAGGATGAGGATACGTCCTCTTCCAAGAAGACGGCCGAGGAAGTCGTCGAGGTTGTTGACGAGGACGACGCCGACGTCGAGGAGGAGGCCGCTCCCAAGAAGGCCACCGCTGCCAAGAAGCGCAGCGCTGCCTCCGCCAAGAAGGCCGCTGCCGACGACGACGAGTAAGTCGCTCTAGTCTCACAAGCGCAAACGAGCGCAGCGCACGTCTTCATTCGAGGACGTGCGCTGCGCGGCGTTTACTGCGGCTGCACGTCACATATGTTCCAAACCGGTGCCCGCTCTCGCGACGGGCACTTGTCGTGAAAGGCACGTCCCGGCACGCCGCGTGCGGTCGGGCCCCAAACAAGGAGACGTATCACCATGGACGTAAACAAGGCTATCGTGCTGTCCGCCGAGGGCAAGCTCAAGCTCGAGGAGGAGCTGGCATGGCGCGAGAGCGCCGAGCGCGAGCGCATCACCGAGGCGATCGCCGTGGCCCGCGACTTCGGCGACCTCTCCGAGAACTCCGAGTACGACGACGCCAAGGACGAGCAGGCCGCCAACGAGAACCGCATCCAGGTGCTCAAGCAGCAGCTCGCCAACTGCATCGTGGTCGCCGCCCCCACCAAGGGCGGCCGCATCACCATCGGTCACGTCGTGCACCTGCAGGACGCCGCCGGCAAGGAGCGCGTCTACACGCTCGTGGGCACCGCCGAGGCCAGCCCGCGCGAGGGCAAGATCTCCAACGAGTCGCCCCTGGGCAAGGCCCTGCTCGACCACAAGGCCGGCGACACCGTGTCGTTCGTGAGCCCTGCGGGCAAGACCCTCTCCTACACCGTCACGGCTGTCGAGGCCCGCTAATGGCCGGCGAGCAGACCGCGCAGGAGGGCGCCGCCCTCGACGAGCGCAGCGTCCGCCTGGGACGCCGCGCCGCCCTCATCGAGGCGGGCGTGAACCCCTATCCCGAGACCAGCGAGGTCACCGACCACGTGGCCGAGCTCGTCGAGCGCTACGCGGGCCTCGAGCCCGGCGCCGACACCGCCGACGTCGTGTGCGTGGCGGGCCGCGTGCGCGCCAAGCGCGGCCAGGGCAAGGTCGTCTTCATCGAGCTGCAGGATCCCACGGGCACCATCCAGCTCTTCTGCCGCGTGGACGACCTGGGCGAGGAGGCCCTCGCCAGCCTCAAGGCCTACGACCTGGGCGACATCGTGGAGGCCAAGGGCGTCGTCGTGCGCACCCGCCGCGGCGAGCTCTCCGTGGCCCCCACCTCCACGCGCCTGCTCTCCAAGTCGGTGCGCCCCCTGCCCGAGAAGTTCCACGGCCTGTCCGACAAGGAGACGCGCTACCGCCAGCGCTACGTGGACCTCATCGTGAACGACGACGTGCGCGAGACCTTCCGCAAGCGCTCGCTCATCCTGTCCACCTTCCGCCGCTACATGGAGGCCGATGGCTACATGGAGGTGGAGACGCCCATCCTGCAGACCATCCAGGGCGGCGCCACCGCCAAGCCGTTCATCACGCACTTCAACGCGCTCAACCAGGAGTGCTACCTGCGCATCGCCACCGAGCTGCACCTCAAGCGCTGCCTGGTGGGCGGCTTCGAGGCCGTCTTCGAGGTGGGCCGCATCTTCCGCAACGAGGGCATGGACCTCACGCACAACCCCGAGTTCACCACGATGGAGGCCTACCGCGCCTACTCCGACCTGGAGGGCATGAAGAAGCTCGCCCAGGGCGTGATCAAGGCCGCCAACGCCGCCGTGGGCAACCCCGAGGTCATCACCTACCAGGGCAAGACCATCGACCTGTCGGGCGAGTGGGCCTGCCGCCCCATGACCGACATCGTCTCCGACGTGCTCGGCAAGAAGGTCACGCTCGACACCCCCGTCGAGGAGCTCGCCGCCGACGCGCGCGCCAAGGGCATCGAGGTCAAGCCCGAGTGGACGGCCGGCAAGATCATCGCCGAGATCTACGACGAGCTGGGCGAGGACACCATCGTCGACCCCACCTTCGTGTGCGATTACCCCATCGAGGTCAGCCCGCTCGCCAAGCGCTTCGAGGACGACCCGCGCCTCACGCACCGCTTTGAGCTGGTCATCGCCGGCCACGAGTACGCCAACGCCTTCTCCGAGCTCAACGACCCGGTTGACCAGGCCGAGCGCTTCCGCAAGCAGGTGGAGGAGAAGTTCGCCGGCGACGAGGAGGCCATGGAGTACGACGAGGACTACGTGCGCGCCCTCGAGTACGGCATGCC
>CAVJGP010000006.1:41716-48537 GCA_963648855.1 Alistipes onderdonkii | reverse complement strand
CGCGCGAGGGCCGGCGCGGCTTCTCAGGCGCAGTTTTTTAGAGTGGGAAGGCCCCTGGCCTTCACGCTCTAAAACTGTCTGAGCACTGAGACGCCGCGCCGGCCCCAAGGACGCTCTCGCACCGCAAGGCCCCCACCCCATCGCGCAGAGGCAACCAGGCAAGTCATTCATTCAAAAGCGCTCTTCTTGATGAGATTCCTTCAATCGCATACCACAGCCAAATCGACCATCTCATCCACAAAGAGGCGGAAAACGCACGAAGCAGCCCTGGGTCGTACCGTACGCGAGGCACAGGCGGCACGAGCAGCCGCGTAATCCAAAACCGCCGGCATGCATGGGCTATGCAATTGGACGAAAGCCCTCACGCGAGTGCAAAGCCAGCGTCTATATGCCAAGCCAGCGCACGTAAGTTGAACCGGCGTGCAGAAGCCAAACCACCGCATGTGAACCAAACCAGCGCATACGAGCCATACCTACGCGCTTGGTCTATAATCTCCGGCCGCTGGCTAGGAGAGGCAAGAGGGAGACAATGGCAGAGATGCGACCAGACCGCGTCGGCACCTATTTCAGGCAGGGTGCGGGCGCGCTTGCGATCGTCTGCGTGAGCGGCATCATATATAACGCAGGCTTGGCGGCGGGGCCTTATCTTGAGGGACTGATGGTGCAGTGCCTGCTCGATATCGCGCAGGGCACGGCGGGCGTGCAAAACATGCTGGTACTTGCCGCAATCTACGTGGCAGCCATCGTGCTTGTGCAGGGGATGCGCGCCGTGAAGCGCTTCTACGTGCGGCGCTTCGCCAACACCACGGCCCGCTCCATGCGCACCACGCTCTACAACAACATCGTCCACACCCCGCGCGTGGAGCTGGTGGACGCGAGTGCCGGCGCCCTCATGACCAAGGCCACCTCGGACGTGGACGCGGCCGTGGAGGGCATGCGCAAGGTGACGACCGAGGTCTTCGACACGGGCGTGGCCATGGTGGCCTACTTCGCCCTGCTCGCGTCGCTCGACTTCCGGCTCGCGATTCTGAGCTGTCTGTTCACGCCGCCCGCATACTGGCTGGCCGGCAGGCTCAAGGGACGCATATACGAGGCCAACCAGCGCGCCAAGGCAAGCGCGGGCCGGCTGAGCGACGCCACCATCGACCAGGTGGAAAACGCCCTGCTCTACCGCCATTACGGCCTGGCGGGCCAGCGGCGGCAGGCATTCGAGGCGCATCTGGACGACTACGAGGCCGCCGCCACGCGCGCGGGCATCTGGGAGAGCGTCATGATGCCCGTGTACCAGGCCGTCTCGATGGCAGGCGTGGTGCTCATCGTGTGGCTGGGCGCGCGCAACGTGGCGGGCACGGGTTGGACGAGCTGGGACATCGCCTCGTTCACGGCGTTCCTGTCGTGCTTCGCGCGCTTCGCCACCAAGGCGTCGCACTGCGCCAAGCTCTTCAACGCCGTGCACAAGGCGCAGGCCTCCTGGGCGCGCATAAAGCCCCTGCTCAAGCCCCGCGTTGAGTGGAGCGAGGAGAGCGGGCTGGACTTCGACGCGCCTAAGGGACTCGTGCTGCGCGACGCCGGCATGCGCTATGGGGATTTGGGCGCGGGCTCGGACGGCAAGGCAGACGCGGGCGCGGACAAAAACGAGGGCGGCGCCGGAGAAGCGCACAATAACGGCGGGGCGCACGGCTTGGCGACGGGCAAAATCGCAGGTCAGCGTGCGCATGCGGCGCAAGCCGGAGAAGCGCAGCGCGCCGGAGAGGCGCAGCATGGCGAGCAGCGTGGAGCAGCGTCAGCCTTCGCTCTGCGCGGGGTGAGCCTGAGCGCCGAGCCTGGCCAGGTGGTAGGTGTCACGGGGCCGGTTGCGGGCGGTAAGTCAACCATGGGAAAGATGTTCCTGTGCGAGCGCCCCTACGAGGGAAGCATCCGCGTCGGCGAGTCCGAGCTGCGCAACCTCACCGCCTTCGAGCTGAGCCAGACCGTGGGCTACCTGGGCCACGACCCCGAGCTTTTGAGCGACACCGTGCGCGCAAACGTGTGCCTGGGCCAGGACGTGGACGTGCGGGAGGCGCTGCGCCTCGTGTGCCTGGACGGCGAGGTGGACGCGATGCCGCAAGGCCTCGACACCCTCGTGGGCGCGGGCGGCGTGCGCCTCTCGGGCGGCCAACAGGCGCGCCTGGCGCTCGCCCGCACCCTGGCAAGGAAACGCACGCTCTACGTGCTCGACGACCCCTTCTCCGCCGTGGACCCCACCACCGAGCGGCAGATCATGGCGGGACTGCGGGCGCGGGCGCAAGGCAGCGTCATCGTGCTCATCTCGCACCGCCTGACGACGTTTCCCGAGCTTGACCAGGTGGTTTGGATGGAGGACGGCCGTGCGCAGGTCTCCACGCACGCAGGGCTCATGCAAGACTGCCCGGCATATCGCGCGTTCTATCTCAAGCAGGCCGGGAAGGTGAGCGGCAATGACGAGCGCTAAAGGAAGCGACGAGAGGCGTGTGACAAGCGAGGCGGATGCGAGCAGGAAGACATGCGCGGAAGCGGGCCGCGCCGCGAGCGTGGCCGGTAAAACAGACGCCCCCGACAGGGCAACCAAGGCCGACGCAAGCGCGAAAGCGCACGTAACAACCGCAGACAGTCGGGCAGCCACTCCCGACAAGGCGGGCAACACTTCACAGGCAGGCACCCCCGGCAAGACAAGCTCGGCCACCTCGACAGCTACCCTGCGCGCGGTGTTGCGCGGGGTCGTGCGATCGAACCGTGCGCTCACGCTGGCGCTCGTGGCCATCGTGGCGGCCGACGTGGCGCTCGCCCTCGTGCCGCCGCTCGTGCTGGAAGGCGTGGTGAACGACCTCGCGGCCGGCCGCACGGTCGCGCTCGCGGCGGCGCTTCTCTACTTCGGGGCCGTCGCGGCCTCGAGCGTGCTCGACTCGCTCAAGTCGGCCTCGGTCACCGTGGCGGGTCAGAAAGTTACCCATGGCTTGCGCTCCGCCATGGCCGAGAAGCTCGACAGACTGCCCGCCAGGTACTTCACCTCGCACACGGGCGGGGCCGTAAGCTCGCTTTTCGTCAACGACGTGGACACCGTGCGGGCGCTGTTCGACGAGGGCATCGTGAGCATGGTGGTGGACGCGTGCAAGGTGGTGGGCATCGTCGCGGTCGTCTTCACGCGAAGCGTTGGGCTGGGCGTGCTGCTCGTGGTGGTGACGCCCTTCCTCTTCCTGCTCACCCGCGCCTTCCAGCGGCGGATGCTTGCCGCGCAGCTCGCCAACCGCACGGCGATTGCGCAGATGAACGCCCAGGTGCCCGAGACCGTGCGCACCATCCGCACCGTGCGCAACCTGGGACGGGAACGCTTCATGGAGCAGCGCTACGACGCAAGCATCCGCGACTGCTTCACGAGCATGGAGCACGTGAACCTGTACGACTCGGTGTACTCGCCCATCATCGTGACCACCGGGTCGGTGGTCATCGCGGCCGTCATGGTGCTGGCGAGCCTGGGCGGCGGGGTGCAGGAGTTCTTCGGGATGTCGGTGGGCACGGCGGCGGCGGTCATCGCCTACGTGGGCAAGGTGTTCGAGCCGCTCGGCGCCATCGGCATGGAGATCGAGAACATCCAGCAGGCCGTGGCCGGCGTCAAGCGCGTGCAGGCCTTCTTGGGCGAGGAGGAGCGCGGGAACGTGTCCGAGAGGCCCGACGGGGGCGCGCCCCTCGCGGTGGAGCTTGCCATGGTTGACTTCGGCTATGAGGACGGCCGCCCCGTGCTGAGGGACTTCTCGCTTGCCGTGGCCCCCGGAGAGATGGTGACGCTGGCGGGCCGTACGGGCGCGGGCAAGAGCACCGTCTTCAAGCTCATCATGGGCGACTACGAGCCGCAGGCGGGCAGCGTGCGCGTGTGGGGCGTGGACGCGTCCAAGCTGTCGCCCCAGGTGAGAAGGCGTTTCGTGGGCCACGTTGACCAGTCGTTCAAGGCGGTGCCGGGCACGCTGGGCGACCAGATCGCCCTGGGCGACCCCGCCATCTCGCGCGAGGAGACGCAGGCGGCCGCGCAGCTCGCGGGCATCGCGGGCGCAATCGAGGCGCTGCCGCAGGGCTACGACACGCCGTATACGGACGGTCTGCTCTCCCAAGGGCAGGTGCAGCTGCTCTCCATCGCGCGCGCCGTGGCGGCCAACCCCAAGCTGCTGCTGCTCGACGAGATCACCGCCAACCTGGACTCGGGCACCGAGGCCCAGGTGATGGAGGCCCTTGAGCGCGCCGGCCGCAACCGCGCGGTCCTCTCCATCTCGCACCGCCTCTACACGCAGTCGCACCAAGGCAGGCTCGTGCAGCTGTAAGGTGTGGGGGCCACGCCCGGATTGTGCGCAGACGGCGCTCGAATCCCAATCGTCGCTTTCCCATGAGAGCGGCGCACAATCCCCGCAGCACCAGACGAGACCTGCTACTCAGCTGCGTCCGCCCGTGCCCCACAAGAGACTCGTTTCTCAAAAATACCTGCTTGACACGACGATATACAATGCCAGCTTGTCTCGTCTCGCATCTACGCGAGCCCTCGCCCCGAAAGGAACCCGCATGCACCTCTTCCGCAACGACTACTCCGAGGGCGCGTGCCCCGAGGTGCTTGAGGCGCTTGTGCGCACCAACGCTGAGCAGTGCGCGGGCTACACGTGCGATGAGCACTGCGCCCGGGCCGCGCGACTCATCTTGGAGGCGTGTGAGCTTGACGCCGGCGAGGCAGACGTGCACTTCGTGGTAGGCGGAACGGCGGCCAACGTCGTGGCGCTGAGCGGGCTGCTCGCCCGGCCCTACGACGCGGCCGTGTGCACGCCCGACGGCCACATCAACACGCATGAGACGGGCGCGCTTGAGTCGTGCGGCCACAAGGTGCTCGCCACGCGCGACGCCGACGGGTTCCTCACGCCGGGCGAGGTGCGCCGCATCGCCGCCGAGAACGCGGCCTTCTCCAACCACATGACCCGTCCGCGCGCCATTTACGTGAGCAACACCACCGAGCTGGGCGGCGTGTACACGAAAGCCCAGCTCCAGGCCCTGCGCGACTGCGCCGACGAGCTGGGGATGAAGCTCTTCCTCGACGGGGCGCGGCTGGGAAGCGCGCTCACCTCCCCCGCCAACGACCTCACGCTGCCCGAGATTGCGCGGCTAGCCGACGCGTTCTACATCGGCGGCACCAAGAACGGCCTGCTCTTCGGCGAGGCCGTGGTCATCCGCGACCCGCAGCTGCGCGAGGACTTCCCCTGGCTCATGAAGCAGCATCAGAACCTGCTGGCCAAGGGACGCCTGCTGGGCGTGCAGTTCGAGGCCGCCTTTGAGAACGCGGGCCGCGTGTACTGGCGCAACGCACGCAACGCAAACGAGCGTGCCTCCGAGCTGCGCACGGGCCTGCTCGCCCAAGGTTGGCGCGAGTGGCTGCCGAGCGCCTCGAACCAGCTGTTCTTCGAGGTGCCCGCCGAGGCAGCGGGGCGCTTCGTGGATGCGCTGGGCTGCGAGGTCTTCTTCGACAGGGGCGACGCCAAGGTCGTGCGCTTCGTGACCTCGTGGGCCACCACGCCCGCCGACGTTGCCGAAGCGCTCGAGTTTGCCGCGAACCTCAAGCGCTAGAATTCCCCCGCAGCGCGAGGACCTAGCCCTGCAGCGCCCCGAGCAGGAATTCGCCCCTTGCAGGCGCACTACCGGTTTCCGGGTCGCATCCTTCCGCGACTCGACCCCTATCCCACCTGCATCACGAGGGCCAGGGCCTCGTCGCGGGAGTGGACGTCGAGCTTGCGGTAGATGTGGTTGACGTGGGTCTTCACGGTGCCGTACGAGATGCCCGCGCGCTCGGCGATGTCGGGAGCGGACACACCCTGCGCCATGAGCTCGAGAACCTCCTGCTCACGCAGGGTGAGGGCATAGCGGCGTGCCAGCTGGGCGCACTGCCACACGACGCGCTCGGAGTACGACATCGTGGCCAGGGCGCCCACGGCCGCCTCGGGCGCCCCGCCGCTCGCCACCGGCGCGAGGCCGAAAGAGCGCTCGACCACGCGGTCGTTGAAGAACACTGTGGAAAGCACGACGATGGCCACCACCACGGCGCACATCACCAGGTTGGACGTGGGGCTGCCGGTCGGGTAGGCGGCAACGAACATCCCGCCCGCCGCCGTGCCCACCGTCTCGGCCACACGCGAGGCCAGGCAGACGATGCCGAACATCCACGACGGGCTCACGCCCAGGCGATGGCACAGCCCCGCAAGCGTTATGAGCATGAAGAGCGTGAACGCCACGTTGCCCGAGTTGGCGAACAGCACGGCAACCGTGCGCCCCTCGCCCAGGAAAGCCAGGCAGACGAGGCCGGCCACGATGAGCGGCAGCGCCATGCGGTACAGAAAGCTCGCGTTGTAGCGGTCGGGCAGCGCCACGGCAGCGACGCAGGCTGCGAGCGCCACTATGAGCATCCCCAGCATGCCGTAGGGATTGGGGCCCTCGGAAAGAAACAGCGAGAAGTTGAACACGAACGCGTAGGCGCACATGAGCACCACCGGACGCACGGGAAACGTCCAGGACACCGCGGCTGTCACATCCGACCCCAGCACATCCGCCCCATCGGAGTCGGGCGCCGCGACGCCACATGCACGCCTTAAATACGCCGCAAACACAAGGCCCGCCCCCAGGGGCAGCAAGACCGCCAGGCCTGCAACCGCCAATGGCGGGAACGCGCGTAGCGCCAGGTGAGCGCCAGCCGCAAGTGCGTATCCAGCCGGGATGAGCACGGCAGCCCAGCGCGCCTCCGTGCGGCAACAGGCGCTCAGAAACGCCAGGAACAGCAGCGGGCA
>CAVJGP010000006.1:27105-41493 GCA_963648855.1 Alistipes onderdonkii | reverse complement strand
GAGGACTTCTCCACCGCCGAGACCGAGGCCACGAGCTCGGCCGACCACCCGCTCAACGTGAGCAGCGCAAGCCCCAGGGCGAACAGGGCGGCCCCCTCATGTCCCGCCAGAAGCCCGGTGGCGCCGTGCCTATCGGCCCCACGCTCGTTGTCGTCCATGCCAGCCCCTCCCCCTCGTGGCTTTGCGCCGTGGCACCCCGCCCGCTCTTGGGCAATCCTGCGAATCGCCGACGTCGCGCCAGGCTCAAACTCGCGGAGGCGCGGCGCCTCTCCACCGCATGCGGCGCGCCTGGAAACTATCGGCCTTGATATATACCAGAAACCGCCGCACGCATGCGCGCAGAGCCACACTGATACGACCACACCGGCCCCTCGTACAGGCAGGAACCCACCGCACGCATGCATGCTGAGCCACCTCGGGAAGCCGCCGAACCGGGTGCCGAATCGAGCGAAACCCGCAGGCGAAGCCGAGGCGGCCGCCCCCCAACAGTGCGATATCAGCCTGCATCATCCCAGCTCAGAGGCACAGGTAGACGTTTCTCTACCCGTGGGCACGCCAAGATACACCGCCCGACAGATGGCCGGGCCACCTCACCGCCCCTATTGTCGAAGGCGTTCCGGCGCAGCCAATCGGTACGCCACACTCACGTCGTCCATGAAACGAGGTTCCCATGATGCACGCATCTGCCACTCCGCTTACCCGCCGCGGTTTCGTCGGTCTGACCGCCGCCCTGGCCGGCACGGCCCTCCTGCCTGCCCTCGCACATGCCGACGCCTCGGCGAGCTCCGCCGCCGACGCAAAGGCCGACGGCACCTACCAGACCGAGGCCGACGTCATCGTCGTGGGCGCGGGCGGCGCAGGCCTCATGGCCGCCCTCACCGCCGCGGCCGACGGCGCGAACGTCGTGGTCATCGAGAAGGGCGGCTTCGTGGGCGGCAACACCCTGTGCGCCGCCAACGGCATCAACGCCTTCGACTCGCAGATCCAGCTTGCCGACCCCTCCTACCAGGCCGCCGACACCTCCTTCGAGGGCTTCGAGGCGCTCCAGACCAACGAGCGCAGCCGCAAGAACCTCGTGGACGCCTTCATCTCCAACTCCGCCGAGGCCATCGACTACATCTCGGGCCTGGGCGTGAACTTCACGGTGGAGATCTCCGACGACGAGCGCAACTCCTCGCAGAACTATTACCTGCTCAAGTGTGAGGACGGCGGCAACTCCACGATGTCCAACGTGGTGGCGGCCCTGAGCGCGGCCATCGACGAGGCGGGCATCCCCGTCTACTTCAACATGGCGGCTACCTCGCTCGTGCAGGACGAGACGGGCGCGGTGTGCGGCCTGGTGGCGACCGACGAGGCAGGCGACGAGGTGACCTTCTCGGCGAAGGCCGTCGTCCTGACCACGGGCGGCTTCGGCAAGAACAAGGAGCTCATCGCCGAGGTGGCCCCGGCATACGCCAACTGCATCACCGACGAGATGGCCCCCACCACCGGCGACGGCCTCATCATGGCCCAGGAGCTGGGCGCCAAGGCCGTTGACCTCGACCAGATCCAGACCTTCCCCTCCGTCATCGAGGGCTACGGCATGTCGTTCCCGGCAGGCGGCTTCGGCGTCGACGGCACCATCTATGTCAACAACTCCGGCCAGCGCTTCTGCGCCGAGAAGTTCGAGGTGCCCACCGAGATCCTGGCGCAGGACAAGGGCGAGGTCTTCGCCGTCTTCGACGCCGACAACTACGACGAGCGCATGCAGGGCCTGGCCGAGCAGGGCTACGTCAAGGAGGCGCAGACCGCCCAGGAACTGGGCGATGAGCTGGGCTTTGACGGCGACAACCTCGCCGACGCCATCGCCCTGTGGAACGCCGACGCCGCCACGGGCACCGACTCGGCCTTCGGCCGCGAGAACACCTCGACGCTTGAGCCCACGTACTACGGCTACAAGTTCGGCGTGGGCGCGCACTACTTCATGGGCGGCGTGCTCATCGACGAGACCACGCGCGTGCTCGACGAAGACGAGCAGCCCATCGAGGGCCTGTACGCCGCCGGCGAGGTGACGGGCGGCTTCCACGGCACCCAGCGCGTGGACGGCAGCGGCACCGGCGACGCCATCGTCTTCGGCCTGGTGGCCGGCCACACGAGCGCGGCCGCCGCAAAGGCATAGCGGGAAGAAACGACCAGCTCAGCATCCGTTTAACGGACACTCTGACGAGAAGAAAGGCCTTTCACTATGAACGCCACCGAGAACATCTCGCGCCGCTCCCTTGTTTGCGCCAGCCTGACCGCCGGGCTTGCCGCCTGCGCGATGGGCATGACCCGCACGGCCTTCGCCGACGGCGCGCAGCTCGCCGCAGACGACGTCCTGCCCGAGCTGACCGGACGCACGACCCTGCACGGCCTGGAGGGCAGCATGTACGACCCCGACCGCGACTTGACCGACGAAGAGGTCCAGCTCCTGCTCCAGGCCGCCCTCACCGCGCCGTCGGCCGTGGGCGCCAAGTCGCTCGAGTTCGTCGTCATCCGCGACCGCCAGACCATGCAGAAGATTCACGAGCTGTCGCCCAACGCCAACGAGCTTGAGAGCTGCCCCGTGTGCATCGCCCTGGTGGAGCACGACACCGAAGACGCCCACAGCCGCTTCTTCCAGTACGACTCGGGCCTGGCCGCGATGGCCCTGCTCGTCCAGGCAAGCGCCATGGGCATCTCCAGCTGCGTATGCGAGGCGCGCGCCCAGGACAAGGACACCCAGCAGGACAACGACTACTCGTTCTGCTGCGGCGACATGGAGACGTACCACCCCCAGCTCTTCATCACGCTAGGCTACCCCGCCGTGGACTCCCAGACCAGCGCCTCGACGGACAACTACGCCGAGACCCGCGTGCACTTCGAGAAGATAGAGGCTTAGGCGGCGGGGTGCATCCGAAGGAGAGGACCTCGGCCAACCTGCAGTTCCGGCACGCACGCTTTCCTGGTGGAGGAAGACCCCGGTGCGAGATGCTCGACTGCGACTCCGGACCCGCACGTCTTCCGAGGTCCGGCGCGGTGCCTCAGTGCTCAAACAGTTTTGGTCGGGTAAGCCCAAAGGGCTTTCCCGACCAAAAAACTGCGCCTGAGACACCGCGCCGGCCCCCAGGACGTCTTCCGTTCTAGGCGCGCCGCGATCGCGCCGGCCCCAAGGCGCCCTCAAAGCCCGAGCGCCTCTCAGCCAAGCGTCCAATCGCTTTTCTTGGATGAGATTCTCGTTTTGCATGCAGATTAGGGCGCTCCTCATGGCCCTCGCGATTCGTCCAGGCCATCTGCCAGGCGTTTCTCCCAAGCCCTCGCATGCCCGCGTCCCAATCTGCATGCAATCGGAACATCTCATCCAGATTTTGGCACCAACCGCTAGAATGCAGCCTGCAAGGGGACGTTTGGAATCCACGGGACGGGAGCAGCACCATGATGGGGACGCCGATATCGCCGGAGATGCGCGCGCAGCTGGACGAGCAGGTGCGCAAGCGCAAGGAGAAGGTGGCTGCCTCGCTGGGCAAGACGCTGGAGGAGTTCGACGCCGCGCAGCACTGTTGCGGCGGGCACGACCATGAGCATGCCCACGACGACGGCTGCGCCTGCGGGCAGTCCGGCGCGGACGCTCACACTGCAACCGATGCTTGCGAGGTGCCCGAGGTGGACGAGAAGGCCGTTCTGGACTTCATTCACTCGCGCCAGACGATTATCGAGCAGCAGCGGGGACGCATCCGGGCGTTGGAAGCCCAGGTCAAGCATCTCGAAAGCCAGAAGGCCCTCGAGGAGAAGAAGTGCGCCACCCTGCGCGATGCCCTCGCCAAGGTGCGCGCCGAGCTGAAGGCCAAGGACACCGAGGACGCCCCACAAGCGTAGCGCGTCACTTCACGCGCGGGCAAGCCTGATTGGGGGCGGCTCGGCCCGCATCGTATAGCAGTCCCGCTTGCGTATATCCGCCAAACAAAAACCCGCCGCCCGGCAATCTGACTGCCGGGCGGCGGGTTTCTTGCATATGCGGGGCCGGATCGCGGGCAGCCTGGCCACGCGCATCACGCAGGTCTGTGGCGCGCTCAGACCTCGTGCGGCCCTCGCACAGGCCTGCGGCGCAGTTTTAGCCTAGGGCCTCGCGCGACCCCTGCGCGGTCCAACGCCATGTCGCCGGCCCTACTCCTCGGCTTCGGCCTCAAACCTCGCACGCCCCTCGCGCGGGTCTGCGGCGCGGCTTTAGCCTGGGGCGCCGCACGACCCTCGCGCGTCCCTCACGCCTCAGCATCAGCCCTACTCCGCGGGCTTCTCCACGGGACCCAGCTTGTCCTCCACGGCCTTGGCGAGCTTGTCGGCGAGCGACATGCTGGGGACCATGCCCTGGATGTCGAGGATGTCGATCTCCATGCCGCCCACCAGGTCGTGCTTGGTGTGGCCGCAGGCGGGGCAGTCGTAGGTGGCGGGCTCACCGATCACGAAGTCGTACTCGTGGCCGCAGGCGCAGCAGCGCATGCGGGCGGCGGGGCGCACGAGCTCCACCTCGGCGCCCTCGGCAATGGTGCCCGCCAGGCCCGCGCGCAGAAGCTCCAGGAACAGCGGCTCGTCAAGCACGCGCACCGCGCCCACGCTCACCTTGGCGCTCACCACCTTGAAGCAGCCGGCCTGGGTGGCCGACTCCACGATGCCCTGGGCCAGGCTCGTGGCTATCTCCCTCTCAAGCATTGCGTCCTCCCCTCTCCCTAGCTGGCCTTACGCGCAGTCGCACGCCACGAAGTGGCCGGGCGTGACCTCACGGAGTTGCGGCTCCACCTGCTTGCAGGCACCGCCGGCCGCGCACTGCGGGCAGCGCGTGTGGAAGCGGCAACCGCTCGGCACGTGCAGGGGGCTGGGCAGCTCGCCCTCGAGCACGATGCGCTGGGTGGCGCGGGCGAGCTTGGGGTCGGGGATGGGCGCGGCGGAGAGCAGCGCGCGCGTATAGGGGTGCAGCGGGTTCTCGTAGAGCTCGTCGGCCGGGGCCACCTCCACGAGACGTCCCAGGTACATGACGCCGATGCGCGTGGAGATGTGGCGCACCATCGACAGGTCGTGCGCCACGAAGAGGTAGGTCAGGCCCATCTCCTGCTGCAAGTCCTCCAACATGTTCACGACCTGCGCCTGGATGGAGACGTCGAGCGCCGAGATGGGCTCGTCGCACAGGATGAACTCGGGGCGCACCGACAGGGCGCGCGCGATGCCGACGCGCTGGCGCTGGCCACCGGAGAACTCGTAGGCGAACTTGTACATGTCGTCGGGGCGCATGCCCACGCTCACGAGCAGCTCGGCCACACGCTCGTCCACCTCGTCGCCCGTGAGCTTGGTGCCCACGCTCATGGGCTCGGCGATGATCTGGCGCACGTTCATGTGCGGGTCGAGCGACATGTACGGGTCCTGGAAGATGATCTGCATCTTGCGGTGGATGTCCACGAGCTCCTTGCCGTGGGCCCCCGTGATGTCGCGCCCGTCGAAGACGATCTTGCCGCTCGTGGGCTCGTACATGCGGATGAGGGTGCGGCCCAGCGTAGACTTGCCGCAGCCCGACTCGCCTACCAGGCCGAACGTCTCGCCGCGGCGGATGGACAGGTCGATGCCGTCCACCGCGCGCACCACCTGCTTGGTGCGGCCGAAGAAGTTGTGCACGGAGAAGTGCTTGCACAGCGAAGTGGCCTCGAGGATGACGTCCGAGGAGCTGCCGGCGGCCTTCGCGCCGCAGCGTGCGGCCTCGTCGGTCTCGGCCTGCGTGGTCTTCGTGTCTTGTGCCATGGCGCCTACGCCTCCTTCTCGCTCGTCTGGGGGTCGGCCTGCTCGGCTGCGCCGCACTCGCCCGCACCCGCGCCCCGCTCGCCAGCGCTACCCTGCTCGCCCGCGTCCTGCGCGTCAGCCACGCTCGCCGCACCCTCGCAGCAGCACGGGCACGGCTCGCCCTTCGCGGCCCCGCCCACGCCCACAAGCCCCAGGGCGTCGGCGTCGAAGGCGCAGCGGGCGATTTGCCCGGTGTGATAGCTGCGCCAGTCGGGCACGGCCGCGCGGCACACGTCGGACGCGAAGCGGCAGCGCTCGGCGAAGGGGCAGCTGTCGGGCGGGTCCACAAGCGAGGGCGGCGTGCCGGAGATGGACGTCAGCCTGCCGCTGCGACGCTCGGTGGGGTTGGGCACCGCGCCCAGGAGCGCGCTCGTGTAGGGGTGGCGCGGCTGGGCGAAGATGTCGTCTACCAGGCCGCTTTCCAGCGCCATACCGCCGTACATGACCTCCACGCGGTCGCACAGGCTCGCCACCACGCCCAGGTCGTGGCTGATGAGCACGACGGACATGCCCTCCTCGTCGCGCAGACGGCGCAGCAGGTCGAGGATCTGGGCCTGGATGGTGACGTCGAGGGCCGTGGTGGGCTCGTCGGCGATGAGCAGGCGCGGCTTGCAGCACAGGGCCATGGCGATGAGCACGCGCTGGCGCATGCCGCCGGAGAACTCGTGCGGGTAGCGGTCGAGGCGCTGCTCGGGCGAGGGGATGCCCACCTGGTCGAGCGCGCGGATGGCCTCCTCGCGGGCGGCGGCGCCGGTGAGGCCGCGATGGCGCTTGAGCACCTCGAAGAGATGCTTGCCCACGGTCTTCACCGGGTCGAGCGAGGTCATCGGGTCCTGGAAGATCATCGCGATCTGCGAGCCGCACATGCTGCGGCGCTCCTTGGCGCTCATGGCGAGCATGTCGCGCCCGGCGAACTCCAGCTTGTCGGCCACGACCTCGGCGTTCTTGGGCAGCAAGCCCATGATGGACTTCATCGCCACA
The DNA here is from genome assembly GCA_963648855.1 of Alistipes onderdonkii. Taxonomy (GTDB): domain Bacteria; phylum Actinomycetota; class Coriobacteriia; order Coriobacteriales; family UMGS124; genus UMGS124. The sequence continues at coordinate 34,692 of CAVJGP010000006.1, read as the reverse complement.
CTCTTGCCCGAGCCCGACTCGCCCACGATGGCGAGGAACTCCCCGTCGTGGACGGTGAGGTCCACGCCGCGCACGGCCTTGATGAGGCGGCGGTGCGCGTGGAAGGTGGTGCGCAGGTTGCGCACGCGCAGCAGCTCGCCGCGCTTCGCGGGTGCGGCGGGCACGCTGTCGGAGCCCTTGGCGGGCGCGTTTTTCTCCTGGCTCATCGTCCTACCCCCTCTCCCCACTCATGACCTGCGGGTCGGCGAACACGCGCATGACGTTGCCCAGCTTGTTGAACGCGAAGATGACGATCACGATGAGAAGGCCGGGGATGAACGCCATGTAGATGTTGTTCTGCATGTAGCCCTGGGCGGCCTGCAGCAGGCTGCCCCACGAGCTCATCGGCTGCTGCACGCCCACGCCGAGGAACGACAGCGACGACTCGGTCATGATGGCGCTGGCAAGCGAGGTGGTGGCGGCGGTGATGATGGTGGGGAAGGCCGAGGGGATCACGTGGCGCACGATGACCTGCAGGCGCGACACGCCGCAGAGCTCGGCGTACTGCACGAAGTCGTGCCCCTTGATGGCCTGGGTCTCGGCGCGCACCAGACGCGCGATCTCCATCCAGCTGAACAGGCCGATCACCAAGATGATCGAGGTGATGCCCGGCTTGAGCAGGATGGACACCACCGTGACGAGCACCATCCACGGGATGGAGGAGAGCACGTCCACGAAGCGCATGAGGATGGCGTCGACGATGCCGCCGAACAGGCCCGCCACGGTGCCCACGACGATGCCCACCACCATGCTCGTGAGCATGGCGAGCAGGCCCACGAGCAGCGACACGCGGCCGCCGTAGATCACGCGGGCCAGGTAGTCGCGGCCCAGCTCGTCGGTGCCGAACCAGTGCTCGGCGCTGGGGGCCGCCAGGCGGTGCGCCACGTCGGTGGCGTTGGGGGCCAGGGGCAGCAGCGGCGCGATGAGGCACACCACCACGATGACGAGCAGCAGGCTCAGCGAGATGATGGCGCCCTTGTCGTGCTTGAAGGCGAGCCACGCGGCCTCGCGGCGCGTCATGTGGTTCTTCTTGGCGGCCTTCGCGGCTGCGGCGGCGTCGAAGCCCTGCACCTGCGCGGCCGTGGCAGCGGACGCGCCACTCATGGCGCCGGAAGTCTCCTTAGCGGTCGTCATTTCGCCTCACCTCCCTGGCGCATGCGCGGGTCCACGATGCAGCACAGCACGTCGGCCAGCAGGTTGCCCAGGATGACGAGCGTGGAGGACAGCACCAGGATGGACATGACCACGGGGTAGTCCATCGACTTGATCGCGGTGATGAAGTAGGGGCCCACGCCCGGCCACGAGAAGATGGTCTCGGTGATGATGGCGCCCGTCACGAGCAGGGGCATGGCCATGCCCAGGCGCGTGATGACGGGGATGAGCACGTTGCGGCAGATGTGCTTGAACATGACCTCGGAGTCGGAGGCGCCGAAGGCACGCTGCACCATCACGTAGTCCTGCGTGGACTGGGTGATGGTGGAGGAGCGCACGTAGCGCAGGTTGTCGGGCAAGAACGCCACCGTGAGCGTGGTGAACGGCATGATGTAATGACGCAGCACGTCGATGAACGAGCCGTCGCCTATCGTCTGCATGCCCAGGATGGGAAGCCACTTGAGCAGGTAGCCGAAGACGAAGATGAGCAGCATCGCGAACCAGAACGACGGCACCGAGATGCCGATGGAGGCGATGGCGTCGATGCAGCGGTCGGCGCGGCTGCCGCGATGGGCGCCGGCCACCAGGCCCAGGACGATGGCGAGCACGTAGGCCACGAGGTAGGCCGGCAGCACGAGCATGATGGTGCTCGGGATGCGCGCGGCGAGCTGGTCGGCCACGGCGGCCTTCGTGGTGATGGAGTAACCCCAGTTGCCTGTCACGAGGTTCTGAAGCCACTTGATGTACTGCACCCAGATGGGGTCGTTGTAGCCCAGCGAGTCCTTGATTGCGGCCACGGTCTCGGCCGACATGCGCGGGTCGACCATGGCGTCAACCGCGTCGTAGGGCGCGAGGCTCATGAGCATGAAGCACAGCATCGTGATGACGAGCACCATGGGTATGGCGATCAGGATGCGTCGAACGATGAACTTTGCCAAGGCGTACTCCCCTCCTCTCCCTCAAATGACTCCCGGAAGCCCGGGAGTCCCGTTGAATCCCTATACCGAAAAAAGCCGACCCCACCCAAGCGGGGCCGGCTTTTGGAACATGTGAGACCGCGCGTTAGTCGGTCAGGGTCAGCTTCGAGATGTCCTCGAAGGTGTAGATCGGCACGAGGCCGGCCTCCTCGATGCCGCCGACGTTGGCGGTGGTCACGAGCAGGCGCATGTTGGAATACACGGGGTAGAACACGGCCATGTCGGCGAGCTTTGCCTGCAGCTCGTTGTAGATCTCGTGGCGCTTCTCCTCGTCAGCCTCCTGGCGGCCCTTGGCGAAGAGCTCGTCGATCTCGGGGGCGTCGTAGTGCATGTAGTTGTAGGCGCCATCAGACTCGAACAGCGAGGAGTACTTGTCGGGGTCGACGCCCATGATGTAGCCGCCATAGTACAGGTCGTAGACGTTCTCCGGGTCCTTCATGGCCTGGTACTCGGCCGTGGCGTCCATGCCGTAAAGCTCCACGTTGATGCCCGCCTCGGCAGCCTGCTCCTGAATCATGACGGCGGCAGTGGCCTGCAGCGAGTCGTCGGAGGAGTAGGCGAAGTTGAGCGTGGGGTTGGAGATGCCGGCGTCGGCGAGGATCTGCTTGGCCTTCTCGACGTCGCGGTCGTACTTCTCCACGTCCTCGGTCGCCCAGGAGTTCTGAGGCGGCAGGAAGGTGTAGGCCAGCGCGTAATAATCCTCAGACAGCAGGGCGGCGTCGGCGATGGCCTTCTTGTCGAGCGAGAAGAAGAAGGCCTTGCGCAGGTTCTCGTCGGTCACGCGCTTGGCGTTCATGCAGAAGTAGGAGATGCGGTTCTCGGAGTAGGGCGTGACGGTGAGGTTATTGGCCTCGGGGTTGAGCTGCTCGATCTGCGAGGGCGTGCCGATCCAGGCGTTGACGGTGCCGGTCTGGATGGCCGTCATGCCGGTGTTCTCGTTGGTGACGATCTGGAACACCACGTTGGGGATGCTGGGCGCGCCGCCGAAGTAGCTCTCGTTGGCGGAGAATGAGAGGTACTGGCCGATCTGGTACTCGTTGAGCTTGTAGGGGCCGGTGCCGACGCCCTGGCCGTTGACATCGTTGTTCTCGAAGTCGGTCACGCCCTCGTAGAGGTGCTTGGGCATGATGAACTTCTCGCCGGAGAGGGCCTCCAGGCCGGCCGGGTTGAGGAACGGGAAGGTGAACTCGACGGTGTAGTCGTCGACCTTGGTGATCTCCACCTTGCCGTCGTCGCCATAGTTGAGGTCGGCGTAGCCGTCGGAGGTGTCGGTGTCGCGCATGGTCTCGTAGGAGAACACGACGTCGTCGGCAGTGAAGGGCTCGCCATCGTTCCAGGTCACGCCCTCGCGCAGGTGGGCGGTGTAGGTGAGGCCGTCGTCGGAGACGTCGTAGGACTCAGCCAGGAAGTACACCACACCGTCGTTGGTGACGTCCCACAGGGGCGAGTAGACGAGCTTCAGCGTCATGAGGCCGAAGCGGTCGGAGGTGGTGACGGGGTTGGGCGAGACGCTCGGGTCGCCGGCGATGGCGTAGATGAACGTGTCGGAGGCCGCCTTGGCGGGCGTGGCCAGGCCGAGCTGGCCCAGGATGGCGGCAGCGGAGACGGCGGCGCCTGCGGCGACGAAGCTGCGACGGGAGAGGTTCTGGGAGAGGAACGTGGACTGTGCCATTTCATTACTCCAATCAAAGAGCTGTCGGTGGCGAGGTCCTGGGGCGCCTTGCGCCTCGGGGTGGCCCGCCGGACTAGGGGCCACTATGACGGTTTGCGCGGGCGATGTCAAACTACCTGTAATCTAGTAGGTTTATAGGGTTATTCTTTCACCAACGCGACACAAACTGTAACCGGCGCATGTGACATGCAGGTTAAACCCGGCAACCGTCACCGAAGCGCAACGTGAGCGCCCCATCAGCGCCACATCCCTGAATCGACGGAAGGCCGCCCCCGGGTGCTGAGCGGGAGCGGCCTTCCGGGCCAAGCGAGCGTCCGACACCCTCGCCTAGCAGCACATGCAGTCGGGGCGGGTCTTGCCGATCATGATGTTGAGGATCTCCACGTCGGTGGAGGCCATGCCCACGCGGCCCACGTAGCCCATCGAGGCGATGGAGGACTCCACGTCCTCGCCCACCAGGCCGTCGCCGGCGCAGAAGTCCTCGCCCAGCATCGCCATGGTGTGGCCGAGCATGGCAGCGTCCACGGCGCTGGAGATCTTGGCCGCGCAGCTCGCCTTGGCGCCGTCGCACATGATGCCGCCCACGTTGGCGATGGTGTTCACCACGGTGTGGCCGATCTGCTCGTCGGTGCCGCCGGCCAAAAATGTCACGGCCGCGCCCGCGCCGGAGGCGGCGCACACCACGCCGCAGAAGGCCGAGAGGCTGCCGATGTAGCGCTTGAGGTGCAGGGCCGTGAGGTTGGAGACGCACAGGGCGCGCAGGAGCTGCTCGTGGCCGGCGTGCACCGTGCCGGCGTACTCGATGACGGGCAGCGACACCGTCATGCCCTGGTTGCCCGAGCCGGAGTTGATGACGACGGGCAGCGAGCAGCCGCCCATGCGCGCGTCCGATCCGGCGGCGGCACGGGCGCGCATGCGCGTGGTGACGTCGGCAGGGTGCATGGCCAGGATGGTGCGGCCGATCTCGCTGCCCCAGTGGCCGGTGAGGCCCTCGTGCGACACGGCGGAGTTGCACTCGATCTGGCGCTCGAGCAGGGCGCGGACGCGCTCCACGTCCACCTCGCGGGCAAAGGCGCAGATGTTGGCGATGGAAAGCCGGCGGTACACCTCGCTGTCGTAGGGGTTCTTGTCCTGGCCGTCCTGCTCGCTGGAAAGCGTCTGCCCGTCGCGCTCGACGTACACCACGTTGGTGTGGCGGTCGCGCAGGGTGACGCTCGCCGTGTGATGGGCGCCGCGCACGTCCACGATGATGAAGAGGTTGGGCACGCCTTCCACCAGCTCCACCTCGCAGAAGCCCTGGGCGATGAGGGCCGTGGCGCGCTCAACCACCTCGGGCGTCACGCTCTGGAGCACCTCCAGCTCGCGGTCGGCGTCGCCGCCCAGAAGGCCGAGCATCGCCGCCACCTCCACGCCCTTGAGGCCGCCGGAGTTGGGCACCACGACGCTCTTGACGTTCTTGATGATGTTGCCGCTGCAGCGCACGCGCATGTGCTCCACGGGCTCTGCGAGGGTGCGGGCCGCCAGCGCCGCCCCGTAGGCGAGCGCGATGGGCTCGGTGCAGCCCAGCGCGCACACGAGCTCCTTCTCGAGCAGGCCGATAAACATCGCCTGGGTGCCCTCGTCCAACGTCTTCTCGTCGCTCATAGCCGCCCTCTCCCTTTTGCCAAGCATGCCACCAGGTTAAAGAATCCCACCATCTACCTGGGATTATGTTGTCATTGCCGGGGTTACTATACGGCATGGGAAGCAGGAACGCAGCGCTTGGGCGGCCAGGCGGGGTGGTCTTCACGCACGCGGCGCAAGCGAGGGGCGCGAGGCTGGACAGCGACGGCCAGCAAGGGAATCGGCGCTGGGTCGGCACGCAACACGGGCGCCCCGCCAGGCGGCCGCCCGCCGCTCGTCTCGCCAGCCTCTTCTTATATATCTACCCGTCCGACGTGTCCGCGCCCTCGTCGTATTGCCCCAGGATGTCTCGCAGGTAGGCGGCATACTTCTCGCGCAGGCTCGCGGGGGCCTCGATGCGCGCGTCGCGCCCCAGGATGGCAAGCCAGCCGAAGAAGGTGGGCGTGGCGCTCACGCACACGCTCACGCGGCAGCGACCTTGGCCGTCGGGGCGATACGGCACGTCTTGCCCGAAGCGGTCCACGATGACGCTCATGGCGCGGCCCTCCACCAGCAGGGTTGCCTGCACGGGCTTGCCGCCGTACATGTCGAAGCACCCCTTCTGGTACTCGGCCGCATCGAAGTTCGTCGTCTGCTCGTTGGACGTCGCCGGCTCGTCGGACACCTCGATGTCGCACATGCGGTCGACGCGGTAATGCTTGTACTTGGAGCCCTCGTCGTTCCAGGCCACCAGGTAATACTCGGCGTCGGAATAGAAGAGGTGCACGGGGGTCTCCAGGTAGAGTTTGCCGTCGTGCAGCAAGGTAGAGCGCTTGGCCTCGTCGAACTTGCTGTAGTGGAACGACACCTTGCGCCCGGCGTCGATGGCGCGCTGGATGATGTCGAGGTTGCCGAACACCGAGTCCTTCTGGCTCTTGACGCGGCCTTGCACGTGCAGGCTCTTCATGAGGCTCTCGGCCGCATAGCTGCTGCCGAGCTTGGCGATGCGCTCCACCAGGCCCGCGCTGGCCTCCTCGGTGAGAAAGCGGCACGACTGCACGGCGTCGGCCATAAGCAGCAGCTCTTGGGCCTGGAAATCGCGCCCCACGACGGCGTAGCGGGCATGCGTTCCATTCGAGAGCCTTCGCACATCCAGGCCGAACTCACGCAGGGCGTCCAAGTCATCATAAATCGTCTTGCGCTCAGCGCTCACCCCGCGCCGAGCCAGCTCCTCGATGATCTGTGGCGTGGTGAGGCCATGCTCGGCGTCGGTCTGCTCCAACAGAAGCTGCGCCATATGCAGCATCTTCAGCTTTTTCCTGCCCGTCTGAGCCATACGCGCCCCTTTCAAACGCACCGCCGACGTCAGCTATAGTAGCGCACACGCGCCGCAACGCAACAAGCGCGTGACATGCCGCAGCGAAACGAATGCCCCGAAATACGATATGAATATTTTCCTAATTCCTATCACCCTCACCAGGTGGTATGGCGTGCACCCGATGGATGACCTGGGCAAAGGGGAGTCGACAGCCGTTCCCGCTCCGCCCGCTCCATCTGAGGGGAGCCGTCAGGCAGCGGCCTCAACGCAGCCGTCATGCCCGGCTCCATGCGCAGAAGGGCATCGCCTACAGGAACGGGAAAGGGGAACGACCATGGCAGACGAGAGGTTCGAGCTCAACGAGGGCGAACTATCCGGGGCGAGCGGCGGTGCGATCACCGGCGACGACAAGTCCTGCGTCACCTACACCTGCCCGAACTGCGGCGGCATCATCAAGTGGAGGACATTCCCCAAGGGGAGCGGCGCACGCTGCGACGCAGCCTGGGCCTGCGACGACTGCTGGTACACCTTTGACGACGACGAGCTCAAGGACCTCCCCTACTTCATCACGAAGACGTTCTAGCAGAAAGGACCACAACGATGACAGACGAGAAGCTTGAGCTCAACGAGAGTGAGCTGACCGGGGCAAGCGGCGGCGTGGTCACGGACGAGGACAGGAGCTGCGTCACCTACACCTGCCCGAACTGCGGCGGCGTCATCAAGTGGAAGAAGTTCCCAAAGAAGAACGCGCCCCACGTAGACGAAGAGTGGGCCTGCGACAACTGCTACACCCTTTTTAGGGATTACGAGGTCAGCAGGCTTCCCTA
>CAVJGP010000006.1:0-26988 GCA_963648855.1 Alistipes onderdonkii | reverse complement strand
GCGCGGGGCAGGGGGCGGGGCGCGAAGCGCGGTGACTCCCTTGCGGCACGACACGCACCACCATGGCCCGACCGGCACGCATCCTCGCATGCGCGCCGGCCGGACTTGTTTTTTTGCGTGCGGCACGCCGCGAATCACACCTCCGCCCTTGTCGCCTCTTTTACGCGACAAGCAATACACACGGTAGGCTCGGAATGACGTGTCTACCTCGAATGATGAGTGCGCCGCCGACCCTTCATGTTCTTGGGCGGCGGCGCACACTTGCAAAACGCTAAACCGGTCAATCCGAAAAGATCGTTTACTGCGCCCGGCCGGCTCCCTTACGCCCCCGACCCCGCGCGCACAGCGGCCTTGGCTTGTACCTCGGCGGCTATCTCCGCGATGGCCGCGATGCCGGCGTCTATCTCGTCTTGGGTGTTGAAGTGCGAGAAGCTGAAGCGCACAGCACCACGCTCCTGCGTGCCCAAGGCCTTGTGCATGAGCGGGGCGCAGTGGGCGCCGGGGCGCGTGCACATGCCGTAGCGCGACGAGAGCCTCTCGCTCACAAGCGCCGCGTCGGCGTCTCCCACGTTGAGGGCCACCACGCCCGTGCGCGCCACGCTCGCATGGCCGCCGTACACGACGACGCCCGGACAGGCGAGCACCCCGCGCTCGAAGCGCTCGGTAAGAGCGGCCACGTAGGCGGCATGCTCAGCCACGCCCGTGCGCTGCAGGTACGCGATGCCCGCAGCCAGGCCCGCCAGGCCGTGGGCGTTCAGGGTGCCGGCCTCCAAGCTTTCGGGCATCGAGGTGGGCTGGCGCTCGTCGAAGCTGTGGATGCCCGTGCCGCCCTCGAGCAGCGGTGCCACCTCCACCCCCTCCGCCACGATGAGGCCGCCCGTGCCCTGGGGGCCCAGCAGACTCTTGTGGCCGGTAAAGCACACCACGTCGGCCCCCAGCGCCGCCATGTCGAGCGGGATGGCACCGGCCGTCTGGGCCGCGTCGAGCACGAAGAGCGCCCCAGCCTCATGCGCCAGGCGGGCCATCAGAGCCACGTCGTACACGTCGCCCGTAAGGTTGGAGGCGTGCGTCGCCACCACGAGGCGCACGGGGCGGCCCTGCGCGTCGGGGGCGAGCAGCCCAGCGTAAGCGTCGAGGTCGAGCGAGGCATCCGGCACGATGGAGGCCACGTCCACCGTGCAGCCCGCAAGGTCGCGGGCGCGGAAGAGCGGGCGCAGCACCGAGTTGTGCGAGGCAGCCGTGGTGAGGGCGCGCTCGCCGGGGCGCAAGAGCCCCGCGACGGCGGTGTTGAGCGCCCAAGTGACGTTGGCCCCAAAGGCCACGCGCTGTGCCCCCGGACCGCCGAGCAGGTCGTTCACGGCGCAGCGGCACTCATACACCGACATGCCCGCACCCAGGCTGGCCTGATGCACGCCGCGCCCGACGTTTCCCAGATGCGCCATCGCGTCCACCACCGCCCGCGTCACCTCCTCGGGCTTTACCAGCGACGTCGCCGCATTATCGAAGTAGATCATCCCGTCGCCCCTTCCCACGCCCACACCAGCCGGGGCGCCCTTGCCCTTTAATCATCGCCCTCAAAGGCGCCACAGTGCCGCAGTCGCAAGGCGAAATTGCACGGCAGGCAGCGCCCAGTGCCCGTCAGGCCCTCCCGGCGCGCCCTGGCGCCTACAGCCTGCTCGCCGAGATGGCCGCGCCGATGGCGCCGGCGAAGCGCGCCTGCGGGCACGTGCGCACCTGCACGCCCATGACGGCCCCCAGGCACTCGGCAAAGTAGGGGTTGTCGCACAGGCCGCCCGTCAGGTAGCGCGGCACGTCGGGGCCCACCGCCACCTGCGCGGAAAGCGAGGCCACGCGGCGCACCACCGAGTCGAACACGCCGCGGGCGATGTTGTCGCGCGGCTCGCCCTTGCCCACAAGCGAGATGACCTCGCTCTCCGCGAACACCGTGCACATGTTGGAGATGACGGTGGGCTCGCCGCGACGGGCCATCTGCGCCAGCTCCGCCTGCGACACGCCCAGCCGGTCGGCCATGACCTCCAGGAAGCGCCCGGTGCCTGCCGAGCACTTGTCGTTCATGACGAAGCGCTTCACCGCCCCACCCACAAGCTCCATCACCTTGGTGTCCTGGCCGCCCACGTCCACCACGAGGCCCTCGGGGCCAAAGAGGTGCGCCGCGCCCCGACCGTGGCAGGTGATCTCGGTCACGGCCTTGTCGGCATAGGGCACCGAGATGCGCCCGTACCCCGTGGCCACGCAGGCGAAGCCCTCGCGCGCATAGCCCGCGCCCTCGAGCAGGTCAAGGGCGCGCTGCGCCGCGTCCACGCTGCTATAGCCGGTGGGGATGAGGAAGGTCTGCGCCACCTCGAGCGCGCCCTCGGCCCCATCGGGCCCCTCGCACGCGCAGTTCATCACGGCGACCTTCGTCGCAGTGGAGCCGATGTCGATGCCAACGTAATCCATGCGCTTCTCCTACTCCACGATTCCGGCCGCAACGCGGGCCATCCCGCCACCGCCCGCTACGCCTGCTGCCGCGCCACAAGCTCGGCGAAGATGCCGCCCTGGGCTATCAGCTCCTCGTAGGTGCCGTCCTCGGCTATGCGGCCCTGGTCAATCACCACGATGCGGTTGCAGGTGCGGATGGTCGAGAGCCTGTGGGCGATGACCACGCGCGTGCACTTGAGCTTCTCCAGGCTGTCGCACACCGTGCGCTGCGTCACGTTGTCAAGCGCGCTCGTGGCCTCGTCGAACATGAGGATCTTGGGCTTGGGCGCGATGGCGCGGGCGATCATGAGGCGCTGGCGCTGTCCGCCCGACAGGCCTGCGCCGCCCTCGCCCACCATGGTCTGCATGCCCATGGGCATGGCGCGGATGTCGTCGGCGATGCCGGCCATCTCCGCGGCCTCCCAGGCCTCGTTGAGCGTCAGCCACGGGGCCGAGATGACGATGTTGGAGTAGATGTCGCCCTGGAAGAGCTTGCCGTCCTGCAGCACCACGCCGATGTTGTGACGCAGGCTGGCCACGTCGAGCGTGGCAAGGTCGCGCCCGTCGTAGTAGATGGCGCCGCGCTGGGGTTGCTCGAAGCCCAGGAGCAGGCGCATGAGGGTCGACTTGCCGCAGCCCGTGCGGCCCACGATGGCCACATACTGCCCGGGTCGCACCTTCAGCGACAGGCCCTCCAGGATGGGCTTCTGGCCCTCCCCGTAGGAGAAGGTCACGTTGTCCAGCTCGAAGGCGCCCGTGACCCGCGTGAGCAGCTCGCGCTTCTCGCTCACCTCGGGCATGGTCTTGAGCAACGGCTGGGCCATCTCCAGGTAGGGTCGCACGAGGGCGATCTGCGTGGCGGCGCCCGTGAGCGACGAGAACGCGCCCGACACCATGCCGAACGCCGAGGTGAAGGCCATGTACTGCGCCACGGTGACGTCGCCGCCCACCGCGCAGGCGTAGATGGCCATGGTTCCCACCGAGCTCACGAGCGTCTGGATGGTGCCGGCCAGGCGCAGCGGCAGCGGCCCGTTGTACGTGAGGCGCACGCCCTTGCGGTAGCGCTCGGCCCACGTGGCGATGGCGCGGCGCTCGGCCCCGGCAAGCTTGATCTTCTGTATGCCGCCGATCAGGGCGTACTGCCAGCCGGAGAGGTCGGCCTGGATGTCGAGCATCTCGCGCGACACCCTCACCTGCAAGAGGGCCGTCACGATGCCCACCGCGCAGTTCGCCAGGATGACGAGGAACGCCGGCAGGGCCAGGCTCGAGGCGATGGTGAAGATCTGCGCGATGTAGGCCAGCGAGAACACCGAGGTCAGGGCCGTAGAAAGCACGATGGACTGCAGCATGGTCGCCACAGAGCTCACGCTTGAGAGGCGCGAGGCGAGCTCGCCTGAGGCATGGCCCTTGAAGAAGGACGCCGGCATCGACAGCATGCGCATCATGGCGGCCGCCTGCACCGACACGGCGAGCTTGGTGTTCACGCGCGCCATCACCATGGCCTTGGCGCCGCCGATGAGCAGCTGCGAGAACATGACGCCCACGAGCAGGCACGCCACCGGCGCGACGAGGCCCACCTCGCCCGACTCGATGACGGGGCCGAACACGATCTGGTTCACGCGGGGCACGAGCATGCCGAGCAGCGTGACGGCGAGCGTCGCCATGAAGATATAGACGTAGTCCACCGCGTCCAGGCAGCGCACCATATACAGCAGAATGTCCCTCACGCCCAGCTCGCGCAGGGGGAAGGGGCGATAGAAGCACCACGCCTCGTCGGAGAGGCCCTCGGCCACCTTCGCGTCCACGCGCACGTGCGCGCCCGTCTGGGGGTCGGTGTAGGCGTAGCCGCCGCGCGCCTGGGGCAGCAGAGCCACCGGGGTGCCCTGCGCGTCGAGCGCGAGCAGCGCCCCCACGGCGTCCTTATACCATTCCCGGGGCAGCTTGACCGTGCGGAAGCGGATGCCCGTGGGGCGCAGCTGATACTCCAAGACGTCGCGCAGGTCGGTCACGCCCTTGGGGAGCTCCGTGGGGCGCGCCCCGTAATACGCCAGGATGGCGGCGACGGCGCCTTTGGTCTTGCCTGCGGCGTCGTCGCTCGCACGGAACTCCCTGCCCGTGACCGAGGCACCCAGCTCGCGCATCGCGCGGTCGAACATCTCGAGCTCGCCGCTTCGGCGCTCGTTGATCTGAGACTCAAACCAGCCCATGCGAGCGACCCCTATTCCTGCGCCACGAGGCGCGCATACGTGCCGCCCGCCGCATATAGCTCCTCATGCGTGCCCCGCTCCACGACATGACCCTTGTCCAGCACGATTATCTCGTCGCAGTCGCGAATCGCGGAGAGGCGGTGCGCCACGATGACGCACGTGACGCCCCTCTTGCGGATCGCCTGCATGACCTCGCCCTCGGTCTTGGCGTCAAGGGCGCTCGTGGCCTCGTCGAGGATGAGCACCGTGGGGTCCTGCGCCAGGGCGCGGGCGATCTCGATGCGCTGGCGCTGGCCGCCCGACAGGTCGCGGCCGCCCTCGAGCAGCTTGTGGTCGTAGCCGCCCTCGCGCGCCACGATGTCGTCGTGGATGCCGGCGTCGCGGGCGGCCAGGATGACCTCGTAGTCCTCGATGGAGGAGTCCCACAGGCGGATGTTGTTGGCCACCGTGTCGTTGAAGAGCACGATGTCCTGGTCCACCACGGCCACCGACCCCGTGAGCACCTCGCGCGGTATCTGCAGAAGGGGCGTGCCGTCGAACTTGACCTCGCCCGACCAGGGCTGGTACAGCCCCGCGATGAGCTTGGCCAGGGTGGACTTGCCGCAGCCCGACCCTCCCACGAAGGCCACGCTGTGCCCGGGCTCCACATGGATGGAGAAATCCTCGATGAGGGGGGCGGCCAGGCGCGAGTACCCAAAGCTCACGTTGTTCATCTCAAGGCCGCCGCGCAGCTTCTCGCCCTCGCCCTCCTTGAGCTCGGGGGCCGACAGCGCCACGTCGTCCTCGTAGTCCATGACGTCCTGGATGCGCTCCATCTCGGTGCGCATCTCCTGGAACGACTGCATCGTGGAGATGAGGCTCTGGGCGGGGGCGGCGAACTGCGAGAGGAACCCCTGGAAGGCCAGCACCATGCCCGCCGTGAACTCCCCGCGCACCACGAGCAGCACGCCCACCATGAGCACGGCGATGTTCGCCAGCGACGAGACGAGCGAGGGCACCAGGCCCAGGTACTGGTTGAGCCGGGCGAACTTGACCGACTGGGCGTTCGCGGCGGCCTGGTAGCCCGACCAGCGCCGGAAGAACCCTCCCTCGGCGCCCGAGGCCTTGAGGGTCTCGATCATGTTGATGCCGGCCATGGTGGAGCCGGCGAGGTTTGCCTGGTCGCGCATCTGGACGCGCGTGATGTTGACGCGCTTCTTGGAGATGACGCGCGCCATGACGATGTTGATGGCCGTGGACGATATGCCGATGGCCGCGAGCAGCGGCGAGTAGCTCACCATCACCACGAGGTAGACGATGAGCATGGCGAAGTTGATGACGAGCGGGGCGAGCATGCCCACGATGCTCTGGGCCACGCCCGCGTTGGAGCTGGCGCGCGTCACGATGTCGCCGGCCATACGCTGCGAGAAGAACTCCATCGGCATGCGCATGATCTTCCAGATGAACGAGGTGCTCGACATCACGTCCATCTTGGCCTCCACCTTGAGCAGGAAGATGGCGTTGAGGGCCGAGAGCGCCGCCGAGATGAGGGCCACGCCGCCCACGATGCAGATGAAGGGGACGAACCACTCGGGGTTGCTGTGGGTGAGGAGGCGGTCGGTGAAGACCTGCGAGAGCACCGGGGTCAGCATGCCCATGACCGAGCCGATGGCCGCCGTGATCGCCACGAAGAGCAGGGCGGTCTTCGACCCGCGCAGGCGCTCCTTGGCGAAGGCCGCGATGGAGGCGGGCGCGCCTCCCGGCTCGAAGCCCTCCCCCGGCTCGAAGCACAGGCAGATGCCCGTGAAGGCGCGGTCGAAGTCCTCGAGGCTCACCTTGTACTCGCCCCTGCCCGGGTCGTTCAGGTAGACCTTGTCGCCCTTGAAGCCGCGGCACACCACGAAGTGGTTGAAGTTCCAGTGCACGATGCACGGAAACGTCGCCATCTCGCGAAGCTGCTCGGGCTCATAGCGATAGCCCCTCGCCTCAAGGCCGTAGCTGCGGGCGGCCTTCACCACGTTGAGGGCGTTGGAGCCGTCGCGGCTCACGCCGCAGTCGCGGCGCACCTCCTCGAGGGGCTTCCACAGGCCGTAGTAGGCGCATATCATCGCCAGGCTCGCGGCGCCGCACTCCAGCGCCTCCATCTGCATGATCTGAGGGACCTTGCCCGCCATCTTGCCAGGGGGCGCGGCCTTCGTGGCGGGCTTGGGCCGCCCGAAAGGTCCGGGCGCGCGCATTTATGCCCCACCCATGAGCAGGGAGATGGGATGGTACGACTCCGTGACCACCTTGACGTAATACACGCCCTCGGGTATCTCGCCCGACACGGAATACTCCGCAGCCCAGGCGGCCGAGTCGAAGACGTCCTCGCCCAGGGCGGCGCCCACGGCATCTGCCAGGGCCGCGGTGGACACGGGCTGGTCGGCGACGCCCATGACGACGCCCGAGTACGCCCCGTCCACGCCCGAGGCCCTCACGTGCACGGCATCGCCCGGGGCCACCTCGCCGGAGCGCCCCTGCGCCACATAGCAGGTGGCCACGCCGTCGCGCACCACCAGGGCGCCCGGCGAGGTCTCCTCGATGGTGCCCACGCTGGCCCACACGAGCAGCCCGGCCAGCAACAGCACGATGGCGCCCAGAATCATCCAGACGCTCGGGTTCGAGACGTGGATGTAGTCGTTGAGGTCCTCGGGCGACTGGATCCGCTCGAGGCTCTTTTCCCTGAAGATGGACGCCATGGGCGGCTCCTATTCGTTCGCGGCTTGGAGCCGCTTGGTCAACAGCACGACGTTACGCCCGTCGCGGCGCTCGTAGGACACCCCGTCCATGCGCTCGCGCACAAGCAGGATGCCCAGGCCGCCCACCTTGTTCTGCGCGCCGCGCGCGCTCTGCGCCTTCTGCCAGCGAAAGGTCAGAGGGTCGTAGGCCACGCCGGCGTCGCACATCGCGATGCGCAGCTCCCGGCCCTGGGGCCCGTCGCAAGCGGGCTCGTCCCAGGCCGCCACCCAGACGTCGGCACGCGGCGCCCCGTCCTCGAAGCCGTGGCGCACGACGTTCACGAAGAGCTCCTCGAGGGCAAGCTGCAGGTCGAACCGCACACGCATCGACGCCGCGCGCTCATCGCACACGGCGTCGACGAAGTTGTGCAGGCTGTCAAGGGCCGCATCCTCAGCGGGGAGCGAGGCGAACGCGGCGCCCGCCGGCACGCCGAGCGCCGCCAGGAAGGCAAGCGCCTCCCCCGCCTCGCATGAGTTCTCGGCTGCGCGGACGGCCATGGGGTCTAAGCCACCTCGAACAGCTCGGTGAACCCCGTGATCTCGAACACCTCGCGCACCTCGTCGGAGGCGCCCGTCACGCGGATGGAGCCGCCGGCGGCCACGGTGCGCTTGTACGCGCCCATGAGCACGCGCAGGCCCGCCGAGGAGATGTACTCGAGCCCCGAGAAGTCAAACGTCACGTTTGCGCAACCGTCCAGCACGGGTGCGAGCTGAGCCTCAAGGTCGGGCGAGGTGTTGGCGTTGAGGTACCCCTCGACCGCCACGGTAGCCCCGTCCGCACCCGACTCGATGTTGATTTCAATAGCCATGTTGTATGCCTCGTCTACCAGATGATGGGCCTTCTGCCGGCACGCATGAGAGTTCCCTCGCCAGACAGGGCCTGGATGCCCACGCCCGCCACCACGGCGTCAAGCTGCTCGTCTTCAAGGGCATGGTCGGCACCGGAGGGATTCTTGACCTGCTGCTCGCGGACATCGGCGCCTTCGATAGTCGCGGACGCTGCCTCGCTGCCCTGCATTCGAACTTTCGGAGATGCGAACAACAACATATCCAAAACCTCCTCACTGCACGTACGCTTCACGCGTTTCCGACGCCTTGGCGACGTCGTCTTCGCTTAGATGCAATGGAACCACGACAGGGCCGTCATCGCAAGCTCGCCATTGAGAAAACCTGGTCTTTTTCTCCGCTCGTTATACGAAAGTCGCGTTTCGGCCCTTCTGGCAAACGGGCCCACAGCACGGAGGCAAGCACCGGGGCGCGCCGCCCAAAGGGTGCGTCAGCCTTCGTAGCGAAGCACGAGCATGGTGATGTCGTCTGCCTGCTCGGCGTCGCCGACGAAGGCGGCCACCCCCTCGCGCAGGGCCTGCCCCACCTGGGCCGGGGTCAGCCCCGCCGGCAGCGAGGCGAGCAGCTCCTGGAGACGCTCCTCGCCGAAGAGCGCCATGCGCGCGTCCATGGCCTCGGTCACGCCGTCGGTGTAGAGCACGAGCGTGTCGCCGGCCGCCATGCGCGCGACGCGCCTGCGGTACGGAATGCCCGCAAACCCGCCCACAAGCAGGCCGGAGCGCTCGCGCAGCCACTCCACCGCGCCGCCCGAGCGCAGCATGAGCGGGGGGTTGTGGCCGCAGTTCGCAAACGCCAGCTCGCCGCTCTCCAGATCGAGCACGCCCAGCCACACGGTGACGAACATGTTCTCATCGTTGTCGGCCGCGAGGGCGTCGTTGGCACGCGCCATGGCCTCCTCCACCGGCACGCCCTCGGCCATGATCTGGCGGATGAGGGCCTTCGCGCGCATCATGAAGAGCGCGGCGGGCACGCCCTTGCCCGAGACGTCGGCCACGAGCACGGCGAGGTGGCTCGGGTCCTGCATGAAGAAGTCGTAGAAGTCCCCGCCCACCTCTTTGGCCGGGGTCATCGAGGCGAAGAGGGCGAAGCGACCCTGCTCGCCAGAGAACTCAGGGCCTACCTGCGGCAACGCCGCAAGCTGGATGCGGTGGGCCACCGCCAGCTCGGAACTCACGCGCTCGGTCTCGGCGCTCATGCGCGCCACCTGCTCCACGTGGCGGCACATCTCGTCCATCATGTCGGCCACATCGCGCGCCAGGCCGCCCACCTCGTCGTGGGGGAAGCGCTCCGCGCGGATCAAGGAGCCCGTCTGTGGGTCCTTGTCGCTGGCGTAGCGGCGCACGTGGGCCGACAGCGAGGTGACCGGGCGCACGAGGTACTGCCGCAAGATGACCAGGATGCCCGCGAGGCACACGGCGAAGACCGCGCACGACAGCACGACCGTCCCCGTCATCTGCTGGAAGATCGCCTCGTTGAGCTCGTCGGTGCCCAGGGCCACCTCCATGACCCAGGTGTCGTCGCCCACCGCGAACGGCACGAAGACGAGCAGGAAGTCCCCGTCAGGCGAGTAGCAGATGTCCTCGCTCGCCTGGCCGCTGGCCACCACCTGCCACAGGTCGTCGTACCCCGTCGAGCGGTCCTGGCTCGTCTGGAACACGCTCGTGGGATTGTCCTCGTCGACCCCCAGGCCCGACGCCGCGACGTAGGTCACCGTCTTCGTAGCCTCGTCGGCCCTCAACATCGACAGGCGGTCCACATGGAAGGCGAGGCGCATGCGGCGCAGCATCTCGTAAAACGAGAAGTACACCGTGACGTTGTCCTGCTCCTGGCTCAGGGCATAGGCCTCGCTGACCGCCGCCTCCTTCGCGCCGGCCTGCCCGGCTTCGGACTCGGTCTGCTCGGCAAGCTCTCGGTACGCCTCGTACGCCTCGTCGGCAGCGGCGTTTGCCTGCTCGTAGCTCGTGTAGTCGCCCAGCTTCGAGGCGTAGATCAGCCAGGCGCTGTAATACTGTGACAGGTCCACCGTCGAGGTGGCCGAGGAGACCACGTAGGCGCCCACCTCGTTGAGGCGGTCGGATTGGGCGTCGAGGTAGGTCTGGCGCGTGTTGATGTAGCCCAGGGCGCAGTTGAGGGCGACGCCCACGGCCGCGAAGAGCAGGAACACGCCCGCCAAGCGCAGGATGAGCCTGCCCGAGCGGCGCTGCCGCCCCTGCTCCTGCTGCGAGACGTCCTGTGCGCTGTGCTGCAAGGCGCTCATCACCCCTCCTGCCGGGTCGCTCGCCACCGATGTCCTGCGAATCAGCCGCTAATCGTAGCACCCCGCCGCCCGTATGGGCCGCAGCCGCACATAAAAAGGGGCGCGGGGGTCGGTGAATTTGCGGGTCGAAAGGGGCGGGCGTCGTGGGACGCGAGCAACCGGGGGCCAGCGCGGATTCAGCGCGCAAATGTACGGCCCCACACCGCCTCGCGCCCCATGCAGACGCTGCCCGCCGTAAACCCCATGCGAAAGACCTCAAGGGCGATAAATGCGCTTGAAATAACAGATCGAAGTATGCATGGCACACGCCGTCTCAAAGAACGCAAACCCTCATTCGCCCACGCAAACCCATACAGCCCCCTGCACTACCCGCCCCACCCACTCGATGAGAGCAAGTGCATCCATTTCGCTTGACTTTGATAAAACGGCTGCTAAACCGCGTAATATATTTTGCATTACCTATACCTATCCACGTAATAGCCTCACCTGCATTATTTCCTGAAAGCCATGCCATCGATACCTTTGAGTTCGTTGGCATACACACGGGGAGGTGAATCAGTATGCACATCACCATGAAAAACATGCTCGGTGCAACACTTGCCTGCGCCCTTCTGGGAGCGGGTTTTGCCTGTGCCACAACGCCCGCACAAGCGGCTACGCAAAAGGTCCCTGCAGGAGTGACGTACTCCTTCGACGGTGCCTGCAGCGACTGCCACACGGTGGAGGCTGCTTCCTACGGCACCGGCGAAGAGGCGACCGACTCGGCCGCCAGCGGCAAGACCGCAGACAGCAAGAGCGCCAAGGCGACCGCAGAATCCACCGCCAAGGAGGTATCTGCCGAAGAGGCGGGCGCGGCGGCGCAAGAGGGAAACTGCCCGGCACTTCTCGAAGTCGATGCGCACCAGTCGTTCGGCTGCACAACGTGCCACGACGACCAGGAGACCATGGACTCTATCCACAAGGACGTGGCCGAGGGGGACCGCATTCCCAAGCGTTTGAAGAAGTCCGAGGTAGACCCGCAGATTTGCCTCACCTGCCATGAATCCTACGAATCGCTCGCAAAGGGTACGCAAGACAGCACAGCCCTGACCGACTCGAAGGGTACCGTGGTCAACCCGCACGAGGTGGTGGACCTCAACGACGACCACAAGAACGCGCTGAACTGCTTCAGCTGCCATGAGGCCCACGGCGATGACGCTGTGGCTGACTCGGCCGCCAGGTCGTGCGAGTCTTGCCACCACACCAACGTCTACGAATGCTACACCTGCCATGAGTAGAACGTTCACAAGGGGTTCGTCTTGCATTCCGCAAGAAAGAATAGGAAATGAAAGGGGATAGTCATGGAGAACGCCTGTTCACGCCGCGACTTCGTCAAGAACGCCGCAACGGTGGCCGTCGGTGCCGCCGGCGCCGCGACGGTTCTGAACGCCGCCCCGGCCAAGGCTGACGAGACCGCTGCCCCGGCATGGATGCCGGAGAAGTGGGACTACGAGTGCGACGTCCTCGTCATCGGGTACGGTGGCGCAGGCATGTGGGCTGCTTGCACCGCCAGCGATGAGGGCGCTGAGGTCCTTGTGCTGGAAAAGGCCCCCATCCGCGGCGGCGGTTCTTCTTCGATGAACTGCGGCCAGTGGACCTACCCCGGTGACGCCGACGCGGCGGCCACCTACGCCTACGAGGCCTTCCACGGCTACACGCCCATGGAGATGTGCCAGGCCTGGGCCGACGAGGCCGTCCAGAACGGCGACTACGCCGACGACTACGGTTTTGACTGGGAGCTCTTCAACAACGGTGAGGCGCGCTGCGAGTACGCGGGGCTCTTCGACGGCTGGGATCAGATGATCGTCGCCGACGTCAAGGGCAATGGCCCGGCCTTCTTTGAGACCATGGACCAGAACGTCAAGGACCGCGGCATCGAGGTTCTGTTCGACTGCCACGACGAGGACCTGATCCAGAACACCGAGACCCGCGAGATCGTTGGCTGCTACACCAAGATGGGCGAGGATGACACCCTTTACGCCGTGAAGGCACGCAAGGGCGTCATCATGACGTGCGGCGGTTTCGAGTTCAACGAGGACCTCAAGGCCAAGTATCTCAAGTGCTACCCGATGCGCGGCTTCTACGGCTGGAAGTTCAACACCGGCGACGGCATCAAGATGTGCCAGAGGGTTGGTGCCGACCTGCGCTCCATGGGCCTGGTCATGGGCGGGTACAACGCCTGGTTCAACGACCCCGAGATCGTCCCCGGCGGCGTCTCGGTGAGCGCCCCCGCCGCCTCGTTCATCTGGGTCAACAGCCTCGGCAAGCGCTGGCGCGACGACACCGTCTTCGTGCCCCACGGCGGCTGGAAGATCTTCACCAACTTCAACGAGGACGTCTGCAACTACGACCGCATACCCTCCTGGGCGATCTTCGACCAGGCCTGCTTCGACGCCGGCCCCTGGGGCGACATGGTCGGCGGTCTGGGCCCGGACAACGGCGGCATGGACGTGGGCTACATGTCGTCCAACCTGCCTGACGAGCTCGGGCACTGGTCCGGGTGGTCTTCGGACAACAAGTGGGAGCTCGAGCGCGGCTGGATCAAGAAGGGCGACACGCTCGACGAGCTCGTCGAGGCCCTGAACGCCTTCGACGAGGGCGCACCCAACATGACGGTCGAGGACCTTCAGGCCACCCTCGACCGCTACAACCACTTCTGCGAGATCGGCGAGGACCAGGACTTCGGCCGCTCGGCCGAGGGTTCTGCCGGCGCGGGCGGTGCGGGCGGCCTGAGCCCCATCCAGGGCCCGCCCTTCTACGCCATCCCGATCTACCCCGGTCTGGGCAACACGCTTGGCGGCCCCGCCCGCAACCCCAAGGCCGAAATCGTCGACTGCGACGGCAACGCTATCGGCCGCCTGTACGGCGCCGGCTCGTTCTGCAACATGGCGTCGCACACCTACGCCATCACCGGCGGCAACAACTCCGAGAACTGGTGCTGGGGTCGTATCGCCGGTAGGAACTGCGCGGCGCTTGAGGACTGGGACGCCTAGCACGGCACTAGGCCTGCGCCTCATGCAAAGACCGCAAGCAGCCTAAGAAGGCGGGGTCGCAGCACCTCGAATGTCTGCGACCCCGCCTTTCCAGAAAACGGCACGTTGCCCATGACGCGCGAAAACCAGCGGGCAGAACGAGGAGGATGTGACATGGCGGGACTCGAGTTTTCGATGCCTTTCAACGACGACGCGCGCACGCTCGCCGCCACGCTCGCCATGAATGGCCGCAACGGTAACAAGGTGCGCGAGATATACATGAACGCCCCGCACGAAATTGCCGGGTCGGGTCGGGCCGCCTCGCCCATGAACATGGACAAGTTCGTACGCCTGGTGGACATCATCCACGAGCGCGGCGCACGCGTGGACATCACGATGAACTCAACCTGCGAGGGTTCGGGCTGGTACGAAGATGAATCAGTCGAACGTACGGTAGGTTTTGTGCGCGAGATGCACGAAAAACACGGTGTGGAAGCGGTTACGCTGGCCAACCCCTTCCTCATTTCCGCCGTGCGCAGGGCCTGTCCCGACATGGAGATCAGCGCCTCCGTTCTATCTGACATAGACTGCTACTCGCGCGCAAAGGTCTTCGCCGAGGCAGGCGCCAACGTGATGACCGTGGACACGGCCATCAACCGCGACATCAAGTTGCTGGGGCAAATCGTGCGTGGCCTGGGAGTCGAGATCAAGCTCATGGTGAACGAAGGGTGCCTCTACAAATGCCCCTACCGCAAGTTCCACATGAACCTGATCTCGCACAAATCGCGCGAGAAGGCTGACGAGGGCAACGGCTTCTCCTTCGCTTGCGGTGACCTCGTGGCGGCCGACCCTGCCAACATTTTCCGCTCAAACTGGGTGCGCCCCGAAGAGTTGGAGAAATATGCCGGTGTGACCAACTACTTCAAGATTGTCGGACGCGATATGCTGCGCAGCAAAGTCCTACGCTGCGAAGAGGCCTACATGGATCAAGGCTACGACGGCAACCTCCTCGATCTGTTGTGCAGCAGCGTGGGCTTCTTCGGCGTTGACAAAAGCGCCCGCATCGACAACAAGGCACTGGGCGCGACGTCGTATTTCAAGCGTTTGGCAACGTGCAACCGTCAGTGCCATACCTGCGACTACTGCGACCGGTTGGCACAACAGTTCGTACGCTATGGCACCGTCACGGAGGAAAACCTTCTTGACCTGGGGCAATACGCCATCGTCGATTCAGTAAAACGGCAATTCGGCGGGACGTTCCCCGTTTGCACCGAGTATTCCGAAACACCGCGCGCACGTTAACGAGCGCAGGAACACCATCGAACAAAGGCTGAGCGCAAGGAGGCTTGCATTATGACGGCACCGGTGAGGACCTGGATCGAGAAGACTGATGAGGAGAGCGAGGTACCCTGCCGCTGGGAAATGCTCATGGACGGCAAGCCCGTGGAGGGCGCCTACATCGACAAGCTCGACGAAGAGACCTATGACCTGCACTTTCCCCGCCTAAAGCCAACCACAGCGGCGTCGCTGCCCATGGCCAAGCGCCTTCTGGAGCTCGCCCCCCTGCCTAAAACCACGGGTGTGCGCATTGCACGCGTTGCAAAGGAGACGGATTCCGCCGCATTCGTCAGCACTGCGGAAGCCGCAAGCGAGTTGGATGTGGCCCCGGGCCGCATCAACGCAATGGTGGCCAATGGCGTGCTCAGCGCGCGACGCATAGACGGACAGCTCATGGTTAGCGTCTCGTCGTTGCGCACCCGCCTGGAAGGCAACGACGAGGGGCCGCAGGGCGTGTTCGCAAACAAGTTCGTGCAGTTCTACCCCGACCAAGACGCAGACGAGTTTTACCTGGCCGAGGTCGATGTCTCCGACGATGAGGCGCTTGACCAAGCCGAGTCATTCGTCGAATTCGTGCGTGACAACGAGCACAATCCCGGTGGGGCACGGCTGGTGAGCTTCCGCGCCGCCGCCAAGCTCAAGCACAAGGAGGGATGGACGCCGGTGACGCCGGGCGCTGGCGTGGAGGCCTTCGACTGGGACACGTTCGTGGTGATTTCCGAAACAGCCGAGGCCGCGCGCAAGCAGCAGCAGGAGGAGGAACAGGCCACACGGCAGGATAGGAACAGCGACGGCGAAGGCGCCCTGCTCGTATAGCAGAATAATTGCAATCTACCGACTAACCCGATGCAAGCGCCTCTTAGAGTCGCGCAGATTGACAAGCAGTAGGGCTCGCTGATAATGAAGGCCCATTGGGGCAAGGGGGGCACAATAGGGAATGAGGCAGCATGTCAAGGGTAAGCACGAGGTTTCTTGTCGCATTCTCGGGGCTTACCCTGTTGTGTTGCGGATTGCTTTGCGTCCTCGCCATACCCCTCACCAGGCTTGATGTGACCGATGTCACGTTTACCTGCTTTGTGTTCCCATTTGCAATAGTTTGCGTCGCCCTGCTTATCCTCGTCGGTGCAGGTGCACTGCCCAAATCGTTTTATTGCGATCGAACGATGCTGATAATCGGCTTAGCCGCTTGGGTCGTGGGAACGTTGCTGCTCTGGATTGCATCCGACGAGTCATCTCATGGCATGACGCTCAGCATCTTAGCAGGGATCTTTTGCGGCATCAGCATTGCGGCAAGCCTAGCATCATGGCTCTCTCGTTTACCCGAAACAGGCACGCCGGCCTTCGCCGCATGTATGTTTGGCCCCCTGTGCCTGTCGGCTCTTCTGTGCATTCCCATGAGCGCCATCCCCTGCGCAGATGTCTTTCTTGCTTTGGTTGCCGGAGTGGGGGCCCAGGCCCTCGGCATCATCTCGCCTTCCCTCAAGAACATCCCGCATCGGCCGGGCGCCGTGAAGGTTGTTGCAGCTCAGCGCACGTTCTTTATCTACATGGGCGTATTCGTAGGGCTGTGGGCATTGGCCCTCTCCTATTCGACGTGCCACTTCTTTCCCATGGTCGTCGAGAGCCCAAGTTGGATGCCGCTGTTAAGCCTTGCCCTCATCATGCTGCTGCTCTGGGGCATCACCCAAGGGGCCACGCGCATAAACCGGACGCAGCGCGTTACTCCCTTTGCCTCCATCAAAGTGTATCCCATCGTGCTTGCCGTCGGCGTCGTACCCCTCAATTACCTCAAAGAGACGGCCGCATTCTTGCAGCCCATGTGCCTCATCGGTCTCTTTTGCGCAACGGCAGCAATTCTGCTCTTTCTTGCCTGGGAGTGCGCCTCGATGACTTCGGCGAGCGCACTGCTCTGTCTGGGCTTTACTTGGGGTTGCGCCTTTATCGGAGCAGCAGGCGGCTTCTTTTTCGAAAGCTTTGTCAATACCAGAACCGACACGCTGTTTTGGGCAATCGCCCCTCTTGTGTGTCTGGTCATAGGCATCACTGTGTGCGATTTCTTCCTCACGGAACCCTCGCTGTCTAAAATGCTCGTTTCGCACGGCGACAGCAAAGAGAGCGCGTTTGCCAGCAGCAAGCTCGGCCTGCAGTGCCGACAGGTAGCCCGCGAGCACAATCTCACCTCGCGCGAGCTTGAGGTGCTCGACCTTCTGGTACAGGGCTATTCGCTGACCTACGTTTGCGAAAAGCTCGTCATCGCGGCTGGCACCGCCGCAACCCACAAGCAACGCATCTACAAAAAGTTTGACGTACACACCAAAAACGAGCTCATCGACCTGGTAAGCGCTGCCGAGCCGAAAGAGTCATAACGGGCAGGAGGCACTGTGGCCCAAGATACAGTCTTGCACAAACGGATACCTGTCGACACAGAAGCCGTTCGCCTTGTGCAGCGAGGCACTTTCCCGTGCGGTATCAAAAAGTACCTGCTGTCAGCAGGTGAACTTCGGTTTGAGTGCGTCGTGCGCCAAAACGTCAGCGAACCGGGCTGCACGATATCATTTTCCTCACAAGTCGGCTGCCCTGTAGGATGCCCTTTTTGTGCCACGGGCCTGCAGGGACTAACGCGCAACCTTACCGCACATGAGATTGCCTCACAGGTAGAGATCATCTCGACCGACTGTGGAGCAGCTCCGGCTGTGCTAGAGGCCTCCGCTCAGGGAGAGCCCCTTCTCAACCTCGACGCGCTATTGGATGCATTAGACCTGATCGCGGCGTCCTTTCCCCAGGCTAGACGCGTTATAAGCACCTGCGGGGTCGTCGGCAGCATAGAGCACATCATACAAAACGGCCACCAGCTGCGAATAACGCTGCACTCAGGATTTCAATCAGTGCGCGACATACTGATGCCGGGCGCGATGAGGTGGGGAGTCGAGGAGCTTGCCGCATGCGTGCGCGCTATGAATAGCCAGGCGACGGAACAGCCAAATCGCAAGGTTGAGATCGTATGGGGGCTACTGCGAGGAGTAAACGACTCCGTCCTCGATGCATGGCGGCTAGCCGAGCTACTTGAAGGGAGCCTATGCGAGGTGCTCCTAGGATCAATGGACGCAAGTCCCGACAAGCCATGGGTTGCGCGCGCCTGTTCCGCAGCTGCACGGGCGCGCGCCAACTACGCCACAACTTGCCTGGCGAGTGGGCGCCTTGTCACCAACGACCATGCCGGACAAGATATCTGTTCACCCCTCAACAAGGACGAATTTGCTCACACCCTCGTAGAGCTTGGCGTTACGACACGCATCCTTCCTCCCGACCCCACCACACCTCTCTCAATGAAATACTATCGACGTTAGCAGCGCCCGCCTCAACCCCTCCGTCCCTTCAGCCGATCCATTTGGCCCATTCGACACGTTACTGGGAATTGCCGCCACTACATGAGTTGGCATATTCCGCCAGCACGACATACCCCCCTTGCAGGCGCTGGACGCTCAGGCCGTGCGCATCTCAAAGCCGCACGCACCCGCCCGCAGCTCGCCCTATCCCAGTGGCGTGCGCCAGTCGCAGGGGTCGGGGGCGGCCAGGGCGCGCACGCCGGCCACGATGATGTCGATGCCCGATTCGAAGGTCTCCTGCGTGTAGGCGGTCTCGGCCGTCTGCATCCAGCTGCGACCCTCGGGGTCGGGATGCTCGCGCTGGTTGTTGAGCTCCTCAAGCTCGGCCGACATAAAGCCGCCCAGGAACGCGTCAACCACGCACCAGGTGCGGCGCAGGATGGCGGCGGGGATGCCCTGGGCCTCGTGCAGCGCGTAGATGCGCGCGGTGTGCTCGGCCAGGGCGCTCGAGTAACCGCCCATCTCCACCTTGTAGAGGTCGGCGCGGCTGTGGCGCAAGTACATCTGTCTGATGGAGCGCATCGTGCGGCGAAGGGTGTCGTCCCAGCGCTCGCCGGGCACGGGCTCGGCGTCAACCTCGCGAAACGCCAGGGCCACCACGCCGGCCCGGATGTGCTGCACGCCGTCGAAGTAGGTGTAGAGCGACATGGGCGCACAGCCCACGGCGGCGGCGAGCTTTCGCATGCTCACGGCCTCGATGCCCGACTCGTCGGCAAGCGCAAGGGCACGCCTCAGAATCTCATCGCGGGTGAACCCGGGCGCCACGCCTGGCTTCTTTGCGCTTTGGGCCATGTCGGTACCCTCCTCGTGCCACGTACGGGCCTCGATGCAGAAACGTCTTACGATGTGGTGCGCGCCCGCGCGACGAGCGCAGACACGGGAGCGCCTGGCATCTCGCGCCAACCCAAGCAGGGAGGCCGCGCCGGGCGCCAACTCCGCGCAGCCCAAGCTCAGCCCGCGCGACCCAGGCAGGAACCTCCGTCAGGCCCCACCTGTCTCCGGCATAGCTCGGTTAACACGAGCCAGGCGAGGACGCCCCGCCAGATGCAGTACCTTAGCGCAAGTCCGCGCCATGCGGCGCGCCGCGCGCCACTCCCCCGACCTTCCCAACAATCCGACCAAGACGGCCGCTCAGCCACCTTGCATCTCAATATCGTACAGCGTATAGTAACTCAAGACCGTACACTGTACGGGTCACATCCAAAACCATTGGGGAAGGAAGCACCATGAGCAACGTCACTCGTCGCACGTTCGTTCAGGCGGCAGGCATCGCCGGCGCGGCCATCGCAGGCACCGCAGGCGTCGCGGCCGCCATGGCCGAGGGCTCCAACACGCAGGACACCCAGCCCGAGGGCGGCGCCGCCGCCAGCGCGGCCGACTACCTCAACATCTACCAGGGCGGCGTCAGCGCCCAGCCCGCACGCCTGGCCGCCTGCCCCGGCCCGCGCGGCCCCATCGCCTATGAGTCTCGCGAGATTGCCTCCGACGAGATCGCGCGCACCGAGGACTTCGACGTCATCGTCGTGGGCGCGGGCATCGGCGGCCTCATCGCCACCCTCAAGGCGGCCGACATGGGCGCCAACGTGCTGCTGCTCGAGAAGATGACCAAGGGCCGCGGCTGCTTCGAGTGCTTCGGCGCGGCGGGCGCCAAGTGCCAGGAGGGCACCGAGATCGACAAGACCGCCCTCTTCGACGAGATCCAGCGCTCCGCCTACTGGCGTTGCCGCCCCGAGCCAGCGCACACCTACTGCGACCGCTCCGGCGAGGCCACCGACTTCTGGCAGGACATGCTTGACAAGGGCCAGAACGGCTTCGTGATCACCAAGGTCGAGCAGGGTCCCTCCACCTGCGGCATGCCCGCCCTCACCTCGCTCATCGACACTGAGCTGGGCTTCTACTCCTCCCCCGCGCTGCCTGAGGACGCCGGCGTGCGCTCGGGCCTCTCGGGCATCTACGTGTGCCTCGAGATGCAGCAGGTAGCCAAGAGCGCCTACAGCAACGTGGACATGCGCTTCTCAACCCCCGCCGTGCAGCTCGTGCAGGACGAGTCGGGCCGCGTGACGGGCGTCATCGCCAAGGACGCCGACGGCTACTTCCAGGCCAACGCCGCAAAGGGCGTCGTCCTGGCCACCGGCGGCTACGACTGCAACCCCGAGATGATGCAGGCCTGGACGCGTCCCGAGGACTACGCCAACTCCTCCTGGTGGAACCCGGGCTGGGGCACCACGGGCGACGGCCACATGATGGGCCTTGCGGTGGGCGCCCAGATGGATCCCATCCCCCAGCCCGTCATGAACTTCCGCTGGGGCAACCCCGACTCCTTCTATGACTCCCGCACCTGGAACGCCATCTACTACGGCATCCTGGTGAACGGCCGCGGCGCTCGCTTCGTGCGCGAGGACCTGCCCTTCCAGTGCGTCTCCAACGCCCAGAACGCCCAGCCCGCCTACGGCAAGAACTGCTGGTACGTCTTCGACGAGACCATGGCCGACGGCATGCTCGACGACGCCACGCTCGAGGAGTTCAAGGCCAAGAGCTGGCTCTTCGAAGCGGCAAGCGTTGAGGAGCTGGCCAGCGCCTGCGGCATCGACGTCGAGGGCCTCGCCGCCACGGTGCAGGAGTACAACGCAGGCTTCGACGCAGGCAAGGACGAGCGCTTCGGCCGCGACCTGAGCGCCACCCTGCCCTTCTCCGGCACGCGCTACTTCGCCCTCACCACCAACAGCAACGTGCTGGCCACGGTGGGCGGCCTCACCATCGACGGCAACTGCTCGGTGCTCGACTGCGACGACAAGCCCATCGCGGGCCTGTTCGCCTGCGGCAATGCCTCGGGCAACTTCTTCGCGGGCAACTACCCCCGCCACATCCCCGGCACTTCCATCGGCCGCGCGGTGACCTTCGGCTACGTGGCCGCCGAGAGCGCCGTCAACGGCACCATTGACGAGGGCCCCATCACCGAGGGCAGCGCCCCGGCCCTCACCGCCTACACCACGGGCGACGCCGTGAGCGACGAGACGCTTGAATCGGCCAAGGAGCTGGGCAGCTGGAACCCCTACGACTCGGTGCACGGCGGCAGCACGCTCTACAGCGCCGAGCAGCTCGGCGGCAACATCGCGGCCTGCGACAACTGCCACACCTACCGCGCCGGCACCGAGACGGTCGCCGACAACATGACGATGGACTAGGCTGTATCTAAATCGGCCTGAGGAGGGGGCTCCGGCAAGGCATCGCGCCTGACCGGAGCCCCCTTTGCCATCTATGCGCCACCACGCCGCAAGGCCCACGGTCCGCGTCCCTCGCCAAGGTCTGTTGCCGCGCGGCGCGGGCGCAGGCGCCACCGCACGGCAGCCCTTATCGCCTGTGCACGAGCTTGCGCGACCAGGCATGCGCGAGGTTGCGCCTGCGCCTATCCAGGGCAGTCCTTATCGCTCGCGCACAAGCTTGCGGCCGGGCATGTGTGAGGTTCCGCCCGCGTCTATCCGGAGCAGCTCTTGTCGCCTGCATGCGATGTTGCGATCGGTCATACGCGAGGTTGCGCCCGAGTCTATCCGGGGCGGCCCTTATCGCCTGCGCGCGAGCTTGCGACGCCTTGTATCGCGCGTCACCACCCCGTCGCCTCGCCGCCGCGGGCGCAATCATCGTCTCATGCCAGCAAGCTCACCTGCGGGTACATCGGCCTACTTCAACCAACAGCCCGCCCTACCCCACCGCAACCTGCAGCGCGACCAGCCCCACGCCCGCCAGCATGACGCACGCGTCGCACGGGCGCAGGCTCAGGCGCGTCACGCACGTGTGAAGACCGGGGTTGTCCGCCCCCTTCGTAAGGCATGCGCACGAGAGGTCCTCCGCCGTGGAGCATGCCCGCGCCAGCAGCGGCACAAGCAGGCATTCCATGCAAGCGCGCGGGTGCCTCAGGATATCGGCCACGCCCGTCACCACCCCGCGCAGACGCATCGCGTCAAGAATCTCGCGGCATTGCCGCCTCAACGTGGGGAAATACCTCATCACCACGAGCAGCGGGATGAGCGCGCGGTCGGGCACGCGCAAACGGCGCAGCGCCGCCGCAAACTCGCTGGGAGAGGTGGTGGTGAAGGCATAGGCACCGGCGATGAGACACGGCACCATGATGCGCAGCCCGCTCGACAGCACCGACAGCACCGTGAGCGCCACGCTCGCCTCCATGCGGGGCGTCACCAGCTGGTCGCACGCGAACATCCCCAGGTACACGGCGCACCACGTCAGCGCCGCCCGCGTATGGCCCGACAGCAGGTAAGGCACGAGCACGAGCGCCACAAGGCACAGCTCTATCGCCGGCGCGCAATGCAGAAACAGCAGCACGTTGGACAACAGCAGCAAGAACAACTTCGTGCGCGCATCAAGGCACAGCGCCGCCCGACTCCCGCTCCCGGCGGGAATTTCCGCAGCCATCGCCCCCATTACGCCAGGTTCGCCTTCTTGAGGTGCCGCTCCATCACGTAGCGGCCAAAAAGCCCTCCCAACACGGCGCACACCAGCGTCGCCACCACGCACAGCACAGCCGTGGCATCGTTGATGCCCGAAAAGAACGCGTCGATGTAGGCCGCGTCCTTTCCTCGCGCCACGAGGTTGGCCACATAGGCGTCCTTCATGAGCCACATCGGCAGGATGGGCCCGGTGAGGCCGAACGAGAACACCACGTAGCTCACAAGGTTAAGCGCACGGTTGCGATACGAGCCCGCCTTTGCGATGAGGTCGGCCGCAAGGCCGCATACCATGTTGGCCGCAAACGAGAGCACAAAGTGCCCCGACGAGAAGAAGAACAGGCCCATGACCAGGCCCATCGCCGTGACGCCCCCGAACTTGGGCACCTTGGCCACCAGCAGGAAGTAGATCGAGCCCGCAATGAGAGCCGTGGCGGCAGGCAACAAGACCATACCCACCACAGGCACAAGGGCGCCCACCGTGAACGTCATGATGGCGCAGGCAAGGAAGTACAGCGCAGTGAAGATTCCCACGGTCACAAGGTTGGGGACCGACAGGCCCCGCCCCCTCTGTGCGCCCGAAACGCTCACCGTGGGCACCTGCGCCTGCACGTCCCCCTGCGCCGCCTGAGCCGCGCCCGAGGCCTTCGGCTCGTTGTTGTTCGCTGCCTGCATTAGAGGCCTTCCTTTCCCGAGCCGGCCACACCGAGCGCCGCCCGTGCCTTCTCAACCTGCTTGACATACCAGCCCTGCGAGAACTCGAGCTCTGCAGGCTCCGGCAAGCGCACCTCAAATTCCAGGTCCAGGCAACCCCGCGCAAGAATGCGCAGCGTGCAAGGCTGACCTGCCTCCCAACCGGCGAAACTCTCATACCGCAGGCCGGCTCCCGCATACAGAACCCCCAGCTCAAGATGGGCGTCGGGGTTGTGGCAGATCCAATCCGGCCACGTGAGGCCCAACGCGGGCCCGTCAGCACGCTCCAGCTCAATGGCATACACGTCCTTGCCGTACAGCGCGCAGAAATCCTCGAACGTCTCGACCCCGATGCCGTCGGCAGCCTCGATGAAGCATGCATAGGTGTAATACACGAACTTGGAAAACTCTCGGCCCAGCACGAGGACGCTCGACATGTCACGCATGGTGCGCGCGTTGTCGGGGTGCAAAAGGACGCGTCGGCCAAAGCTGCCGTCGGTGCGCAGCGGCTTGACCTTGTAGCAGGCAAGCTCCGCCAGCGCCTCGGCACTCTCCACGCGCCGCACATCACGCACGTCCCGCCAACGCGCCGCTGCGACAGGAGACGCGTCCGTCCCCTCAACAAGGCAGGCGGGGGCCGCGACGGCAACGTCGCAGATCTCATACTCCCTGGCGCCCGGCTCGCCTGTCAGCCGCAGCGCGTCGCACACAGGGGCAAAGCGGGGCACCGTGAGCTCCCACAGCTCCGGCAGCTCATAGGCGCTCGAGGGCACATCGGGGGTCAGCCCCTGGTAAAACTCGTGCGCCGGCATGTCCGTCACGCCCACCAGCAGGGGAAATGTCACATCTGAGATAGCTTGCATCGCTCATCCAATCCTCTTCATACACCGGTCTTCAGCCAGTCGGAGCCTCCGGGTGATTCGGCACCTCACGGCGTGCGGCCCTCGCCCCAAAAGAACTCGTACAGGCGCCTTCTACCGCGCTCGTCGGCAAGCGAGTAGGCCTGCGCGACCCGGCCATGTTCCAGGCGCACCACAAAGCCGCAGCAGGCACAGATAAGCTCGTAGTCGTGCGTCGCCACAACGACCAGGCGTCCCTCCTGCTGCGCCGTCTCCCCTTTCGCGACCGTCCGCATCAGGTCTGCCACCTCACGCAGGTGACGCAGGTCTAACCCGCTCGTCGGCTCGTCAAAGAGCACGATGCTGCGGCCAGCCGCCCGCGCGCATGCCACAGAAACCCGCTGCTGCTGCCCGCCAGAAAGAGCCAGCGGGTGGGAGTCCGCGTATTCGGCCAGGTCAAGCTCCTCGAGCACGCCCGCAACTGAGGCACACACCTGTCGGGCGCCCCTCCTGCGACCCGCCCCGGCGGCGCTCAGCACAACCTCCTCGGCCACGCTTGCGCAGAACAGCTGAGAGGTGACGTCCTGCATCACCAGATAGCTTTGACGCAGGCGCTCCTTCGGCCCCATGGCGCAGGCGCCATCAAGCGCGCACGTTCCCCGGGCATTCTTGACAAGCCCGCACAGCGACCTCAAAAACGTCGATTTACCTGCACCGTTCTCTCCGATGAGGGCCACCGGGATGCCGAGCGGCAGTTCAAGCGCTGGAATATCAAGGCAGGCCGGCGCGTTCTTGCACCTGTCATAGGAGCATGCGAGGTCCTCGATGTGTGCCTGCCGATGCGCTGCCTGGTTCAGGCCCAAGCAAGCATCCGGCTCCACGCTCTGCGGGCGGATGGGACGAAGGCCCAGCTCACGCGTCGCGCGCTCGTCAAAGGCCCGGAACTCGTCGCCGCTCCAGATGTGCCGCACGCGCCCATCCTCGATGTGAACCACCTTGTCGACAAGTTCGCTCAGGTAGTAGAGCCTGTGCTCGGCGATGAGCACGGCCTTGCCCGCCTGCTTCCACCTCGCGACAATCCCAGCAAGCTCCCGTATCGCCCCGGCATCGAGGTTGGAGGAGGGTTCATCGAGCACAATGACACGCGAGTCGAGCACGGAGGCGCACATGCACGCCACCTTCTGCCGCTCGCCGCCCGAAAGGTCGAAGACCGTCCTTCCCAAAAGGTGCTCTGCTCCAAACTCATGCGCCACCCTGGCAATGGCCGCCTCGATGGCCTCGGGCTCCACGCCCAGGTTCTCGCACGCAAAGGCCAGCTCAGAGCGCACTTCGACGTTGAACATCTGCGTGCGAGGGTTCTGAAACACGCTGCCCACCTTGCGCGACACCTCGTGCAGCGCCATCTCGCCCACCGGCGCGCCCTCAAGCAGCACCTGACCGTATTGATAGCCCGGCACGTAATGGGGAATCAGACCGTTGGCCATCTTAAGCAGGGTTGATTTGCCGCACCCGCTGGGGCCGACAAGAAGCACGACCTCTCCCGCCCCCACCTCAAAGGTCGCATTGGCCAACACCGGCGCTGCGGCTTGCCCATCAGGGCCTGCGGCATAAGCAAAACCCGCTGCGCAAAACGAAAGTACCGCTTGCCCCACCGACGACCTCGTTCCAGTCCATCGAGCCCAAACAGATTCTGCCAGCTCTCGATACGAGTTACCATTTTGATACTTTGACTAGTATCATCGTAAGGTAACTTTTGAACAGTAGGTTCTTTTGGGTAGTACCTTTGTAAGGGATGGCGAACATAAATCATGCGCGAACCCACCACATCGTGCCCATACGAGCGCGCGCAGCAAGCAATCTCAGGAAAATGGAGCATGATAATCGTCCTTCGCCTCATGCCCGGCCCAAAGAGGTTCAACGAGCTGCTCAGGGAACTCGGCAGCGTGACGGCCGGCACCCTGACCAAGCAGCTCAGGGGTCTTGAGGCGGCCGGAATTGTGAACCGAACGGAATATGCCGAGGAAGTCTCTCACGTCGAATACTCCCTCACCGAGATAGGCCGCGCCCTCGAGCCCGTCGTCCGCGAGTTCGCCACCTGGGCAAGGGCCTATGCAACGCAGATGGGCAAAGGGGAGAGGCAGGGCAAACCATAAGCAAACTGAAGACTGGCCTCGGCCGAGCAAAGGAAAGCTTAAGAGGCCTCTGTGCAGTAAAATCGAGCCAAATCGGCGGCCGGAACCTTCTTACCCCGGCAAGTTCATCGTGGTCATGCCCAACGACGCCCACATGCCCAGCCTCAGCCCCGCCGACGCCCCCAGCCACAACAAGAAGGCCGTCTTCAAGGTGCTCGCAAGGTAAGACGCGACAGCGACCGTACCCACTACAGCCTCCGCCCCGCGAACCGATCGGCATGGCTCGAGGTGCGGAGGCCGTTCTCATGCCGGGCAGACTGACTGGGCCTTTCGGGCCGCCGTGAACGAGGCGGCTGCCAGGGCCAAGGCCTGCGCGCAGCGAATAGGGCGCGAGGAAGAGGCGAGCCGCCGGGCGCACTGAGGCCCATCTCGTGCCAGCAAAGAAGACGCCGGGTTGTCGGTGAAACGCAAAGGACCCCTCCCGGGGCCCCTTGGGCTGCGTGAGCCGCGCTTTGGGCGGATTCGCCCCCCCATATACGCGAAAAGGCCCCCGTGGGGGCCTCTCCAGGTTTCTCGCAGGCT